>NZ_JBEYBS010000104.1:0-1012 GCF_040632375.1 Streptomyces sp. NPDC019396 | reverse complement strand
TGGGGGACGCGCAGGAGTGCGGCGATCGCGGCGTGCCGGCGGGTCTGTTCGACCACGCCGTTGCGGGCGTCGACGAGGATCACGGTCAGCTCGGCCGTCGAGGCGCCGGTGACCATGTTCCGGGTGTACTGCACATGCCCCGGGGTGTCGGCCAGGATGAACCGGCGCCTTGCCGTGGCGAAGTAGCGGTAGGCGACATCGATGGTGATGCCCTGCTCCCGCTCGGCCCGCAACCCGTCGGTCAGCAACGCCAGGTCCGGCGCTTCCTGGCCCCGCGAGCGTGACGCGTGCTCGACAGCCTCCAGCTGATCGGCCAGCACCGACTTCGAATCGTGCAGCAACCTGCCCACCAGCGTGGACTTGCCGTCATCGACCGACCCGGCGGTCGCGAAACGCAGCAGGGTGGTGGCCGACAACTCCTCGGCCAGCAACTGTGTGGAGCTGGTCATCTCTAGAAGTACCCTTCGCGCTTGCGGTCTTCCATCGCAGCCTCGGACATCTTGTCGTCGGCGCGGGTCGCACCCCGCTCGGTGAGCCGGGAGGCGGCGATCTCCGCGATCACCGCATCCAGCGTGGTGGCATCCGAATCGACGGCACCAGTGCACGACATGTCACCGACCGTGCGGTAGCGGATCAGCCGCTTCTCAGGCGTCTCACCGCCCTTCGGCCCGCCCCACTCACCAGCGGTCAGCCACATACCGTTGCGGGCGAACACCTCACGCTCATGCGCGAAGTAGATCCCCGGCAACTCGATCCCCTCACGCTGGATGTACTGCCACACATCCAGCTCGGTCCAGTTCGACAACGGGAACACCCGCACATGCTCACCCGGCGCATGACGACCGTTGTAGAGCTGCCACAACTCCGGACGCTGACGCCGCGGATCCCACTGCGAGAACTCATCCCGCAACGAGAACACCCGCTCCTTCGCCCGCGCCTTCTCCTCATCCCTGCGACCACCACCGAACACCGCATCGAAACGATGCTCCCGGATCGCCTCGGTCAACGGCAC
>NZ_JBEYBS010000103.1:0-1069 GCF_040632375.1 Streptomyces sp. NPDC019396 | reverse complement strand
GGCCGGTGCCGGTTATGAAGCCGTCGAGGGTGTCGAGCCGGTACTGGAGGCGTTTGAGCCGGTTGCGGACGAGGGCTTCGAGGTGGTCGAGGGCCATGACTGCGAGGTTGGCGAGGCTGTGTTTGACGTGCGCCCAGACCCACTCGACGGGGTTCAGGTCGGGCGAGTATGCGGGCAGCAGGAACACGGTCAGCCACTCCCGCTCGGCGATCAGCTCACGCATGGCGTGGGAGACATGAGTGTTGAGCCGGTCCCAGACCAGCACGATTGGCGCCTTGACGAGGTGATGGGTCCCGTCGATCAGCGCGATGAAGTCGCGCTCGCCCATGCTGCGGCGCTTTCCCTTGCCCGCGGCCCCGCCACGGACAGGCGTCCCGAACGACGTCCGCTGACGGTCACGACCGGGGTGTGCCCGCGCCTGCCCCAGGTGCGTCCCCAGGGCGGCTTCCGGGTGAAGCCTGCTTCGTCCTCGAAGCAGATGTAGCCTCCGCAAGCCGCCCGGGCTCTTTTACCTCCGCCCAGGTCGCCTCCTTCCAGACAGTGACGGCCTGCTCGTCGCGCTCGGCGACCCGCCGCGCGGGAACCTGCGGGCTGAAGCCGAGCCGGTGCATCAGCCGGGTGGCGTCCGAGACGCTGTAGGACACGTGGAACTTCCTGCCGATCAGCGTGGCCACCCTCGCCGCGGTCCACACCTGGTCCTCCACCCAGCCATGCGCCCCCGGCTCTTCATCGAGGTAGGCGGCCAGCTTTTCCAGGCAGCGCGGGGACAGGCGGCATCGCGATCCGCTCGGGCCGCGGGAGGCCAGGGCCTGCACGCCGCCGTCCCGCCACACCTGATGCCACAGATAGGCCGACTTCAGGCTCACCCGCAGGCGCCGTGCCACGTCCGGCGGCTTGATCTCCTGCTCGAACAGCTCGGCCGCCTGTATCCGAACCGACTCCCGGCGCCGACGTCCCACAGGGGTCAACCCACCCCCATCCGCATACCTCATACACCAGGAGATACAGACAACACTCCGGACTCATCAGAGACTTCCAGAAAGATCACCCTAACGAGCCGAAGTCAGTA
>NZ_JBEYBS010000102.1:0-1102 GCF_040632375.1 Streptomyces sp. NPDC019396 | reverse complement strand
TTCAGCAATCACCTCAGCTGTCAGGCCCGTGATCCGGCGGTGGCTGATGATCGCTGCACGAGTCGTGTTCCCCACCACCCGACCATGATCAACCATCTGCGGCTCGACGCCTCACCGCCTACCATGCACGAGCTCGTAAGGCGTGTTGCAGAAGGCTTCGGAACAGGACATTTTCCTTGTTGCGTGGGGTGTTGAGGGCTGAGGCTGTGTGGGTGGAGACGTTCACGGGGCTGCGGATGCGCCAGTTCGACCGCCTGGTGAAGGTGGTGCGGGAGAGGGGCGGAAACGGTCCCGGTGGTGGTCGGCCGTGGTGCCTGCCGCTGGCGGACCGTGTCCTGCTGATGGCGGTCTACTACCGCACGAACCTCACCATGCGGCAGCTTGCACCGCTCTTCGGCTGCTCGCCCGCGACCGTGTGCCGGGTCATCCAGCGTCTGCGCCCGCTCCTGGCCATCGAGCCGGCTCACCGGCCGGCCGATGCCGTAGAGCGGCTGCGGATCGCGGACGGCACCCTGATCCCGGTCCGCGACCGTAAGGTCGGCGCTTCCAGCCGCAACTACCGGTTCTCCGCAAACGTGCAGGTCATCATCGACGCCGACACGAAGCTGGTGATTGCCGCGGCCCGGCCGGTCCCCGGCACCACCGCCGACGCCAAGGCATGGCGCGACTCCGGACTGGCCGAGCACTGCGAAGGCGTCACGGTGCTGGGTGACGGTGCCTACATCAACACCGGCCTGGTCATCCCGCACCGCAAACGCCCCGGCCGGCCACTCCTGCCCGGCGAGGAGGAAGACAACGCCGAGCACCGCAAGGTGCGAGCCCGTGTCGAGCATGCCTTCGCCCGCATGAAGCACTACAAGATTCTCCGAGACTGCCGCCAGCGCGGTAACGGGCTCCACCACGCAGTTCAGGCCGTCGCCCACATGCACAGGCTCGCCCTCGCAGCATGATCAGAAACGCCGGAACCACACTCTGACCTGCGAACACCCAACCTTCTGCAACACGCTCTTAGAACTCCTAACAAAGGCGTTGGACGTGTCGGTGGGTGATGAGGCAGGTGGCGAGTCCGAGGAAGGCTTCGTGGATGTCGTCGCGTCGTTCC
>NZ_JBEYBS010000101.1:0-1243 GCF_040632375.1 Streptomyces sp. NPDC019396 | reverse complement strand
GCCCGACCGACCGAGGGGAGCCCCCGCCCACCGGGCGGAGCCGTGGCGGACGCCGCCCGGCGAGGCCGCCGCCGGTGGGGCGGAAACCGCCCCTGACCTGCGAAAACGTGTGATCCAGATCACCCCCCGAGGCCCCTGTTTCGGGTGGACCCAGACCCTTAAATAAGGCAGAATTAGTGATGTCGGAAGGGGATGGCAGCCCCGGACGACGAACCCCGAACCTTCAACACCAGGGAGAGCGTGATGGCGAAGCTGACCAAGGAGCAAGAGCGACTGCACCGCGAGGCGTCGCGGCTGGTCAAGCTGAACCGCGACTTGACGGAGGAGGAGCGGGAAACCGTGCTCGACCACTGGCAGGAGTCCAGCACGACCAGCAACTCCCTGGACGGAGCGTTCTTCACCCCGGAGGATCTGGCGCTCGACCTCCGGCTGGAGGTGAACGGGGAGCGGGTCATCGACCTGTGCGCGGGGATCGGCCGTCTGGCGTGGGCCGTGCAGGACAAGTGGCACAGGAGGTTCGAGGGGAGGCCGCCGCGCGAGGTGGTGTGTGTCGAGAAGAACCCGGCATACGTCGAGGTGGGACGGAAGGTCGTGCCCGAGGCGCATTGGATCTGCGCGGACGTCTTCACCCTGGACCCGAAGACACTGGGGCGGTTCGACTACGCGGTGGCCAACCCTCCCTTCGGCCGTGTGGAGCGGAGCGGGAACGGGCCGAGGTACCGAGGCCCGAACTTCGAGTTCCACGTCATGGACATCGCGTCGACCCTCGCGAGGAAGGGGGTGTTCCTCGTGCCGCAGATGTCCGCGCCGTTCAAGATCGCGGGAGTCCACAGCTACGAGGAGCAGCGCAGCACCGCGTACGAGCGCTTCCACCGGGAGACCGGAATCACCCTCTGCTCCCGCGTGGGCATCGACACGTCCGCCTACGAGGACGGATGGCGAGGCGTCAGCCCGCGCACAGAGGTGGTGTTCGCGGACTTCGAGGACGCGGAAGAGGGCCTGTTGCCGGTCCCCGCCCCGCGCTTCGTGTCCACCCCCCGAGCCGCCGTGCCCGTGCCCAAGCCGACGGCGACCACGTACGAGTACGAGGAAGCGGCCCTGTTCTGAGACGCCGCCCCGCCCCCGCCGAGCCGGCCAGGGCGGGGCGCCGTCGCGGCGGTAGCGGACACGCCTGGCGGCGTGGCGGTGTTGGTGGCCCGGTGCGTGCTCGCCGGCCCCGGCCTCCTTCGTCGGCCGGTGCCGT
>NZ_JBEYBS010000100.1:0-1245 GCF_040632375.1 Streptomyces sp. NPDC019396 | reverse complement strand
GGAAGCCCGAGACGACATGCATGACGCATTCCTCCAGCTCGCCCACTGCATGACCCTCGCCCGCAAACATCCGGCCTTCTGAAAGCACCCCTTAGGGGTCCTTGCAGAATGATCCTTCTGTGGCACGGTGGAGGTGTATGTGTTCCCGTGTTTTGTGGGGTGCGGCCATGGCACGGCGGAAGCCGTGGGAGGTCAGTGACGAGCTGTGGGCGGTGATCGAGCCGCTGTTGCCGAAGCATGAACGGCGGTTTCGGTGAACCGTTCCGACTTTCCTCCCGGTGTTTTGCTGGCCGGTGATCAGTCGGCCCGCGGTTCTGTGTCAGCGTAGTGGGCTGCCTCGGACTCGGTGGGGCTGATCATGCCCAGGCTTGAGTGCAGTCGGCGGTTGTTGTACCACTCGACCCAGGAGGCGGTGGCGTACTCGACGTCGGAGACGGTTCTCCAGGGGCCGTCGTGGAAGACGCTGGTGCGGATGCATTCGGACTTGTAGAGGCCGTTGATGGTCTCCATCAGAGCGTTGTCGTAGGCGTCGCCGACGCTCCCGACCGAGGGGTGGATGCCCTCGAGCCGCAGATGTTCGGTGAAGCGCACGCTCGTATATTGCGACCCGGCATCTGAGTGACATATGAGCTGGTCGCGTCCGATTGGAGTGCCCTCGTGGCCGCGGCGCCACAGTGTCATCCACAGCGGCACGTCGACCAGCTCCACGTCTCGTTTCACGGAAGCGTGCCAGCCCACGATCTTCTGCGAGAAGCAGTCGACGATGAACGCGACGTAGGTGAAGGGCTGGCAGGTGCGGACATAGGTGAAGTCCGTGATCCACTTCTGGTCTGGGGCGGGAGCGGTGAAATCCCTGTTCAACAGGTCTGCCGCCCGGGTGTCGGCCGGGTTGGGGACGGTGGTTCTGGGTCTCTTGCCTCGCATGACGCCAGCCAGGCCGAGCGAGCGCATGGCCCGGTCGACGGCCCCGAAACCGGCCTCGGGATGGAGAGTGCGGCGGATGAGGGCCAGCATCTTGCGCCGGCCATAGAGCCCTTCTGGGGCCAGCACACGCTGACCGGCGGGGTTGGTGGCAAAGGCCAGCCGACGGACGGCGTCCTCAACCAGGGCGTCGCTCAAGGTCCGGGCCGCGGGCTCGCTCACGCCCACAGCTGGGGCGCACCAGGCCCGCAAGGTTCGTGCCGCGATCTTCAGCCCTGCGGTGTTCAGGGCTGCGAGGATCGACTCGACGGCATGACCGGCCGC
>NZ_JBEYBS010000099.1:0-1440 GCF_040632375.1 Streptomyces sp. NPDC019396 | reverse complement strand
AGGTCGGTGTCGATGTTGCGTGTCCTATGGGTTGAGTGTGTCGTTGAGGACGTGTGGCACCGGAGGAAATCGCATCTGTGCGTGCCGAGTTGGAGGACTTCGCGGCAGAGGTCTTCGAGCCGTTCGCGAGAAACGACCAGCGTCGGTGGGGGCAGGTCTACCTGCGGGGCCTGCTCACTGACGGGCAGCGTAAGTCGGTCGAGCCGATGGCTGCCCGGCTGGGTGAGGACGGGAACCGGCAGGCGCTGGCCCACTTCGTGACTACGAGTCCATGGGATGCAGCGCATGTGCGGGCCCGGCTGGCCTGGAGGATGGAAGAGGCGATCCGACCCACCGCGCTGGTCTTCGACGACACCGGGTTCCTCAAGGACGGCAACGCCTCGGCGTGCGTGTCGCGGCAGTACACCGGCACCGCGGGCAAGGTCACCAACTGCCAGGTCGGGGTCTCGCTGCACCTGGCCTCGGACCACGCTTCGGCGGCAGTCGGCTGGCGGCTCTTCCTGCCCGAAACCTGGGCGCCGGGGTCCGCGAAGGCGGATCCGGGCAAGGTCGCCCGCCGTGCTGCCTGCGGCATCCCTGACGACATCGGGCACGTGGAGAAATGGCAGCTTGCACTCGACATGCTCGACGAGACCCGCTCGTGGGGCATCGAGGTGCCGCTGGCCATCGCGGGCGCCGGATACGGCGACGCCGCCGCCTTCCGGCTCGGCCTGCAGGCCCGCGGCCTCAACTATGTGGTGGGCATCTCCACCACCCTCTCCGCCCAGCCCGGCGAAGCCGTGCCAGTCGCCGAACCGTACTCCGGGACCGGACGCCCGCCGGTGGCGAAGTACCCCGACCCACCGCGGTCGGTGAAACAGCTGGTCATCGCGGCGGGCCGGAAGGCAGGGAAGCCAGTGCAGTGGCGTGAGGGCTCCCGGCCCGGCACCGGCCGCAGTGGCTTCAAGCGGATGTACTCGCGGTTCGTCACCTTGCGGATCCGGCCTGCCGGACGCGAGGTCCGGCAGGCAGTCGAAGGCCCGACGCTGCCGGAGTGCTGGCTGTTGGCCGAGTGGCCCGCCGACCAGGCCGAACCCGTGCAGTTCTGGCTGTCCGACCTGCCCCCGGACACCCCACTGAACACCCTGGTCCGCCTCGCAAAGCTCCGCTGGCGCATCGAGCACGACTACCGCGAGATGAAACAGGCCCTGGGCCTGGCCCACTTCGAGGGCCGCACCTGGAACGGCTGGCACCACCACGTCACCCTCGTCTCCGTCGCACATGCCTTCTGCACCCTGCAACGACTGGCCAGAGCCCCAAAAGACACGGCGCCGGCCTGAGCCTCTACCGCATCGTCCGCGAATTACAGACCCTCCTCGCGACATGGACCGGCGTCTGCCCCACCTGTCAACGCGGCATACCCACCCCAGCCCCGACCTGACCAAGCACTACTAGGGATCG
>NZ_JBEYBS010000098.1:0-1470 GCF_040632375.1 Streptomyces sp. NPDC019396 | reverse complement strand
CCCCAACCGCCGTGCGATCTCCTTGATGGGCACACCCTCAGCTCGGTGCAGCCGGCGCATCTCTGCCCAGTCCTCCACTTCAGCACCCTCCAAGGGCGGATTCTAGGGATCGTCGCAACACCCCAGCTCAGGGGATGCGATGGACTTCAAGGTCCGTGAGAGCCGCAAGGAACAGGGCCGGCGGAAGCTGCACCGGGAACGGGAGGAATACTTCCGGCTCATGCAGCTGGGATTCGGCAACGCGGAGGCGAGCCGACGCGTCGGTGTGAACCCTAGGACCGGCCGGGAGTGGCGCAATGGCCGGCCCGAGGGGCGCAAGAAGCGGCCGAGGCCGCTCGCACAAGCTGTGCGGGCGGCCTCGTCGTCGTCCCGGTATCTGTCAGAGGCCGAGCGGATCCACATCGCCGACCGGCTGCGGGAAAAGGCCACGGTCCGCACGATCGCGGCCGAGCTGGACCGCGCCCCTCCACCATCAGCCGGGAGATCCGCCGCAACCGGCATCCCGTGAACAAGCAGTACCGGCCCTTCGCCGCCCAGGCCCGGGCCGATGACCGCCGACCCCGCCCCAAGCCGCGCAAGATCAGCCGGAATCCGGAGCTGCGGGCCGCGGTCCAGGCCGGGCTGGACGAGCTGTGGTGCCCGGAACAGATCTGCCAGGCTCTGCGGGCACAGTTCCCCGACCGGCCGGAGATGCACGTGGTCCACGAAACCGTCTACCAGGCTCTCTACGTGCAAGGACGCGGCGAACTACGCCGAGAACTCGCCGGAGCACTGCGGACCGGCCGGGCCCGCCGCAAGCCCCACCGCCAGGCCAACTGCCGCCAGCCCCGCTTCGCAGACCCCATGGACATGATCAGCGAACGGCCCGCCGAGGCCGAAGACCGGGCCGTGCCCGGCCACTGGGAAGGCGACCTGATCATCGGCAAGGACAACGGCTCAGCCATCGGAACCCTGGTCGAACGCGCCACCCGCTACGTGATGCTCCTGCACCTGCCCGACGGCCGCACCGCCGAGCACGTCCGCGACGCCCTGGTGGAAACCGTCCAGACCCTGCCCGCCCACCTCGTCCGCTCGCTGACCTGGGACCAGGGCGCAGAGATGGCCGCCCACAAGGCGTTCAGCATCGCCACCGACGTCCCCGTCTACTTCTGCGACCCCGCCAGCCCCTGGCAGCGAGGATCGAACGAGAACACAAACGGCCTGCTCCGCCAGTACTTCCCCAAAGGCACCGACCTCTCGGTCCACACCCGCGAACACCTCGACGCCGTCGCAGCCCAGCTCAACGGCCGCCCACGCAAAACGCTCGGCTGGGAAACCCCAGCCGAGCGCCTGCATAAACTACTCGCCGCCTAACACAATCGATCACGTGTTGCGACGATCCCTAGTAGTGCTTGGTCAGGTCGGGGCTGGGGTGGGTATGCCGCGTTGACAGGTGGGGCAGACGCCGGTCCATGTCGCGAGGAGGGTCTG
>NZ_JBEYBS010000097.1:0-1516 GCF_040632375.1 Streptomyces sp. NPDC019396 | reverse complement strand
CTGCGGCGTCTGGGACGGTGCGTGAACCGCAAGCGCGTCGCCCGCCTGATGCGCGAACGCGGGATCCAGGGCGCCCACCGGCGCCGTCGTCGCTCACTGACCCGGCCGGAGCGGAAGGCGAGGCCGGCCCCGGATCTGATCGGCCGCGACTTCCACGCCGAGCGGCCGGGCACGAAGCTGGTCGGGGACATCACTTTCCTCCCGACAGCGGAGGGCTGGCTCTACCTCGCCTGCTGGCTGGACCTGGCCACCCGCGAGGTCGTCGGCTACGCGATGGCCGACCACCATCGCGCTTCCCTGGTCGTCGACGCGCTGAAGATGGCCCATGGCCGGGGCGGTCTGCAGCCTGGATGCATTACACACTCGGATCGCGGCAGCGAGTACACGTCGGATCAATTCCGCCGAGACATACGGGAGTTGGGTCTGCGGCAAAGCTGCGGACGCACCGGGTCATGTTTCGACTGTCAGTCTTTTCGCACCGGATCCCGCAAGGATCGGGTAGCCCCGGCTGAGGCGGTCTGACTCTTGTTTACGACTGACCCCGCGGGTGTCCTGGCGTTGATCTGTCGACCGTCCGGCCGGGCACGCAGCAAGCGCTGCCGCCGGACGGACGTGACCTGATAAGAGCCTGGAGCCGACTCACCAAAGCGTCCCCGTGACAGTCCTGTCCGTCCGACCGGC
Source organism: Streptomyces sp. NPDC019396 (assembly GCF_040632375.1). NCBI lineage: Bacteria > Bacillati > Actinomycetota > Actinomycetes > Kitasatosporales > Streptomycetaceae > Streptomyces > Streptomyces sp. NPDC019396. The sequence goes on along the minus strand of NZ_JBEYBS010000097.1, from coordinate 835 downwards.
GACAGCGTGACCTCCCACGCTACCGGCCGGAAGGAACATCGTGCAGACCATCGAGCAGCCCAGGTCCGGGCATGTCGTGATCGGTGTCGACACGCACAAGCACGTCCACGTCGCGGCGGTGATGGACACGATCGGCGGGATCCTGGCCACCTTGACGATTCCCACCGACGCCGGTGGTTTCCAACAACTGCTGGACTGGGCGGCCCCGTTCGGCAGAGTCCTGGCGTTCGGGATCGAGGGCACCGGTTCCTACGGCGCCACACTGACATCGTTTCTCCGCAGGAACGGCCACAAGGTGGTCGAGGCCGGCCGTCCGGACAGGCGTCTTCGACGGATGAACGGCAAGTCCGACACCTTGGACGCCGAGAACGCCGCCCGCGCCGTGCTCGCCGGGTTCGCAACCGCCACACCGAAGAGCGCCGACGGCGAAGCGGAGATGATCCGCCGGCTCAAGGTGGCGCACGACCAGGCTGTTGAACAGCGGGCCGCGGCCATGGTCACGATGAAGGCGATGCTGGTCCACGCCCCGGACACCCTGCGCCGGGAGACCGCGGGAAAGACACAGATCACACTGGCGCGGCAGCTGGCAGCCTTGCGTCCTCGCCGCCTGGAAGGACCCGAGGACGCACTGCGCCACACGCTGCGGACGCTCGCCAAGCGGTGGCAGTACCTCGACGCCGAGGCCAAAGAACTGACGAAGATGATCGGCGACCTGGTCAAGCTGGCCGCTCCACAACTGCTCGAGCCGTTCGGCATCGGGGTGGACACCGCCGCGGAAATCCTCGTCGTCGCCGGCGACAACCCCGAGCGGATCAAGTCCGAGGCCGCCCTCGCC
>NZ_JBEYBS010000096.1:0-1658 GCF_040632375.1 Streptomyces sp. NPDC019396 | reverse complement strand
GGCTCTTACAAGATTTCCGTAGGCGGTGATCGCTTCAACTGGCCTGTGGTGTCGGTTGGTTGGCGGTGAGATGCTGTCTGGGTGTGTTGTCGTGGTGGGGGATCTGCTGCCGCAGCTGGCCGCGGTGCAGGTCGAAGGGGTGGAGGCCGGCGGGGATCTGCTGAGGATCACGGCCCGCACCTGGGATGACGCCGAAGCGGCGTGTCCGGCGTGCGGGCAAGTATCGGACTGGGTGCATTCGCGCTACGAGCGGCACCTCGCGGACGAGGCGGTCGGCGGCCGTGCGGTCATGATCGACTTATCGGTGCGCCGCCTGTACTGCGAGAACCCGGCCTGCGAGAAGGTCACCTTTGCCGAGCAGGTCACCGGGTTGACGCGGCGTTACCAGCGTCGCACACCTGCACTGCAGAAGGTGGTCGACGCGGTCGCCGTGGCCCTGGCCGGATCGGCCGGAGCCCGGCTGCTGGGCGTGCTGCACCAGGTGCTGTCCTGGGCGTGCGTGCTGAACTGCCTGATGCGTATCGCCCCGCCGGCCCGACCGGCACCGCGGGTGCTGGGCATCGACGAGTTCGCCCTGCGCAGAGGCCACCGCTACGCCACCATCTTGGCCGACGCTGTCACCGGCGAGCGTATCGACGTGCTGCCGGACCGCAGGATGGAGACGGTCACCGCCTGGCTGAAGGACCATCCCGGTATCGAGGTCGTCTGCCGGGACGGGGCCGGGGGGTTCGCGCAGGCCACCACGGACGCCGACCCCGCGATCGTGCAAGTCTGCGATCGCTGGCACCTGTGGCACGGCCTGGCCGAGGGGGTGACCAACGAGATCAGGGCCCACAGCGCCTGCTGGGCCAAGGCCGGCCCACCACTGCGGGAGGGCACCCGTGCCGCGACCACCCGCGAGCGGTGGCAGCAGGTCCACCAGCTCCTCGATGCCGGCGTCGGCCTGCTGGAATGCTCCCGCCGGCTCGGCCTTGCTCTGAACACGGTCAAGCGCTACGCCCGCCACGCAGAGCCGGAGCGCCTGGTGAGGGCACCGCAGTACCGGCCCACCCTGGTCGACCCCTACCGCGACCACCTGCGCCGACGCCGCGCCGAGGACCCCGCGGTGCCCGTCACCCACCTCCTACGGGAGATCAGGGAACTGGGCTACACCGGCAGCGCGAACCTCCTGGTCCGCTACATCAACCAGGGCCGCGTCGAGGCCGACCACGCCATCCTCTCCCCACGCCGCGTGGCCCGCCTCCTGCTCACCGACCCCGACCACCTACGCGAGGACCAGCTCGTGCTGCGCGACCAGCTCACCGGGGCCTGCCCGGAGATGACCGCCCTGGCCACTGCAGTGACCGGCTTCACGGCCCTGCTCACCCCGGCGCCGGCCAACGCCGAGGCGCTGACCGGCTGGATCACCCGGGTCCGGGAAGCGGACCTACCGTTCCTGCACTCCTACGCGATCGGCCTCGAACGCGACCGAACCGCCGTCGACCACGCCCTCACCCTGCCCTGGCACAACGGCCGCACCGAAGGCGTCAACAACAAGATCAAGCTGCTCAAGCGGCAGACCTACGGCCGCGCCGGACACCGCCTCCTCCGCCAACGCATCCTGCTCAGCTGACAACCGCACCCGAGCGATCACCAGCTACGAAAATCTTGTAAGAGCC
>NZ_JBEYBS010000095.1:0-1669 GCF_040632375.1 Streptomyces sp. NPDC019396 | reverse complement strand
GCGCACCAGGAACGGGACGGATTCGGGGTGGGGAGGGGCAGTCTGAGCAGCGTGTTCGGCCGCGACCTCGTCGTCCTGGTGCTCTGCCCTGCGGGTTGGCTGCTCGGCATCGCAGGCGGCTGTAGTGGCCTCGCCGACGGGATCCAGGTCAGGCGCGGGAGCACCGGCTGGACCTGGATCGACAGTGGTGCTGTCTGCGCTTCACCTCATCTTCGCTGCAGGAACCGGTCGGCTCGGGCTCAGTTGGCGTGCTGACCGGTGCCTGGGGGCCGAGTGACGGCACCAGAGCGACGATATCGATCACCGACAAGCCCGCGGATGTTGCCAGACTGATCGCGTCCCGCATCTCCCGCAGTTCCGCGAGGCCGGTGCTGTCGGTCTTGCTGTCCATCGCCACGTCTTTGGTAGATCGGTCGGAGGCCGGCACCCGGGGTCAATCGCTCTTAGCCTGGTGCTTTGCGGCCTCTTCGCGCAGTTCCTGCAGCCTGCGGCCACTGGGCACATGGGTGTATTGGCCCCATCCGTTGATGGAGCTGCCGGTCTGCGCCTTGAGCGCGGGGGAGGGCTGGGGGAAGGCGCGGCCGTCGGGGAGCTCGACCCATCCGTCAGCGGTGATGACGGCATCGTGGGTCTGTCGGCGGCGAGGCTGGTGATGCCGGAGTTTGTCGCCGGGGGAGACGAGTTCGGCTTCGATGATGAACATCAGCGCGCCTGGGCGCCGAGTCTCGTGTTCGGATGCTGCCCTTCCTTCGCCGAAGAGCTCACGCCGCAGGACGTCGTTGGGTGTGTCGACGAGGGGTTCGCTGTGGCGTTGCAGGTAGGCGAACACCTCGTCATCGATCTCGATCTTGCGCATGCTCTCACTCTACACTCTGAACCCTAGAGTCTGGGAGAATTGGTGTGTGGAGACTGGCGGTCAGCCGCTGAACGCTCAAGGCCGTGCTCGCCTCCGCTTGCCGAGGCTCCCGGCAGGCGGAGCACAGATCGGTCGGCTCTTGCGGTCGGACACGTCGCTTCGAGGTGTCGGCGATACCGCAGCCACCGACGCACTCGGGCCAGCCCGGGCACACCGGGCACTTGTCGTGGCCGTCCGCAAGGGCCGGGCTTCCGCATTCCACGCATTCGGCGAGTACCCGCGGAACCTCACCCGTCCACGCTGGCGGTGTCCACGTTGAACCCCCAGCACAACCCCAGCCCTCAGCATCGATCGACGCGCGGGAAGCCGGAATCGGCGTCGCGGTTGCCGGAGCCGGCCCCCCGATCGCACGCCGCAACCGTCCCGCGATCAATGCCGCACGACTGGTCTTGATCACCTCAGGCCAGCCAGGGCCCACAACGACATGGCGGATTTGCGCCGGACTCCAGCCTCTGGCGAGCAGGACATCCACCACCGCAGCCTGCTCCGAGAGAGTCCGTCCGGTCAGCAGGAACTCTGGACCGCATTCCTGCGCAATCGCGTTGAGCACCCCTACGCCCGGCGAGGCCTCCACCGGCTGATTCATCGCGCTCTCAGTCGCCGGCACATGGACCGCGGCGCGGGCCCCTTGTCGCCGACTCTGATCGCTGCGGTCGCTTCCGTCCGTCCACCCCACCCCGTGGACGGCGCGGGCGACGGCTCGCCGGAAGGACGGAGGGATGTCTGCGGGTTCCCTGAGGGATCAATGAGGGT
>NZ_JBEYBS010000094.1:0-1683 GCF_040632375.1 Streptomyces sp. NPDC019396 | reverse complement strand
CAGTAGGAGAGCCGGCGTGAGCTTGAGGATCGTTGTCTGTGTGAAGTACGTGCCTGATGCCACTGGTGACCGGCACTTCGCCGATGACCTGACCGTTGACCGTGATGATGTGGATGGTCTGCTGTCGGAGCTGGACGAGTACGCGGTCGAGCAGGCGCTTCAGATCGCGGAGGGGTCGGATGGTGCGGAGATCACCGTGTTGACCGTGGGTCCGGAGGATGCGAAGGACGCGCTGCGTAAGGCGTTGTCGATGGGTGCGGACAAGGCCGTTCATGTCGAGGACGATGATCTGCACGGCAGTGATGTGATGGGTACGTCGCTGGTGCTGGCGAAGGCGCTTGAGGAGACCGGGTATGACCTGGTCGTGTGTGGGATGGCGTCGACGGACGGCACGATGGGTGTGCTTCCGGCGGTGCTGGCTGAGCGTCTGGGTGTTCCGCAGGTGACGCTGTTGTCGGAGGTGTCGGTCGAGGGTGGCACGGTGAGGGGTCGTCGTGATGGTGACACGGCCTCGGAGCAGCTTGAGGCGTCGTTGCCGGCGGTGGTGTCGGTGACGGACCAGTCGGGTGAGGCGCGTTACCCGTCGTTCAAGGGCATCATGGCGGCGAAGAAGAAGCCGGTTGCGTCTTTGGATCTGTCTGATCTGGGTCTGGAGGCCGGTCAGGTGGGTCTGGAGGGTGCGTGGACCGTGGTGGATTCCGCGGCTGAGCGTCCGGCCCGTAGTGCGGGCACGATCGTCAAGGATGAGGGCGAGGGCGGTAAGCAGCTCGCGGCCTTCCTCGCGGAGCAGAAGTTCGTCTAGAGGGACGTCTGCCCCGTCGTTTGTGGCCGGTGGCGTTCGGGTGCGTAGGCGCATCTGAGTCCTGGTCATCGTTTCCGCTGTTTCATTCGCCCCTCGCAGACCTGTAAGCAGGAGAGAAGACGTCCCATGGCTGAAGTTGTCGTCTATGTCGATCACGTGGACGGTGCCGTCCGCAAGCCCACGCTGGAGCTGTTGACGCTGGCGCGTCGTATCGGTGAGCCGGTCGCGGTGGCGCTGGGTGCGGGGGCCGAGGCCACCGCGGCGGTGCTGGCCGAGCATGGTGCGGTGAAGGTGCTGACCGCGGACGCGCCGGAGTTCGCGGAGTATCTGGTGGTGCCGAAGGTCGATGCGCTCCAGGCTGCCTGTGCGGCGGTGTCGCCGGCCGCGGTGCTGGTGCCGTCGTCGGCGGAGGGCAAGGAGATCGCGGCGCGTCTGGCGGTCCGGATCGGTTCGGGCGTCATCACCGACGCGGTCGATCTGGAGGCCGGTGCCGAGGGTCCGGTGGCCACGCAGTCCGCGTTCGCGGCGTCGTTCACCACCAAGTCCCGGGTGTCCAGGGGTGTTCCGGTGATCACGGTGAAGCCGAACTCGGCTCCGGTCGAGGCGGCCCCGGCGGCCGGTGTCGTCGAGGCCCTGGCGGTGTCCTTCGGTGACGCGGCGCGGGGGACGAAGGTCACCGCGCGGACCGCGCGGGAGTCCACGGGCCGTCCCGAGCTGACCGAGGCCGCGATCGTGGTCTCCGGTGGCCGCGGGGTCAACGGCGCGGAGAACTTCGCGGTCATCGAGGCCCTCGCCGACTCCCTCGGCGCGGCGGTCGGTGCCTCGCGTGCCGCGGTCGACGCGGGCTGGTACCCGCACTCCAACCAGGTCGGCCAGACCGG
>NZ_JBEYBS010000093.1:0-1729 GCF_040632375.1 Streptomyces sp. NPDC019396 | reverse complement strand
GGTCACCCGGAGGGCTACCCGGAACCCGGCGGGGCCGCCAGGCCGGGCCGCTTCGCGGTCGCTCCGCGAGCCTGGCACCCCCGCCGGAACCCGGGTACGGGCGAGCCTGCCCGACCGACCGAGGGGAGCCCCCGCCCACCGGGCGGAGCCGTGGCGGACGCCGCCCGGCGAGGCCGTCGCCGGTGGGGCGGAAACCGCCCCTGGCCTGCGAAAATGTGTGATCCAGATCACCCTCCGAGGCCCCTGTTTCGGGTGGACCCAGACCCCTAAATAAGGCAGAATTAGTGATGTCGGAAGGGGATGGCAGCCCCGGACGGCGAACCCCGAACCTTCAACACCAGGGAGTGACCGTGACCGCCAAGACCGAATGGATCGACACGAAGGACGTGCAGGTGGGCGACAGGATCGCCTGTCTGCTCAGCGACGCCAGCGCCTACCCGCGCGTCACCGGCTGGACGGACCGTGTGCTGGAGCTGAGCAAGCAGGGCCTGAAGGACGTCACGCACCGGACGTTCCAGGTCAGCGGCGCCCCGTGGTGGGCGGACAAGGATCAGACCACCTTCGATCTGTCGGGACAGGCGCTGATCGTCTCCCGCGACGCGAAGGAGGACCAGGAGCCCGAGCGCGGGGACGACACCGGGAGGCCGTCCATCGAGCAGATGCAGAGCTGGATGTCCGACGGCGGAGCCGAAGCCCAAGACGGGTGCTGGGTGGAGCCGGACGGCACCTGTGAGCACGGGTCGCCGTCGTGGCTGCTGGCCATCGGCGTGATCTGACGCCGTGGCCGGTCGGGCGGGGGCGAAGCCCCCGCCCACTCCCCGAACGCTTCAACGAACAGAAGGACTCCCCCAGTGGTCATCGCGTCCCCGTACACCATCGAGCACTCCGCCCAGTGCCCGCCCGTCGACCCGCGCAGCAAGACCCGGCTCGACTGTCGCCGGTGCGACACGAGCCGGGAGTACGGGCCGTACTGGACTGACGCCGAGCACCCCGTCACATGCGGCACCTGCGGGGCCGACGACGCCCCCACACCGGCCGACCCCCGGTTCACCGGCTACGTCGGACACCACTCACGGCCCGAGAACTGGCGTGACTGGTGCTCCGGTGAGTACCTGTCACACGGCCGCCCGACCGCCGAGCGGACCACCGAGTTCGGATGGATGCCGCTCGCGCACGTCCGTCTCGGCGACGTCATCACCACGTCCGACGGCTGGGGGAAATGGGCCGACCCCGCGATGGTGGTCGACATCGAGGAGGGCGAGGCGGCGCCGGGAGCCCCGCGCATCTTCGTCCGGTGGCTGAGCGACAACCCCCACCACAGCGGCGGCGTATGGGGGATGTGGGCCGCGCCGGGCACGCCGGTCCTGCTGGTCGAGGCGGCCACCGCCGAGCCCCCGGCCGCCCATGTGAACGTCTACTACAGCAACGCGATCAGCAGCCGGAGCCAGGTCTACTCACGGTGCTACCGGACCGATGCCGCCGCCCAGGCGGACATCCGGGAGTTCTGGCCGTACAACAACACGAGGTCCACCGTTTCCCGGTGCTGGTGCCGCCGGAACGAGCTCCGGTAGCGGAGGCGACGCGGCCCGTCCCCTGCCGAGCCGGCCGGGGCGGGCCGCGTCGTGCTGTGCGGCGCGGTAGCGGACGCCCCTGGCGGGGCGGCGGTGTTGGTGGCCCGGTGCGTGCTCGCCGGCCCCGGCCTCCTTCGTCGGCCGGTGCCGTCGGCACC
>NZ_JBEYBS010000092.1:0-1731 GCF_040632375.1 Streptomyces sp. NPDC019396 | reverse complement strand
TTGGTCCGGTTGTTGCTACTTCCCACCTGGCACTACTTCCTCTGGAACCTCAGGTCCCAGTCTCCAGGTGCCCACGATCAAGGGGAAGCTTCAGTGCCCGGACAGGTCGGTGCTCTTGGGGAAGTACTGCCGCAGCAGGCCGTTCGTGTTCTCGTTGGTGCCGCGTTGCCAGGGGGCTGCCGGCGTGGGCGACGAAGAAGCCGTCGCGGAACAGCGGGGCGAGGCGGTCGTGGCAGGCCATCTCGGAGCCTTGGTCCCAGGTGAGCGTCATCCGTGCGGTGTCAGGGACATCCCGGAGGGCTTCGGTGAGGCGTGTGTGTACCTGTTCCGCACTGTGTCCGTCGGCGGGTGCGGCGGTCGACGAGTGTGGCGATGGCGGTGCGGTTTCTGCGGCCGGTGATCAGGTCGCCTTCCCAGTCGCCGGTGCGTTCGCGGAGCTCGACCACGGGCGGGCGCTCGTCTATGAGCGTCGCCGGCACGGCGAATCGCGGGGCCCGCTGGTCGGCCTTGCGGCGCTGCTTGCGCAGGGGGCGGCCGGTGCGGAGCTTCTTGGTGAGTGTCCTGCTCAGGACGCCCTTCGCGCCCTGGTAGAGAGCCCGGTAGATGCTTTCGTGGCACAGGTGTCGCTCGGGTTGGTCCGGCCATAGCGTGCGCAGGTGGGCGGCGATCTGCTCGGGGCTCCACTCCAGGTCGAGCCTGGCCTGGACCTCGGCGCGGAGTTGGGCGTCGAGCCGCAGCTTGGGTCTCCGCGGTCGCTCGGCCCGCTGTCTGGAGCGGTGGTGGGCGAGGTCGGCGTCGTAGACACCCTTGTCGTGTTCGAGCATGTTGCGGCGCAGTTCGCGGCTGATGGTCGACGGCGAGCGGTCCAGCAGCTCGGCGATCTCGCGTATGCCCAGGCCGCGTTCGCGCAAGGTGGCGATCCGCTTGCGCTCCAGCAGCGACAGGTAGCGGCCCGAGTGGACAGTCTCGGACACACGCTCCGGTGGCAGGCCGCCATTCTCCGACCGCCACCGATAGCCGGTCTTTCTGCCGATTCCGAGCTGCCTGCAGGCCTCAACCGTGCCCACCCCGGACTGCAGCAGCCGCCAGTACTCCGCTTCGACCTCGAGCCTGCGCTTGCGTCCCTGCCTCGCCATCAACACACCCATCATGATCAAGGAATGTTGCGACAAGCGTTAGAACCCAAGGACTGGTGGGTGGTCAATTCTCCGAGAGCGTTGACACCGCTTCGGCCTTCTTCGCGGCCGACCTCGACCGGCCACATCTGCGGTCGTGACCTTCGTCGAGAACCGGGACCGTTTCGGGGTCGTGTCTCGATTGGAGACCGGCCACCATCGGCTTCAGCCCGGGACTGTCGTGCGTGTTGGCTGCGGAGTCGCCGACGACCAAGGCCAGTCCGTTCGCATCCGACAGGACGTGCATCTTGGAACCCGCCTTGCCCCGGTCCACGGGGCTCGGACCTGGGTGTTCGCCCCTTTTCTTGGCCCGAACGTGTGCCGATTCGAGAACCGTGGGGGACAGATCGAGCAGGCCGCACTCGACGATCCCGTCGAGGACTGCCTCGTGCAACCGGCCCCAGACGCCGGCCCTCGACCAGATCATGAACCGACGACGTGCGGTGGACTTCGAGATGCCGAAGCATGGCGGGAGTGCCCGCCAGGCAGCCGCTGACCAGCACGTAGACGATCGCGGCGAACAGCGTCTCATCAGGCGTGTCCTGCGTCCCACCGC
>NZ_JBEYBS010000091.1:0-1769 GCF_040632375.1 Streptomyces sp. NPDC019396 | reverse complement strand
GCCGACGGCACCGGCCGACGAAGGAGGCCGGGGCCGGCGAGCACGCACCGGGCCACCAACACCGCCACGCCGCCAGGCGTGTCCGCTACCGCCGCGACGACGCCCCGCCCCGGCCGGCTCGGGCGGGGCGGGGCAGTGCCGTGGCGGTCAGCCGGTGAAGGCGGCCCACTCCATGCCGCCCCTGGCGTACTTGAGACCGGCGCGCACGCGGAACGCCTCGTCGTCCGTGATCGCGCGGGTGATGCCCTGTTCGCTCAGGAAGGCGTCGATGGCCTCCAGCGGCTCTTCCGAATACCGGAAGTTATCGGTGGTGCCGTGGGTCGCGGCGAGTTCTCCCGCCCTCCAGAGCTGGACGGAGTAGGTCCGGCGGTCCGGGTCGAAGATCGGCCGCAGCTCGGCGTCCTCGGCGTCGAGCTCGACCCGCCGCAGCTCCTCGAACAGCTCGTTGCGGCGCTTGTCGCAGTCCTCGGGGCTCCACCCCTCGACGTAGACCCCGGACCGCTGGACGGGGTACTCCACCAGGGGGCTGATGCTGCCGTAGCCCCACGGGAAATCGGCCTCCCGGAAGTTCACCCGGTAGCGGTCCCATGCCGTGCCACCCGGCACACGGCCGCACCACATGGCACCGACACGGACACCGGCCTGGTGCTCGTACTGGTACAGGCGATCACCGGGCTGCACGTCGGCACCCTTCACCGTGAACGTCTTCAGGCGCGGGATCAGCCGGTACACCTCGGTCTCGTCCGCTGCGGTCCTCATCATGATCTCCTCTGTCGAAGGTGCGGGGGCCCGCCGTGGCGGGCCCGGCGGGCGGGGTGGTGTCAGGACCCGAACACCGTGTCGATGGCGTTCAGGAAGTGGAACGCGCACGCCCGGCGGCGGACGGGGCGGCGGTCGGCGGGGGCCCGCTTGATCCACGGGTCCGCCTCGATAGCGACGGGGGCGGGCTGAGTGCAGCGGGGGTGGTCGCAGCGGCCCGGCCGTCCGGCCTTGGCCAGGTCGATGACCCGGTACGGATCGGCCAGCGTGACGTCGAATCCGAACGCGCTGCTACGCATCGCCGCTTCGTACGCGGCGCGCTTCGCGGCCTCGGCGCGGGCCTTCTCCGCTGCGGCGGCCTCCTGGGCGGCGATAGCTTCCGCCAGCGTGTCGGCGGACGGGGAGGGACGGCCCGCCACCGTGTGGGCCTTCAGGACTTCCCTGCGGCGGCTGGCCAGCGTCTCGTCGTCCTCCCAGGGCTCGCGGACGGGCAGCACGCGACCGTGCATCCAGTTCCACCGGTCGACCATGTAGTTCAGGGCGATCTGCGGGGTGCGGACCTCGGCGACGAACTCAAGGTCGTGCAGAACGACGTCGTCCCACCACTCGGTGTGCGTCCGGCGGCCGTCACTGAAGAAGACTCCGAGAAAGGCGTCCGTGTCGGCGAAGTAGACGTTGGCGGCCACGATGTCCCCGTGGTAGCCGTCCTCCTGGACGGCTTCCACCAACCAGTCGTAGTGCCGGAGTTCGGCGGCGTGCATCGGGACCACGGTCAGGGGGACGTCCCGGCCCTCCGCGACCCGGGGGCCGTTGCGGTGGAAGGAGACGACTCCGCCGGTGCGGTAGAGGGTGCTGGTGGTCATGTCGTCTCCCTGGTGTTGAAGGTTCGGGCCTGTCGTCCGGGGCTGCCATCCCCTTCCGACATCACTAATTCTGCCTTATTTGAGTGCCTGAGTCCACCTGGAACAGTCCTCCGAACGGGTGACCTGCATCACATCTTTCCGCAGGTC
>NZ_JBEYBS010000090.1:0-1816 GCF_040632375.1 Streptomyces sp. NPDC019396 | reverse complement strand
CGTGAGGGCGACCGGCGGTGCAAGCTCCGGCCGTCCCAGCGCGCGATGGTGGCACTGCTGTACCTGCGCCAACACATCACTCTGGCGAAGATCGCTGCCGGGTTCGGGATCAGCGTCGGTACGGCCCATGCCTACGTCCAGGCAGTCACCGACCTCCTCGCCCGCCGGGCACCGGGTCTCACCCACGCCCTACGGGAAGCAGGCAGCGAGTACGTGCTGATCGACGGCACCCTTGCCTAGTGCGACCGGGTCGGCGACGGCCGCGCCGACTACAGCGGCAAGCACCGTCGGCACGGAGTGAACCTGCAGGTCATCACCGGATCCGACGGCGAGCTGCTGTGGGTCTCGCCACCCCTGCCCGGCCGCACCCACGACCTCACCGCGGCCCGGCGCCACCACCTCCTCGCTACCTGCGCCCGGCTCCGGATCCCGGCACTCGCCGACCTGGCCTACACCGGAGCCGGCCCGGGCGTCGCCGTTCCGATCCGCCGCCGACCCAAGTGCGAGCTGACCGTGAAGGAGAAGTCGCTGAACAAGGCCCACGCCCGCTTCCGCTACCCGGTCGAACGTGGCGTCGCCACCGTCAAGCGCTGGCGCATCTTCCGCCATGCCCGCTGCAGCCCCAACCGGCTCGCGTCAGCAGCCAAAGCAATCCTCACCCTGGAGAGGCAACGCTGAAAACGCTCAGTGGCTGACCTGGCCGGCGTCGTGGTCACCAGCGACGCCATGCACACCCAGCGCGAACACGCCGACTACCTCCTCGGCCGCTCAGCGCACTACATCGTGATCGTCAAGGGCAACCAGAAGAAGCTCCGCAGACAGCTCAAGTCCCTTCCCTGGAAAGTCATCCCGCTCCAGGGCCGCACCAAGGACATCGGCCACGGACGCTCGGAGATCCGCCGGATCAAGGTCGCCACGGTGAACAGCCTCCTCTTCCCCGGCGCCCGCCAGGCCGTCCAGATCAAGCGCCGCCGCACCGACCGCAAGACCGGAAAGACCACGATCAAGACGGTCTACGCCGTCACCAGCCTGACCGCCGCGCAGGCCATCCCGTCCCAGCTCGCCCGACTCGTCCGCGACCACTGGAAGATCGAGGCCCTGCACCACGTCCGCGACACCACCTTCTCCGAGGATGCCTCGCAAGTACGGACCGGCAACGCGCCCCGCGCGATGGCCACCTGGCGCAACCTCGCCATCGGAGTCCTCCGGGCTGCCGGAGTGAAGAACATCGCGGCCAGTCTCCGGCACAACGCCCGCGATCCCCGTCGTCCTCTCGCGCTCCTCGGCCTCAACTGATCACAAAACAGGCGTCACGCGACTACGCCGAAGCCCTGCGCACTCGAGCGGTTCGCGGAGTTCGTCGACGCGTGGGGCAAGAAGTATCCGGCGATCGTCCGGCTTTGGGAGAACGCGTGGGAGGAGTTCACCCCGTTCCTCCGGTTCGACACCGAGATCCGCCGCATCGTCTGCACCACGAACGCCATCGAGTCGGTGAATGCCAGGATTCGGCGGGCAGTCAAGGCCCGCGGCCACTTCCCGAACGAGACCGCGGCCTTGAAATGCGTCTACATGGCAATCATGTCGGTGGACCCCACCGGCAAGGGCCAGGCCCGCTGGACCATGCGCTGGAAGACCGCCCTGAACGCCTTCGACATCACCTTCGGCGGCCGCCTCTCAGCAGCCCGTCAGTAGCCCCAACACCCTGGTTACACCGCTCGTTTGGCTCTTACAAGATTTTCGTAGCTGGTGATCGCTCGGGTGCGGTTGTCAGCTGAGCAGGATGCGTTGGCGGAGGAGGCGGTGTCCGGCGCGGCCG
>NZ_JBEYBS010000089.1:0-1952 GCF_040632375.1 Streptomyces sp. NPDC019396 | reverse complement strand
CCGGGCGGAGCCGTGGCGGACGCCGCCCGGCGAGGCCGCCGCCGGTGGGGCGGAAACCGCCCCTGGCCTGCGAAAACGTGTGATCCAGATCACCCTCCGAAACCCCTGTTCTGGGTGGACCCAGCGCCCCGAATAAGGCAGAATTAGTGATGTCGGAAGGGGATGGCAGCCCCGGACGACAGGCCCTAAACCTTCAACACCAAGGACAACGACGTGACGACCGAGACCGTCGAGCAGACCATCCCGACCACCTTCCGATTCGAGGACGTCCCGCTTTCCCAGCTCACCGCCCACCCCGGCAACGTCCGTGAGGACCTGGCCGTCACCGACCGGTTCCGCCGGAGCCTCCGCAAGAAGCTGCGGACGCCGCTGCTGGTGACCCCGCAGGCAGACGGCACGTACAAGGTGATCGACGGTCACCGCCGTCTGCTGGTCATGATCGAGGACAAGTGGGAGACCGTCCCCGTCGTGATCGACGACAGCCGGGCCGAGGACGAGGCCGGGCAGTACGTGGACATGGTCACCACCGCCGAACAGCGGGTCGGCCTGAACACGCGGGAGAAGGCCGCCGCCCTCTTCCAGGCGAGCGAGCTGGGGGCCGGGGTCAAGGCCATCGCGACCGAGACCGGGTGGACGCAGAAGGACGTGAAGACCGCCGTGCAGGTGGGACGCGCGGCCAAGACGATGGAGGCGGCCCAGGCCGTCCAGTACGCCTGGACGCTCGACCAGCTCGAAGCGCTGGCCGAGTTCGAGGACGACCCGGAGGCCCTGAAGGAGCTGACCGAGGCGGCGCAGGGCGGGAACTTCTCCTACCGTCTGCGCAGGCTCCGCGACGACCGGGAGGAGGCGGCGCGGCTGGCCAAGGAGCGGGCCGAGTTCGTCGCCGCTGGGCTGACCGTCATTGACGAGTACGAGGCCCTGCCGGACAGTGCGACCCGGATTCACGAACTGCGGACCCACGACGGGGCGAAGACGATCAGCGAGGAGGAGCACAAGGCGTGCCGGGGGCACGTCGTGGCCCCGGCGCAGTACGGCTCCCACTGGGTGACCTACTGCCTGAAGCCCGCCCTGTACGACCACGCCGTCTACCAGCCGCCCGGCAGCACCACGGCGACCACCAAGGCGGAGGACAAGGAGGCCCGCCAGCGCATCATCCAGGGGAACAAGCACTACAAGGCCGCGACCGCAGCCCGCCGCGAGTGGCTGAACACCTGGATGACCCGCAAGACGTTCCCGCGCGACGCACAGGTGATCATGGCGCGGTTCGTCGCGGAATCGACCCTGCGCGGCGACGATCTCGGCATCGGTGACATCACCAGCGAGGACGGAACCCGCCTGGTCCGGGAATGGCTCGGCATCGCGGACGCCTCCCGGGCGAACACGATGACGGCCGAGATCCTGGCGAAGGCCGACGCCCGCCGCCTGGCACTGTTCCCCTTCATGGCGTGCGTCGCGTCGTACGAGAAGACGACCGGCCACAAGGACAACCGGCCCTGGCGCACGGACCGCCAGGGGCTGAGCAGCCACACGCGGAAGCGGATCGGCGCGTACCTCTCCATGCTCGTGCAGCTGGGCCACTCGGCCTCACCGATCGAACAGGCCATCATCGACGGCCAGGAGTACGACGGCACCGAGCACGCGGCGAAGGTCTCCGCCGAGAAGGCGAAGGAGACGGGACAGGAACAGCTCGACTCGAAGTGACCGCAGGGCCGGGAGGGGAGCCCCCTCCCGGCCCGCGTACGGCAGCGCCGTCCTCACAGGCAGCGCCGCCGTGCGCGGCGGCGGTAGCGGACACGCCTGGCGGCGTGGCGGTGTTGGTGGCCCGGTGCGTGCTCGCCGGCCCCGGCCTCCTTCGTCGGCCGGTGCCGTCGGCACCGGGCCGTGGACGCGCCTGGCGGCGCGGCACCTCTTGTTCGTCCCCTTCGGGGCCGGCGGCCGCGCGGCGGCCGGGG
>NZ_JBEYBS010000088.1:0-2056 GCF_040632375.1 Streptomyces sp. NPDC019396 | reverse complement strand
GACACCCGTAAACAACAGATGCGCCAGAACCACCCGATCCACCATGCCCTTCACCAACAGAGCATGCCCACCCGCTATCACGCACCAACTCGTAAGTCTTCCGGCTAAAGCACGCCCTGCGCCACCGGCCTTCTACCAGAAGCGTCGGCCCGTCCGGCCAGCCAAGCCTGGGGCGGCTTCTACGATGAGCCCGTGCCCGAAACGCTGCCCTCTGTAGTTGACCTCTTTGATGTTGAACGGCTTCACCTCACGGAAGCTGAGGAGCCGCCCCTATCGCCCTCGGATGAGGCGGCCAGGGATCGCGTGTGGGAGAAGGCGGTCCAGGCCAACCCGGCTCTCTTCGACGGGCCTGTGGTGGCCTGTGCTGGATTGCAGCACACGGACCCGCACGTCCTGCGTCTGTCCTGGGTGCGGGTCACCTACCGGCATTACGCGCTCCGTCGTGTTCCCGGTGCCACGGCGCTTGCCTCATTGTTCGTGAACGTGGTCCAGCCGACCGACGACGGCCGTGTGCTGACGGCCAGGATGTCGTCTTCCACGGCTGCGCCTGGCCGTTGGCAGCTGCCGGGAGGGTCCGTGGAACCACCGCAGGACGGTGAAGGGCTGGAGGAATTGGATCTGGCTGGCCAGGCTGCGCGAGAGCTGTCTGAGGAGTTGGGGCTCGACGCCAGCGCGGAGGCGTTGCGGTTGTGGGCTGTGACCCGCGGCGAGAACGGCAGCGTGGGTCTGACCTACCTTGCCCCGGCTCTTCCCGAGAGCGCGGTACGTGCTGCCTTTGCCGCCGCGGCGGCGGCCGAGCGTACTCAGGGGCGTGAGCCTGAGCTTGATGCCATCGCGTTGGTGCGTTCGCCGCAGGAACTGGCGGGCCTGTCTGGACCACATGCGGACTACCTGGAGCCGATCGTTCGGCGCTTCACAGGCGGTCGCTGAAGTCTGACGGTGCTCCTCAGGTGCTTGTGAGGAAGTCGCGGCCGCGTTCGTCGAGGTCGGCTACGCACCGAAGGCCGCGGGCTCGGAAGCGGGCGAGGTCGCCACGCATCTGTGAGATGGCCTTGCGGGTGCGGACGGAGCGGACACCGTCCATGTGGTCGATGGCTCGGTGCCAGGTGGTGCATGCCTGTTCGATGCTGCCGCGTTTGAGGTGCATCTCGGCGCCTGCGACCAGGTCCAGGGCGACGATCCGGGCGTAGGTGTCTGCCGGGCGGGCTGTGGCGGCCAGCGCGTACTGCTCGGCGGCGGCGCGGTGGTCGCCGATGGTCTCGTGGACCTTGGCGGTGCGGGAGTACACGGATGCGGCTGGCGGCCCCCAAGCCAGCGCCCAGAACGGCACTGCGTCGCCGGGGGCTTTGGTCAGCAGGGTGCGGGCGTGATCGGCGGCGGCCAGGGCGGCGCGGTGTTTGCCGCTTTTGGCCAGGGTGTGGGCGTGGACGATGCGGAAGAGGGCTTCGGTCTGGGCGTCGACCTGGCCTTTGGCTCGGTTCAGGCCGGTCTCGGCCAGCCCCAGGCAGTGTTCGGGGCGATGGAGCTTGAGGCCCTGCATGGCCATGGTGCGCATGACGAAGCCGTCGTGGCCGCGGATGCCGGATTCGGTGGCCAGTGCGTAGGACTGGAGGTAGTAGCGCTGGGCGAGTCTTATCTATAGCTGTCAAGTCTTTGCCCTGGTAGAGCACCAGAACAGGTTGAGGGACGTTAGAAGCCATCCGCTTACCGCTCGGCAGGCTTGATCAGTCGAACACGGTTCCTGTTCGGGTGACCTCTCTGCGGTCGGGGCATAACGGCAGGGCCTCCTGGTAGCTCGGGGTTGCGATCCCAACCGAGCAGCACCAGGAGGCCTTCTGTCGCAGTCTTTCGTGCTCGCGTCTGTGGAGTCCAACGCGCCGTCTCCGGCGTGTGACTGTCTCGCGCGCAGGTTCGGCAACGCGGCGGACGGGCCGGACCGCGTGCGGTGTTACGGCTCCGACCTGACGGAGGCGGAGTGGCAGGTCATCCGGCCGCTGCTGCCGGTCCCCGCGTGGCTTCAGGGGCGGGGCGGGCGGCCGGAGGGTTATTGCCACCG
>NZ_JBEYBS010000087.1:0-2233 GCF_040632375.1 Streptomyces sp. NPDC019396 | reverse complement strand
ATCCACGGCCGCGACTGACGCTTCCCCATGTTGAAACCAACGAGCATCCGAACCGAAAGTCACATGATCAACAACTTCTGTTAGGACCTCTTAGACTCGGAAGCTGTTGAGGTTGGTGATGCCGAGCGCGGGTGCGATCTCCGTGGCGGTCCAGGCGTACTGGGGTGCTGATCGCAGAATGAGGAGTGCCGCCTGGAAGCGGGAGAGCGTCGGATCGACTGCGGGCAGTGGTGGTGTGGGAAGTGTCGGCGGTGACGGCGGCGGTGTGGCCGACTCGTCCAGCAGCGCGTAGACACCGTGGTGCAGCTTGCTGATCAATCCGTTCCGGGCCCAGCGAGCGACCAGGACGCAGAAGCTGTTCACGTTGTCGACTCCAACCTCTGCGGCCAGCTCCTGGGCACCCCAGCGGCGACCAGGGTGGGAACGCAGAACGTCGAGGGCTCGCTCGATCAGAGAAGGTGGCCGGGGAACCGGCTCCGGTTTCACCGTCGGAACCGGGTGCCGACTCGACACGAACGGAGCCGTCGTCTGCTGGACAGCGTGGATGCTGATCGCCAGAGAGTCGATCCGCGTGCTGCTTCGAGGTCTCGGGTCCTCGGGATTCGCGTAGGCGTAGCGGGAGGTCTGGCACTTCACCTTGCGGACGCTGATCCGCGCTCGTCGGGCCGGCAGCAGGTTCGAGAGCACGGCCCGTCCTATCCGGCCGACGAGATCGTGGCCGTTGCCATCGGCGTGAGCGGCGACGAGCTGGTCGCGTGCCGCTTCCAGGGCGACAGTGAAGCTGGCACGGTCGGGGTCGGTGCCCGGTGCGGATTCGACTGCGTCGACCATGGCGGTTCGCAGGAGCTGGCAGAGGGAGAGCAGGGCCCACATCTCCTGCTCGATGCCGAAGGGATCGCCGGAACGGAGGACACGCCCGTTCATGAGGGTGTGGCGCAGGGCGTAGTAGGCGGACTCGATCTCCCAGCGCTCGTGGTACAGCCGCACGAGGGCTTCTGCGGGGTCCAGGCCGGGGTCGAGCAGAGTGGTGGCCAGCCGGTAGCCGTCGTGCAGACGGGAGCCGTCCGCGCAGGTGGCGGTGATGTCGGCCTCGATGATGCGGACCGTGACGCCACGGATACGAGCCAGATGGGAGCCATCGGGCAGTCGGCCCACGGTCGGCGGGCGCCGGTTGGAGGTGAGGCGGACCAGGAACTGGGCGCCGGTGCCGGCGACCTTCGCCAGGAACTTGCCGTCGTCGAAGCCTCGGTCGGCGAGAACCAGCATGTCGGGTCCGAGCAGATGCAGCAGGCGCTGGGCGTAGTGGTTCTCGCCGTAGCTCCTGGGGCCGAACACAGCGCCGAGGAGCCCGCGGCTTCCGGTCTCCACCAGCGCCATCAGCCGCAGCAGCGGGTAGCCGGTCCAGCCGTACCGGTTGCGAGGCCGACCGAACCGGCCGCGGTTGCGTTCGGCGTCTGGCACCGTGATCGAACTGCACCCGTCGAAGGCCACGGTGCGCCAGCGCCGGTAACGCACTCCCGGCGTCCGTGGCTGGGCCAGCGGCCCAGCCACGATCTCGAACAGCGCCTTCACCGGTGCGGCCCCGAGGCGTCTGCGCAGGTCACGCAGGGCCTTCTCCGACGGCGTGGGGCACCGGCAGCCCGGTCAAGCCGACTACGAGCTTGTCCCACACCTTGGCATAGCCCAGTTGTGGGAACAGACCGAGGGCGAGCACGAAGTACACGCCCACCCGCGAGGGCAGGGACCGTAACCGGCGCTGGACGGTCCCGGTCTCCGCCAGGACGGCGTCGACCAGTTCGAAGGGAAGGTACTTGGTCAGCTCACCCAGGTGGCCTGGGGCGAAGACCCCGGCGGCAACGGTCAGGGTTCGCGTGAACGTGCTGGTGGCAGACTGGCAGCGCAAGGGGGCCTGTGGGGACGGACTGATCTTGGCGGATCATCCCTCCTACCAGAGGCTCCGTTGCTCCCGCCGGGACAACCGTCAATCCCGCCCACACCCCTTGACGTGCACCGTTCCCGCTTACTTCGCGGCATTGCCGTTGTCCTCCGACATTCAAGGCTTGTTCGGGGTGAACGAACCTCCACCGTGGCGGCACGGTGGAGGTTCGTTCACCCCCAGGGCAGACGCACCGGCAGGCTTGTCGCGCGTCAGACTTTGTGGCAGGGCTCGTTTCTTGCGGGCTCTGCTGATCTTGAAGGAGTCTGATCGTTCATGGTGAGGCCGCCGGTGCTT
>NZ_JBEYBS010000086.1:0-2240 GCF_040632375.1 Streptomyces sp. NPDC019396 | reverse complement strand
CCGACCTTCACGGAGATCGTCTCGCCGCTCTTCGGCTCCTTGACGATCGAGATCCGAGTGTTGGTGTCAGTAACGTTCACACCAGCGGTCGGGTTCTCCTTGTACCAGTACACGCCCTTGCCGTCATCGAACACCGGGTTGCCCGCGTGCGAGCCGATGCGGCGCGCGACGTCGGCCTTGTGCAGCGTGACGGTGTCCGAGCGGTAGGTGCTGAAGGTCGAGTCGAACGCCTGGATGCGGTTGCGCATCAGCGTGCCGTCCGCCCACTTCAGCGGGGTGGCGTTGGCGTCGACCGGAAGGATCAGACCCTCACCCGGGTGCTGGCTGGTGTTGTTGTCCTTCTGGGACAGGTCCCACTTCCAGATCAGCAGCCCGTTCTGGTACGGGTAGTGCTCGACCCAGCCGTCCTTCGGCGACTTGAAGCCGAAGTTGTACGGACCGACCTTGAGGGTTCCGTCGTACGAGACGTACTGACGGTTCTCGGCCAGGTAGTACTGCTCGTACTCCTGGGTGAAGGACTCGCCGATGCGGGAGAAGCCCTTCGCGGTCCAGCCGGCGTCGTCGCCCTCGGCACCGTCCGAGAACAGCGCGGCGCCATCGGCGTTGACGGTGATCGCGTCGGCCGCGAAGCCCTTGCCGCCCGCACCGCCGTCCGTCTGGTAGCGGAAGCGGACGTCGACCTTCTTGCCGGCGTAGGCGTCCAGCGAGTAGGCGAGCTTCTTGTACGCGCCCGACTGGCCGGTCAGCGCCGGGGCGTCGCTGGCGTCACGGGTGATCGCCTTGCCGTCGGCCGTGCCGTCGATCGGGGTCCAGGTGGCGCCGCCGTCCGTCGACACCTCGGTGTAGAGGTAGTCGTAGTCGGCCTCGATGTCCCACCAGCCCGAGAGGTCCAGGGAAGCCTTGGACTTGCCCGTGAGGTCGACCGAGCGGGTCAGGGTGTTCTTGAGGTCGTCACCCATGTCGCTCCACCACTGCTTGGAGCCCTCGGCGGGCGCCACCACGGTGGTGGTCTGCTTCTTCTTGGGCAGCTCGACGACCAGCGCCTGCGGGTTCTTGGTGTTGTACGCCGCGACACCCAGCTTGTGGCTGGAGTTCTTGCCCGCCTTGGCCTTGGTGTAGTTCAGCCAGCCGAGCTGGAGCTTGCTCCAGGCATCCATGTCGCCCGGCATGTCGCCGATGCTGTCCTTGCCGGTGCCCAGCCAGGAGCCCGACGACATGAGGGACCAGAAGCCCGTGGAGTTGTCGCCACCGGAGGTGTCGTACAGGTCCGGCAGGCCCAGGTCGTGGCCGTACTCGTGGGCGAAGACACCGAGGCCGCCGTTCTCGGGCTGCATGGTGTAGTCGCCGACCCACACGCCGGACGAGCCGATCTGCGTGCCACCGGCCCTGTTGTTGTCCGGGCCGGTCTTGCCCGCGTTGGTGCCGTAGGCGTACCAGCGGTGCGCCCACAGGGCGTTCTCGCCCTCGGCACCACCACCGGCCGACTCGTCCTCACCCGCGTGGACGATCTGGAAGTGGTCGATGTAGCCGTCGGGCTCGTTGAACTCGCCGTCGCCGTCGAAGTCGTAGCGGTCCCACTTGTCGTAGTCGGACAGCATCTTCTTGATCTCGGCGTCGGTCTTGCCCTTGGCCTTCTGGTCGGCGGTCCAGGCGTTGACGCCGTCCTTGACCGCGTCCCAGACGTTCGAGCAGTTGGACTGGCCGCAGTAGTTCGAGCCGTAACGGGCCTCGTTGTACTCGACCTTGACCCAGTCCGAGACGGTGCCCTCGACCGAGTAACGGCCGGAGGAGGTGCGCTCGTAGTAGGTCTTCAGCGAGTGCTTGGCGTTGCCCTTCTTGTCCTTGCCCTTGCCGAAGTACAGGTCCTGGAAGTGGGCCTGGTTGTAGTCCTTCTGCCAGGCCGTGGAGTTGTCGACCTTGCGGTCCGGCTGGGCGATCTTGTTGTGCAGCGGACCAACGGTGCCGCCGTACTTCTTGACCGCCGGCTTCGGGCCGTCGCCATCCGGGTCGAACATGGTGGTGTCGTCGACCTTGTCGCCGAACTCCACCAGGATCGTGAAGATCTTGTCGGTCTTCTCACGGCCGAGCTCGACGTACTTCTTCTTGCCGAGCTTCACGACCTGCGACTGACCGCGCTTCTGGACGGTCGACTGGCCGGAGAGCACGCGCTCCAGAGCCGCCTTGCGCTCCTGCTCCTGCTGCTTGCTGAACGGACCCTCGAGGTCGTGGTCGACATGGGT
>NZ_JBEYBS010000085.1:0-2285 GCF_040632375.1 Streptomyces sp. NPDC019396 | reverse complement strand
TGAGCGCGTCGATGATGCCGTGCTCGCGGGCTGCGCGGACATCGTGTACGGCCCCGGGAAGAGCGGGTGAGGCCCACAGCAGCCGGCCGAAGGGGCCGGCGATGACCTGCACGTTCATCCCGTGCTTCTTGTGTTTGCCCGAGTAGAGCTGGACATGAACTCCCACCTCGACCTCGCCGCCGCTGCGGCGGCCACGGTGCCCGACCCCCACACTGCGTCCGAGGCGGATACCCTCCAATCGGCTGCGGACGGTGCGGTCGGGTCGGCACTGTGAATTCCTGCGTCCCCAGCGTCGCTCCCGGGCGGCTGGATTGTTGACCGAAGTAAGGCGGGGGCCTGACCAAGGGGGAGATACTCCTGATGCTAGGCGTGCTCGTGTTCGGCCCGGCGTAAGTCCGTTCAGGATCGGGACGAGGGCCTCGCAGTCGAGGTCGGCGCGCTGGGCGGCGTCCAGGGCCGTCTGCAAGCCTTCCTGCACCTGGCGCAGTCTTGCTCACGCACGAGCGCCGGGTCTAGCGGCAGGGCGTAGGCGCCCTTGCGGGGGGACCCTGGCGATGAACCGCTCGGCGGCCGGCTCGGTGCAGCGCGGTTGGTGATGATGCTGATGCGCAGATCACGAGGGCGGCCCCGGACGGAGGGCAGGGCGCTGCCCTCGGCGAGTTCCTCGAGGCGAACACCCTGATGCGGGGCCCCGCTCGGTAGTGGTGTCAGTTCCTTTCGCTCAGGTTTGTGCGGATCGCTTCCGCTGTGCGTAGGGCGGCGGCCCGGAAGCGGGGGCCCAGGGCGTAGAAGTTCAGGTACCCGTGAATGAGGTCGTCCATCCGGTCCAGGGTCACTGTTGCCCCGGCTTTCTCCAGGGCGGTTGCGTACGCCTCACCTTCGTCGCGCAGGGGATCGAAGCCCGCGACGGCGACATAGGCGGGGGCGATCCCGGGGGAAGCCTCGCCGAGGAGCGGGGACAGGCGGGGATCGGAGCGGTCGGCGGAGGCCGGTGCGTAGTGGTTCTCGAACCACTCGATGTCGTCGTCGGTCAGCATGAAGCCGTTCGCGAGCCGTTCACGGGAGGGATGGCGCCGAGTGAGGTCGGTGGCCGGATAGAACAGGAACTGGTGCGAGGGGCGGGGGCCCTGCCGTTCCATCACGGCGCGGGAAAGGGCCGCCGCGAGGTTGCCTCCGGAACTGTCGCCGCCCACGGCGATCCGCTGGGGATCGACGCCCAGCTCGGCGGCGTGGGCGTGGGCGTGGTCGAAGGCGGCGAGCGCGTCGTTGAAGGGGGCCGGGAAGGGATGCTCCGGTGCCAGCCGGTAGTCGACGGACAGTACGCGCACCCCGGCGTGGTGGGCAAGAAAGCGCGTGAGGGGAGCGTATTCGGCACGACTGCCGATGACCCAGCCGCCGCCGTGGAAGAACATCAGCAACGGGGAGGGATCGGGGCAGCCCGCGGGTGTGTGGAGGGTGGCGAGGATCTTGCCGTCCGGGATATCGATCTGGATGTCGCGGTCGATGACGGTGCCGTAGCGGGGCCCGTCGAGGATGTGCTGACGGGTCCGCACGGCTTCGCGGATCTCGTCTGGGGAGTCGCCGACCACCAGGCGGACGGCGCCCTGCCGCTTGCGCAGCGCGATCAGGAGCTGGGCGTCGAGGGCGAGTTCCCGGCCGTCGATCCGCACGGCAGGGCCGGCGATACGGCGCTTGACGCCCTCCGGCAGCCGGAACACCAGATGGAGGGC
The DNA here is from genome assembly GCF_040632375.1 of Streptomyces sp. NPDC019396. Lineage (NCBI taxonomy): Bacteria > Bacillati > Actinomycetota > Actinomycetes > Kitasatosporales > Streptomycetaceae > Streptomyces > Streptomyces sp. NPDC019396. Next base: position 555 of record NZ_JBEYBS010000085.1, on the reverse strand, counting down.
TCCCTTGCGGAGTCGGGTCGCCGGGGAAGCGCCGACGGTGCGGCTCGATAGCCGAGGCATGGCTTTGCTCCTTCGATGGTGAACGGGCCTGCTCCCGGACATACGACTTCGCCCGCCGACCCATCTTGACGTGCCGTCAGTCGACACGCCCGCCGACTCGGCATACCAGGTGAAAGTCGTGGGCGCCGAGAACCCTGATCTCTTCGTCATGATGTCGACGAGCGGTTTTAAGGCCTGCGGACACCGACCAGCTGATCTGGGTGGGCCAGAGGGTGCCACCTACCCGGGGACGGTCCGGGACCGGCGCGTTTGGCACGTGTAGTCGGCCGTGAGGCACACCTGGGCTTGGCAGACGTGGTGCGGGTCCTGCGGCATCCGGCGTCCTAGCCGTGCGAACGTGAACACAAGCCTTGCCAATGTCGCACTGATGATCTTCCTTGCACACAGGTAAAGGGCAGAGCTGAAGCTTCCCCTTGATCGTGGGCACCTGGAGACTGGGACCTGAGGTTCCAGAGGAAGTAGTGCCAGGTGGGAAGTAGCAACAACCGGACCAAG
>NZ_JBEYBS010000084.1:0-2520 GCF_040632375.1 Streptomyces sp. NPDC019396 | reverse complement strand
CGCCGGAACCCGGGTACGGGCGAGCCTGCCCGACCGACCGAGGGGAGCCCCCGCCCACCGGGCGGAGCCGTGGCGGACGCCGCCCGGCGAGGCCGCCGCCGGTGGGGCGGAAACCGCCCCTGGCCTGCGAAAACGTGTGATCCAGATCACCCCCCGAGACCCCTGTTTCAGGTGGACCCAGACCCCTAAATAAGGCAGAATTAGTGATGTCGGAAGGGGATGGCAGCCCCGGACGACGAACCCCGAACCTTCAACACCAGGGAGCGACCGTGACAACCGATCAGGTCGAGAACACGCCGGTGGACAACCGGTACCGGTCCGTAACGCTCGCCTTCGCCGGAGACGGCGAGTGCTCCGCGTGCGGGCACGAGGAAACCCCGCTGTACTCAGGCGGCGAACTCGCCCGCGTGTGCCCCGCGTGCGTGGCCGCGACCTTCCCGCCGCCGCCGTGGGAGGGTGACTGCCCGCCCGAGAAGGCGGATGTCGTGATCACCCACACCCGCGCCGACGGCACCCTTCTGGAGGGCTCGCGCAAGGGAGACGGGATCTTTGAGGCGATCCGCCCGCACGGGTGGCGGTTCTTCCGTTCGCTCGGATGCCTGGGTCTCAACCACTCCCGGGACAGGTCGGCGGACCGGTACAAGATCGACCCGGCGGCGAAGGCGATTCGCGAACTGGGCTTCACCGTCTGCGTCGTCGTCAACGAGGACGAGCGCCGCGCATTCGCGGACGCCGAAGCCGACCGCGAGGAGCGGGCCGAGAGCCGGACCGAACGGTTCGAGGACCGGGCCAGCCGTGCAACCGCATCGTCTGACGCGTCTTACCAGCGGTCGAAGCAGATCAGCGAGCGCTTTTACATGGGTCAGCCGATCTTGGTCGGGCACCACAGCGAGGGACGCGCCCGGCGGGACCATGCTCGGATGGACAACGCCATGCGCAAGTCCATCCAGGAGGGCGAGCGCGCCAAGCACTGGGCCCAGCGGGCGGAGGCGTCCGGCGCGTACGCGGAGCACCGCACGAACCCGGCCCGGACCCTGCGCCGGATCGACACCAAGGAAGCGGACTTGCGCGGGGTCATCCGCTGGCAGCGCGGGGAGTCCAACAACGGCTATTCCGTGCGGCTCTCGCCGGCCGTCGTGGTCGAGCTCGCGCGGCGGCGCGACGAGCTCACCGAGGAAGTCGGTTACTGGCGGTCGATCGTGGCCAAGGCGGAGGCCGAGGGGTTCAAGGTGTGGACGGCCGAAGACTTCACCAAGGGCGACTTCGTGCGCTCCCGCGGATCGTGGTACGAGGTGCTGCGGGTCAACAAGAAGACGCTCACGGTGGCGTGGAACCTCCGTCTTGCTCCGAAGGCGGTCATGACTGCCGCAGATGCGACGTTCGAGGACGGGCACGTCGGCAGGCAGCCGGTGGACTACTCCGACGTTAAGACGCGCATGAGCGCCGGGGACATGGCGCGCTATCTGGAGCGTGACCGGACGCCGAGCATCGCCGACGCCAAGGCGCTTATGGACGGCGTGACCGCCAGCAGCACCGGGGACCAGGACGAGGCCCCGGCGGAGGTAGAGGGGTCCGCCGACATCCCCGAGCGCCTGCGGGACCTGCTGGCCGAGGGCGAGCAGATGCTGAAGCTGCCCGAGCGTGAGTGGAGTTTCACCAGCACGTGCGGGCGGGTGTACCGGGTGCGGATGGTCACCGGCCGGGACGTCACGGACCTGCGTTTCGAGGTCCGCACCGTCAACGCGAACGGCACGGCTGTCGGTGTGGGCAAGGACTGGACCGGCACGCTGGAGGTGATCCGGGCGCACGCCGCAGCGGCCGGTGAGCACGAGGGCAAGCAGTGCCCGCGCTGCGGCCGGACGTGGGGTAAAGGGTTCGGGAGCCCGGAGGCCCCGGCCACCTGCACCCCGGGCCACTGGTCATACTGCGACCGCGCCGCCGTACCGGTGGAGCAGGACGCCCCCGAGGACGCCCCGGCCAAGCGGAAGGCGAAGAAGCGCACGAGCGGGCCGAAGATGGTCATCGTCACCGCCGCCTACGGGTCGAGGCAGGCCCGCATGGTCTACGCGAACGGCCGGGGCACCGTGCGCGAGGACATCCCGGCCGTCTTCATCGACGCGCCCGAGGGCGTGAAGTTCAACGAGGGCCCCGCCTCCGCCGCCATCTGGCAGGGAGTGGACGAGGTCTTGAAGAAGGCCGGGTTCGTGCGACTCGGCGGCCGGACCGGAATCCGCTACGGGGAAGTCCGCGCCAAGATCACCGAACGGGAGGACACGGAGCCGGTCGCGGCCGCACCCGCGCCGCAGAGCCCGGCGAGCTGAACACCCCGCACCGCCCCGTCCCCGCCGAGCCGGCCGGGGGCGGGGTGGCGCCGCCGCGGCGGTAGCGGACGCCCCTGGCGGGGCGGCGGTGTTGGTGGCCCGGCGCGTGCTCGCCGGCCCCGGCCTCCTTCGTCGGCCGGTGCCGTCGGCACCGGGCCGTGGACGCGCCTGGCGGCGCGGCACCTCTTGTTCGTCCCCT
>NZ_JBEYBS010000083.1:0-2696 GCF_040632375.1 Streptomyces sp. NPDC019396 | reverse complement strand
GGCCCAGCAGGCCCGTCGCGACCCCGCACCGGACTCCGTCCGCGGTGGAAGAACAGGTCTGCGAGCTGCGGCGGACCCGCAAACTCGGGCCTGCCAGGATCGGCCCGATCCTGGGCCTGCCAGCCTCGACCGTGCACCGGATCCTGACCCGACACCGGCTGAACCGGCTGTCCTGGCTCGACCGGCCGACCGGCACGGTGATCCGCCGCTACGAACGCGACCACCCCGGCGAGCTGATCCATGTCGACGTGAAGAAGCTCGGCCGGATCCCCGACGGCGGTGGCCACAAGGCCCTGGGCCGCCAAGCCGGCCGCGCGACGCGCTCGGGCATGGGCTTCGACTACGTCCACTCCGCCGTCGACGACCACTCCCGCCTCGCCTACAGCGAGATCCACCCGGACGAGAAGGTCGCGACCTGCGCGGGCTTCCTCGCCCGCGCGGCCGCGTTCTTCCACGGCCACGGCATCACACGCCTTGAACGGGTCCTCACGGACAACGCCTGGGCCTACCGCAAGGGCCTCGCCTGGAAGAACGTCCTCGCCGACCTCGGGGCCACCGGAAAGCTGACCCGCGCCTACCGGCCGCAGACCAACGGCGAGGATCTCAGAGTGTTCTCCCGGCCGGTCTGACCCACAGACCAACCGGCCGTCCGTGCCTTGTTGCCGATGTGTCGGCTGGCTGGGAGAACACGTGCGGCTGCACTGGCGGAACCGCCGGATGTGACCTGATAAGAGCCTGGCTTCACGCGCCTCATCGCAGTTGTGTCCCCGGGGGCTCCGTCGGTGCGGCTCCAGCCACCATGATCGGCAGGAGGACAGGTGCCCAGTACTTCCAACACGAGCGTGACCCTCGGAGTCGATACCCACGCGGACGTCCACGTCGCTGCCGCCCTCGATCAGCTCGGCCGCCGAATGGGCACGCTGACTATTCCGTCGACACCAGAGGGATACGTCTCCCTGGAGTCCTGGGCTACAAGCATGGGCACCATCGAGCAGATCGGCTTGGAAGGCACCGGTTGCTACGGCGCCGGTTTGTCACGATGGATGCGGCAGCGGGGCCACCGCATCGTCGAGGTCAACCGACCCGACCGCCAGACACGACGTCGTCGTGGGAAATCAGACGAAGTCGACGCCGAGGCCGCCGCACGAGCAGTGCAGGCTGGCACCGCTACCGCGATACCCAAGACAGGTGACGGCGCTGTCGAGATGATCCGCACCCTGAGAGTCGCCCGCCGCAGCGCAATGAAAGCCCGCACCCAAGCCGTCAACCAGCTCAAAGCCCTGATCGTGACGGCTCCTGACACGCTCCGCGAGCGCCTGCGCGGGCTGCACCGGTCAGAACTGATCCGCACGGTCACGCGCTGGCGGACTGGAGCCGAACCGGACACGCTGACCGCAGTCACCAAGCTGTCAACGAGGTCCATCTCCCTGCGCTACCAGCAGTTCAACGACGCGATCACAGAACTCGACCGCCACATGCACAGGCTCGTCAGCCAGGCAGCACCCGAGCTCATGGCAGTCAAGGGACTCGGCACGGAGACCGTCGCGGCATTGCTCATCGTCGTCGGCGACAACCCCGAGCGGCTGCGGTCAGAGTCGGCGTTCGCCCATCTCTGCGGAGTCGCCCCCATCCCCGCTTCATCAGGCAAGACCAGCCGCCACCGCCTCAACCGCGGAGGCGACAGGCAAGCCAACCATGCCCTCTACATGATCACGGTCACCCGCATGGCCTGGGAACCACGCACACGCGTCTACGTCGCTCGCAGGACAGCCGAAGGCAAGACGAAGACCGAGACCATTCGGTGCCTAAAACGGCACATCGCACGCGAGATCTACCGCATCCTCGTCCCCCACGTCCCCGTCCCGCTGCCCTCCCAACAAGCTCTGGCGACCGCTGCCTGACCGTCCTTGACAGCTATAGGAGCATCGGCAAAGTCGAACGCTTCAACCGCACCTTGCTCGATGAATGGGCCTACCAGCGGCCCTACACCTCAAACGAAGAGCGAACAGCGGCCCTGGCAGACTTCCTCCACACCTACAACCACCACCGCTGCCACACCGCACTGGGCGGACACCCACCCATCAGCCGTGTCAACAACCCTGCGAGCCAATACACCTAGCTGCCGTACGCGTCGGCGACATCCTCGTGGTGCCCAAACTCGACCGCCTCGCCCGCTCCGTGCCCGACGCCCGCGAGATCGGCGACTCCCTCGTCGCCCGAGGCATCCGCCTGTCCCTCGGTGGATCGATCTATGACCCGGCCGACCCGATGGGCAAGATTTTCTTCAACATCCTCGCCACCTTCGCGGAGTTCGAGGTCGACCTCCTGCGTATGCGCACCCGGGAGGGAATGGCCGTAGCCAGGGCGAAGGGGAAGCTGAAGGGCAAGCAGCCCAAGCTGAACGCCCGCCAGCAAGCCCACCTTCTGAAGGAACGCGCCACCGGCGACTACACCATCGCCGACCTCGCCGAGCAGTACTACGTCAGCCGGGCGACGATATACCGCGTCCTCGAACGCGCCCGCGGTGCGGCCTGACGCACCGGGAAAGAGCCAGTTCAGCTTGGGTGTCAAATCATGTGACAGCAAACTGCATTCTCTGTGCGATCCCTAGTAGTGCTTGGTCAGGTCGGGGCTGGGGTGGGTATGCCGCGTTGACAGGTGGGGCAGACGCCGGTCCATGTCGCGAGGAGGGTCTG
>NZ_JBEYBS010000082.1:0-2729 GCF_040632375.1 Streptomyces sp. NPDC019396 | reverse complement strand
GGGCCGCGTACGGTGGTGGAGGAGTTGCTGTGCGGTCTGTTCGCCGATCTCCTGGGACGTGAACAGGTCGGTATCGACGACGACTTCTTCGACCTAGGCGGACACTCGCTGCTCGCCGTCCGGCTCGTCGGCCGCCTCCGCTCCGAGCTGGACGCGGAGATCGACATGCGCACGGTCTTCGAAGCACGCACGCCCGCCGGACTCGCCGCCCGGTTCGCCACCGCGGAGCCCTCCCGGATCCCGCTGAAGCCGCGGACCCGCCCGGGCACCCTGCCGCTGTCCTTCTCCCAGACGCGCTTCTGGTTCCACGGCGAGCTCTCCAGGGACTCCGAAGACCGCGCAGGCGACGCACAGACGATCACCACGGCGCTGCGTCTGTCGGGCGACCTGGACACGGTGGCGCTGCGAGCCGCGCTACGGGACGTGGCCGGTCGCCATGAGAGTCTGCGCACGGTCTTCCGCACCGAGGACGGGGTCGCGCGCCAGTGCGTCCTGGACCTCGGATCCGACTCCGCCGTGGCCCGACTGGAGCTGCCCGTCAGCCGGATCGCACCCGAGCGGACCCCGGCGGCCATCGCCGCCTGGGCATCGGCACAGGGCTTCGACCTCGCGACGGAACCACCGCTGCGGGCCCTCCTGCTGGCCACGGGCGACACCGAACACATCCTGCTGGTGACGATCCACCACATCGCCTTTGACGGATGGTCGGTGGCGCCGTTTCTCCGTGATCTCTCGGTGGCGTACCGTGCGCGGCTGGCCGGCGCCGCGCCGGGCTGGGACGAACTGCCGGTGCAGTATGCCGATTTCACGCTGTGGCAGCGTGAGGTGCTGGGGTCGCCCGAGGACGAGGGCAGTGTTTTCGCGCAGCAGCTCGCCCACTGGCGGCGTGCCCTCGACGGCCTCCCCGAGGAGCTCGCCCTCCCCACCGACCGGCCACGGCCCCCCGTCGCGTCCCATGAGGCGGACTCCGTCCCGCTGCGGCTGGCCTCCCATGACTACGGTCGTCTGACCGCACTGGCCCGACGGCACCGGGCCAGCCTGTTCACCGTGCTGCACGCCGGACTGGCGGCCTTTCTGCACCGGCTCGGCGCGGGCGGCGACATCGCAGTGGGCAGCCCCGTCGCCGGTCGTACCGACGTCGCGATGGACGAGCTGGTCGGCTGCTTCCTCAACACCGTCGTCATACGCACCGACCTGACCGGTGCACCGAGCTTCGAGGCACTCGTGGACCGGGCGCGCGCAGAGGTGCTCGCCGCACTCGACCACCAGGAGGTGCCTTTCGAGAAGGTGGTGGATGCCGTCAACCCGACGCGCAGTCCGGCCCGCCATCCGCTGTTCCAGACCATGCTCAGTCTCCAGAACAACGCGGCGGCCACGGTGGATCTGCCGGGCCTGGAAGTGACGCCGCTGACGGACGGGCGGTACCCGTCGGTCGCCTTCGACCTGCTCTTCGACGTCACCGAGACCGACACCGGGCTCGAGGGACGGCTTGTCTACGCGCGGGATCTGTTCGACCGGGCCACGGCAGAACGTGTGGCGAGCTGGTTCCAGCGGTTCCTCGCGGAGGCGGCCGCCGACCCGGCCCGGCCCGTGACAAGGCTGGACATCATCGCCCCGGCCGAGCGCACGGCGCTGCTCGAAGCGGGTGGTGGCCGCACCCTCGAGGTGAGCACACGGACCGTGCCCGAGTGGCTGAGGCAGCGGGCGAACGAGACCCCGGACGCCATCGCCGCGGTCTGTGGCGACGACTCGCTCAGCTACCGGGAGCTGGACGCCCGATCGCAGCGCCTGGCCCGGTATCTGCTCACACGGGGAGCCGGCCCCGAGCGCCTTGTCGCCGTCGCCATGGAGCGCTCGCTCGATCTGCTCGTCGCCCTCGTCGCCGTACACAGAACCGGAGCCGCGTACCTCCCCGTCGACCCCGGGCACCCCAGGGGACGCATCGCGATGGTGCTGTCCGACGCGGAGCCCGTCCTGGTGCTGTCCGACCGCGCCACCCGCGCCGCGGTGGGTGAGGACGGCTGGCTGGCGCTGGATGACCCCGAGTGGGTCTCCCGGCTCTCCGGCCCGGCCGGCGACGATGCGTCCGTCGACGCACCGGCGGGCGGGATGAGCCCGCACCGCATGGCCTACGCGATCTACACGTCCGGCTCGACCGGCCGGCCGAAGGGCGTCGCCGTCAGCCATCTGAACCTCACCAACCTGCTGGACGCCATGCGCGACCGGCTGCCCCTGGAGCGGGACGACCGATGGCTCGCCGTGACCACCGTCGCCTTCGACATCGCCCATCTCGAACTTCTGCTTCCGGTGCGTGAAGGCGCCTGTGTCGTCATCGCCACCGCCGATGAGGCGAAGGACCCGAGCGCCCTCGCGCGGCTGATCGAGAAGCACACCGTGACGGTGATGCAGGCGACCCCCTCTCTGTGGTCCGTGATCGTCGACAGCGTCCCGGACGCCGTCCGGGGACTGCGCGTCCTCGTGGGCGGCGAGGCTCTCGGCGCAGGGCTCGCGACCGAGCTCACGGAGCGGGCGCGCGAGGTCACCAATGTCTACGGGCCCACCGAGACCACCATCTGGTCGCTGGCCGCATCCCTGCGCAAGGGGGGCCGGGGCGACGGGCGGGCTCCCTCGATCGGGCGTGGGTTGGCGAATACGTGGGTGTATGTGCTGGATGGGTGTTTGGTTCCGGTGCCGGTGGGTGTGGTGGGTGAGTTGTATGTGGCGGGTGC
>NZ_JBEYBS010000081.1:0-2739 GCF_040632375.1 Streptomyces sp. NPDC019396 | reverse complement strand
GTTGATCCGTCTCCAGCCCTGTCGTAACGTCCCAGCTCAACGGCCCTGCCCTGGTAGCTTCCTGACGTCTTCGCAACCGTCACGCTACCGAGCAGGGCCGTCTACATGATCACGGGCAGCCAGACCAAAACCCCCGTGAATAGGCCTCCGTGTGTTGCAACAACCCCTAGAATCCACCATGCCAACAGGGCTCCTGAGGCGAGGCGTTGATGGGGGGATCTCACCAATGCGACGCTCAGGAGCCCTGTGTCGTGACCCTCGCCTCCCGCCCTCAAGCGTGGGGGCGGGAGAGCGGGAGGCGAAGGAGTGTGCTGGCCGGACGTCAGCCCTGTTCGCCCTCCTGGCTGATGGGCCTGAGGCCGAGGACGTTCTCGGGGTCGGCCGGGTTGGGGCCCTTGACGTCGCCCACGTAGAGGGCGACGCGTGCCTTGTACCGGTCGAGTGCGGTGCGGTCGTTCATGAAGTCGCGCAACCCGAGCGGGTTCATGTTGGTGTAGTCGAAGATGCCCTTGCGTCCGGGCGGCGGGGCGACGTCCTTCCGGACGCTCCAGGTCCCGATGGCGTTCTGCTGGGCATCCTTCGACAGGAGCCAGCTCATGTAGAGCTTGGCGGCAGCCTTGTGCGGGGCTGCCTTCAGAATCGCCGCGGTCTGCGGCCAGGCCACCCACGGGCTGCGCTGGGGGAGGGTGGAGACGGACTGCCCGGAGAAGCTCCCGGCGCTGCCGAAGTTGGCCACGAAGTCGCCCGTGCCGACGAGATCGGCCGAGTCCTGCGTACCCCGGACGAATGTGGGGTTCTGGGCCATCAGCTTCTTCAGGTAGTCGAAGCCGTATCGGTCAGTGAGCTGCTTGAAGTAGTAAAGGACCGCGTCGTCGTCGGTCGGGTAGGTGAAGACGAGCTTGTCCTTCAGCTCCGGCTCGAGGAAGTCATCGGCCTCGACGGGTGCCCGGTCGCCGAGCTTGGTGGCGGTGACGTTGCCGAAGGAGTAGAACATCGCGCCGGTGTAGTACCCGTCGGGGTCCTTGACCTGGGGGAGCACGCTGTCCCACCCGACGGGCTTGTACTTCTCGAGCACCCCTTCCTTCTTCCAGCGGGGGAAGTCGTCGAGAGTCTGCAGATGGGTGACATCCGCCACGACCTTCTTCTTCGCTATCTGGTCGTCGAGTCGGGCGTCATGGTTCTTGCTGAAGTCCACCACCATGTTCACCCTCATCTCGGGGAACTTCCTGACGAAGGCGTCCCGGAGGTAGTCCGCCTGTCCCGGCTTGTCCCCACCCGCGTAGACGGTCAGCGTGCCGCCCTCGGCGACAGCGGCCTCGTAAAGCCGCTTCAGCTGCGCTTGTTCCGTCTTCCCCGCGGCGAAGGTGCTCCTGGCTTCGCCGCGAGGTGTGGATGGGGCCGCCAGAGCGACTGCCGCGCCGCTGGTACCCAGCACGCCGAGGGCGAGCGCCGTGATCAGGGTCCGACGAGGGTGGTGCATGACTACTCCCATAGATTGAGAGTCCAAGACTCATTGGATTGAAGTCTTGAACTTTCCAGTTGTGCGTGTCGCCCAGTGCTGGACTGGCCGAGCCGCTTGCGCGTTCGTGGTGACAGCATGCATGTGCAACTTCTGAGTTTCTTCTGAAAACCTCAGGCAACCTCACCGCAGGCGAGGTCTGATGAGTGCGGGAGGGCATGAAATAGCCATCTGTAGCACCACAGTTCGCGGGAGTCGGGATGGCTGAGAGGGCGGTGATGAGAGGGAGACCCGCCGCTGGAGCCACCTCAGGCGTGCGATGCCGCCGTGGGTGCCCGAGCAAACTCACCTGAGGGCGCGGCTGCAGGGCGGCGGCGAGGCCGAGGAAGGCCAGGTAGTTGCGGGGGTTGCGTTCGTAGCGGTGGTTGAGTCTGCGGTAGCCGGTCAGCCAGGACATGGTGCGCTCGATGACCCAGCGACGTCGGCCGAGTCGTTCGCTGGACTCGATGCCTTTGCGGGCGATCCGGACTGCGATGCGTTTGCCGCGTAACCATTTTCGCAGTTCAGGTATGTCGTATGCCTTGTCGGCGTGGAGTTTGCGGGGCTTGTAGTGCCAGCCGCGATCGGGGTCGTGTCTCGATTGGAGAGCGGACACCATGGGCTTCAGTCCGAGGCTGTCGTGCGTGTTGGCGGCGGAGACGCCGACGATGAGGGGCAGTCCGTTCGCGTCCGACAGGACGTGCATCTTGGAACCTGCCTTGCCCCGGTCCACGGGGCTCGGACCTGTGTGTTCGCCCCCTTTTTTGCCCGTACGTGCGCCGAGTCGAGAACCGTTCGGGATAGGTCGAGCAGGCCGCACTCGTCGATCCGGTCGAGGACCGCTTCGTGCAACCGTCCCCAGACGCCAGCCCTGGACCAGATCATGAACCGGCGATGCGCGGTTGACTTGGAGATGCCGAAGCATGGCGGCAGGGCGCGCCAGGCGCAGCCGCTGACCAGCACATAGATGATCGCGGCGAACAGCGTCTCATCAGGCGTGTCCTGTGTCCCGCCGCCCTGGAGACGCACCTTTGACGGCGGGATCAGCGGCTTCGCGATCTCCCACAGCCCGTCCGGAACAATCCAACTCCACGTACCCCGCCCCATGAACAGTCCAACGAGCCGATACCACATAGGACACGGTCTTACGAGTTGGTGCGTGATAGCGGGTGGGGCGTGTTTGCCCTGATCACGGCGTCTTTCACATGGTGATGTTGCGGTCGGAAACGAGGCTGGCAATG
>NZ_JBEYBS010000080.1:0-2891 GCF_040632375.1 Streptomyces sp. NPDC019396 | reverse complement strand
CCACGACAACACACCCAGACAGCATCTCACCGCCAACCAACCGACACCACAGGCCAGTTGAAGCGATCACCGCCTACGGAAATCTTGTAAGAGCCGCTCGTTTGACAGACCCCCGTCTCGCGCCGCTGGACATCGTTGCTGCCGGTGGTGGAAAGGGTCCTGGCCGGGCACGTTCCCGATCCGGCCGAGGCGTGTGCCGGCCGGATCGGGTTGGTCGACGGAACCCTGGTCACGACGTGGGACCGGAGAAGCGAGGGCACCACGCTGTTCTCCGGAAAGCACCGCGACACCGGCTTCAACCTGCAGGTCGCCGCCACCCTCGCCGGGGACCTCCTCGCGGTCTCCGCACCCGTCCCGGGCTCCCGCCACGACATACACGCCTGGCGCCAGTCCGAGTTCCCCGACGCCTTCGCGGAACGGGAGGGCATAGGCGATCTGGGCTACGTCGGCTCCGGACTGCTCACTCCCCGGCGCAAGCCGCCCGGCCAGGAACGATCCACGGGGGACAAGGAGGCCAATCATTTGATCAACACACTCCGAGCCGCCATCGAACGGGCCATCGCGCACCTGAAGAACTGGAAGATCTTCGCCACCCGCTACCGCAGCCCCTCACCCGCTTCGCCCTTGTCGCCACGACCGTCACCGCCCTCACCTTCTACGCAAAGGACTGGTGAAACCCCGTGAATAGACCTCCAAGCTTGCCAAAAAAGACAAAAGGGACTTGAGAGCCTTCGGGGAGACGCAAAGAACAGCATGAGTAGTAGTTGCGGATACCGCACAGGAGCCCGCTCGATATCGTCTTAATTCCAAGAAGCGGTGGAAATACAGGAGCGGGCATGAGCATTTCCAGAAAAAGGATCCTTGGAACTCTTGTCGCAACAACAGGAATTCTGGCGGCTGTGGCGTATCCAGCTCACGCCGGGGGAGATAGTGAGGCTAGGCAGGATGGAGATCCCAGCGCTACCTATGTCTGGGAGAACGACGGTGACGCCGACCCCGAAAGAGCCGACTTCTACTGGGATAACGATCTCGCCGAAGCAGTGGCATGTGAGGAAGTGGAAACACATCCACTCTTGAACGATGGGAACCGAGTCTACCCCGGAGTAACCTGGAAATGGTACTACGATGATTCCGGGCGACCCGAATCTGTATCCAAGGATGCAGTACTCTCCACGCTTACTGCTTCTTTCCAGGCGATTCACGACCTTAGAAACAATTGCGGCATAACTGGCGATCTTAGTGTCGACTTCAGCTATGATGGCGAAAGAGACAGTGAGCAATTCACTTCGGAAGGCACTGCCTACGAGATCAACGTCTCCTTCGCAGACCTCGCGGGGGACACGGTGGGCAACGGAGGGACGGATGGCGCGGAATGGGGCACAGAGAATGATGTCCAGTTTGTCCGTGCGAGGGGGCATGTAACGTTGGACTCGGATACAAACTGGATGACACCAGGATCTCCTGGATGCCCCGAGAATTTCAGGGACGACGAAGACCTGCAGAAGACCGACATGCAGAGTACGGCGATGCACGAGATAATGCACGCTCTCAATGTCGACCATGCAGAGGACGACGGGACTCCGGAGGCCGATGACACGGATAATCCAAAGGCGTACCAGACGATGGCGAGTGCCACTGCTACGTGCACCGTCTTCGAGCGAACCCTTGGACGTGGCGATGTCGCAACGCTCGTTGACTTGTACGGAACCGATTAAATTTCATTAAGAAATCAATTTCTGGCCTCCTGCTCAAGCGGGGGGCCAGAATCTGCATCAATACGATGCGTTGTTCTGACTTGCGGCGGTGAACATCTCGCCCGGTGCAGCCTCGCGGGCGGCGGCCAGCACGGTGGCCTTGCGGCGCTGGTCGACGCTGCGGACCGGGACCGGCAGCACGGGCAGCCGCTTGCGGGTGCGGGCATCCATCCGTGATTTGCGGCGCCGCTTGCCTTCTTGCGGTTGATCTCCTCGCTGCCGATCGGGCAGGGGGCGACCCAGCCGGCCCAGTGGGCGGGATCTTCGACGGCCCAGTGCACCAGGTCCAGGTAGAAGGCCCGCACCGGAGTGAGGCCCAGGCCGGATCTGTCATATCCTGGTTGAGACGCAGTGAGCGTTTTCAGCTTGGGCCCCGATCGGGTGATGCCCGGCCGTCGAAGTGAGGGGCAGAACGATAGGGACCTCCCGGTTGTTGAGACGCCATCCGCTTTTCGAACGTGATCGTTTGGTTCGGGCTGGGTGGGCATGAACTCCGGCTGGCGAGGGAGAGATGGGCGTGGTTCGTCCGTTCGTCTGGCTTGTGGAGGTAGCTGGTGCCGTCGGTGCTCGGTCTGCTGGAGGCTCGGGAGAAGAAGGTCCGGGAAGAGGTGGCACGGCTGCGGGAGGAGGCCGAGCGGGTGCAGGCCGCGCTCGGCGAGGCGGAGCGGGCACTTCAGCGTCTGGCGGATGCCCGTGTGACGGTGGCCGAGGTGCTGGCGGAGCCGCCTGTCGCGGTCGCGGAACCGGTGGTGAGTGCGGTGGCCGGGTCGGTGGTGCCCAGACGGGCCGAGGGCATGACAGCGACGGTCCTGCCTCCGGACTACCAGCGGATCATGTCCGTGCTGGAGTCGGATGCGGCCCGGGAGGGTATGCGGTGCCAGCAACTGGCCGCGGCCCTGGGCCTTCAGGCGGTTCCGGCGAAGGTCGAGGGGCTGTGGTCGAAGGCGAAACGCCTGGTGGAACGAGGGTGGGCGCTCCAGACGCGGCCGGGGGTGTTCACCCCGCTCGGGGCGTCGGCCAGCTGAAGGCTGCGGGGCGGCGCCCGGCCAGGCGGCTGCTCATGAGCATGGTCATCGACCACAGCACCATGGCCTCGTGCATGGCGGGCAGCGTCTCGTAGTCGCGCACCAGGCGACG
>NZ_JBEYBS010000079.1:0-3025 GCF_040632375.1 Streptomyces sp. NPDC019396 | reverse complement strand
CCATGAGTAGCAGACCCGGACCCCGTGATCCCGAAGCCAGGCGATCTCACGGTAGCGGAGCTCGTGCACGGATTCCGGCGCAATCACCGTAGGCCTCGCGAACAGCAAAACCAGGCGCGCGAAACTGACGACGGAGCAGTTGGAGCGGCTGGCCGCCCTCGGCCTGGATTGGGCAGCAGCACAGACCACGGCGTAACACTGCTGGGCGGGTGCCGGTTCAGTGGGCGTCTTTGCGGCGCGCCCGAGTAATCACCACCATGACACTACCGGCTGCGGCTAGAAGGGCTGCCGATCCGATGAGGACTGGCGTGGTCCGGTCGCCTGTGTCGGCAAGACGCGGCCCGTGGTCCGGTACGTCATGCCCCTCACGGCCCCCGTCGCTACGACCATGCTCTCGGTCACCACGGCCGTGATCCCGCCCGTCGCCATCCCACCAATCACGACCCTTGTCCCGGCCTCCCTCCCCAGGTCTCCCGCCCTGACCCGTGACGCGAATACGGGCCGACAAAACCAGATCTGGATCCCTGGCTTCCAAACTGAAGGTGTGCTCCCCGGGCTTGGTCCGCCGGGGAATCGTGACAGTCCCTTCCACTTCGCCTTCCTCATCAGCGGTAAACCTGCCCAGAACCACGCGGCGCGACTGCAGCGTGGCCGTCGCTACCTGTCCAGGCTGGAACCCGTTCGCCTCAAAACTCAGGCTCCCTCCCGACGCGACCACCGTGGTACTCACAGTCACAAGCGGACCGGGCGGATACTGCGCAGCAGCCGGATTCGCAGAGATGAGAGGCACGGCCCCGGCCACAGCCAGCACGCCCACCGCTGACGCGGCCCTTCGCCACATGCTTGAGCCATCCATCTTCTCCACACTCCTTAGAATCGCGAGCTCACTTCAGAGTCATCACCCACCAGACACATACATAACGACTCATCCAACCCGACAACCCCAAAAAATTAAGAGTGGCCCGCGATCGGCCCAAAGCGGCGCGAAAGCACGAGTGCTGACGAGGTATCTCCAGCAGCGGCCAGCGCCCTACTGCTCCGCCTGCGAGGCCGCTGAAAGCGGGTCTCATTCATCCCAGTGGAAGTGTGTGAGGAGGCTCCTGAGGTAGTCCAGAGCCCCGACCTGCCCATCACAGCCTCCAGGGCGCCGTCAGCGGGGGTGCGCGGCCTGGCGCAGTACAAGGCGCATACCGGCACCGTGGGCCCGGTCAGCCGCTCATGGGTCGAGACCCTCGAGGACGGGACCGAGGTCAAACTCGGCGTGTTCCTGGCGAACAGCAAAACCAGGCGCGCGAAACTGACGCCGGACAGTTGGAGCGGCTGGCCGCCCTGGGTCTGGACTGGGCAGCAGCGCAGGCTTCGGCGAGCGCTGCTGGGCGGGTGCCGGTCGTAGCGGGCCCTGACGCCGAGGAGGCGTCCGGGTAGCTACCGCTTGGGCGATGCAGCCGAAAGCCGTCCCTGTGTTGCCCCCGCGGTTCAGGTGCTGCCCACGGGTGGGGCGGCACCTGAAGGGGGCCCGGCAGCTGTGCCCGAAGAACGTCCCCAAGGCTGTTGGGTGAGGTCCGGAGCGGCTGTTCCGGATGGATGCGTTCCACGGGGGTCACCCGGGAGGAGCCGGGGTGGTGTGAGCCACGGCGAGCCGGTGGGCTTGCCTTGGCGTGTTCCCCGCCCCGGGCCGCAGGAGGAGAGCGAACCGGGGGCCGTGCTGGAGGGGGCTTAGTTGGTGCAGCTGTCTGCGGTGGCCTGGTTGAGCAGGCTGATCACGCCCAAGGTGGTTCCGCAGACGTCGGCGGGCACGTGCGCGGGGACGTGGAGGGTGTTACCGGTGGTGATACCGGGGCTGTTAGTGGCCGCGTTCACGGCGCCGGAGTCCGCCGCGGCACTGCCGACACCGGCGAGGACACCCGCCACGGTCAAAGCCGACACTGCGTACGCGGTTCGCTTGCTCATGGGAATCTCTCTCTGAAGCTGACAAAACAACGAGCACGATCCCACCGCGGCAACCCACCCAAAGTCCGGTATTTTCACCGGAAAGCAGCGTGTCGGGGCAAAGGCTCCACGACAGCAGTCCAGGAACAGAACCTTTGGCCATCTGGACCTGTTGTACACCTGGCCGCCCGACCGGGGCCGCCCCAGATAAGCCGGCCGGCCGGTCCGGTCCGGGCGGTTACAGGCGCCGTCCGAGGAGCCGGTCCAGCCGGGCGGCGCGTTCCGGGTTCTGCTCGCGCATCATGCGCAACCGGCGCTCTCGCTCCGCCTGGTGGTGGTCCTGGGTGGCTTGTTCGGCGGCGGCGAGACGCTCGGGGGTGACGCCGAAGACGGGCGGCGCCCACTCCTGCCAGGCAACCCAGCAGCCCCGTGTCCAGTCGTAGTGGCTCCGGCCGCGGTGCCCGGTAATCTCCACCTGCCGATACGTCGCCTCAGACATGCCCAGTGCCTGCGCCATCTGTGCCCGGTTGCGTCCACTCCAGACACGCAGATGCGCCAGGCGCTCCCGCTCCACCGTGCACAGCTCGGCCGGCTCAACACCCACAGCACGAGCGAGACGCAATAGGATGCCCGGGCGGGGCACCCGGCTGCCCGCGAAGTAGAGACCCGCGCGTTCGCTCACGCCGACAACTTGGGCGATCCGGGCGACCGAAAGGCCCGCAGACAACCGCGCGGCACGAAGTTTCGCCGCATCAAAGCCGTACTCAATCTCGCTCACAGAACCTCTCCTGGGTAGTGCCAGGAGGCTTGTTCACCCTGAACGTTCCTCCACAGTCCCCCGCCATTCACTGAATGACCGCAAGGCCGCGAAGTTAAGCGTTGATCGCGTACGTCAATGCATTTGGCTTCGGCGTTGCGGTCGGCTCTGGCGGGTCCGGGAGCAGGGTGTAGGCGCCGTGCCTGGCCTTGGCGATCCGTCCTTGTCGGGACCAGGTAGCCATTTAGAACTCCTAACAAAGGCGTTGGACGTGTCGGTGGGTGATGAGGCAGGTGGCGAGTCCGAGGAAGGCTTCGTGGATGTCGTCGCGTCGTTCCC
>NZ_JBEYBS010000078.1:0-3186 GCF_040632375.1 Streptomyces sp. NPDC019396 | reverse complement strand
TTCGGCTACCTCACCCCGTCCGAGACCCGACGGCATCAACAACACGCCCTCGCGGCATAACAAGATCGTGTCCAGGATCACGGGGAAACTTCAGGCACACCGCCCGGGACCTCCGTGAGGTCGCCCGACAACTCAACCGTCAACCCCGCATCGTGCTCGGAGACAAGACCCCCACCGAAGCCATGCGAGAATCCCTAACTCGCAACCACTGCTGGAGACCGCCCCCGCCAGATCCGAGAGATCGCCGACTGCGTCATACCGGTGGACGCGACCATCGATCTTGTCGACCAGTGCGTGGCGTTCTTCGGCGTCTGCGTCGGCGATCTTTCGCGGCACTCCCGGCCGCGGTTCATCGCACAGACCATCCAGCCGACGCTCCAGGAAGTGACGCCGCCAAGTGCGGACCGTGTCCGCGGGGGTCCGCAACCGCCGGGCGACCTCTGCAATCGCATGCCCTTCGGCGCATTCCAACACGATCCGCGAACGCAACGTCAACGACTGGGCACTCGAACGAAGACGCACCTACGACTGCAACATCTCCAGCTCGGCATCAGTCAGCACAACCGGTGGAATGTTCGGTCCAGGACGACTCGCATCAGACCAACGACAAATCTCCGACTCAAGAAACTAGGTCAACCGCCAGGTTTAGGTAAGAGTTACCTGGATTCACTTCCGCGGGCCGGGCTTAAGCTGAGCGTAAGAGGTGAAGCCGAATACATCTCCGTTGCGTGAAGGAGACAGCAGATGTGGAAACGGTCTGCGCGCCCGCTCTCAAGAGTCAAGGTGACGCCAGGAAAGCGTAGTCGCCGTACTCTTGTCGTCGTTGGGTCGTGCACGGTCATTGCGTCAACAATGCTTCTGGCGCCGTTTAATAGCGCTCAAGCCGAAGTGGAGAACACATCACAATTCCCGCTACTTAACCTGCCGGGACCAGCGTCCGTGGAAGGCCCATTCGATTGCCGACAATTCGAAGGCGCCGAGTCGGGCGATCTTTCAAACCCTGACGTGGTGAAAAGTTGGGAGATGGATGAAGAGGGGGGATGCGGAGACATTGACCCCTCGGGTGCTCAAGCAAATCACCTAACCCCGAAGAGTCCTGCGCAGATTATTACCGATTGTCAAAACGCTTGGGGAACTCCGGGCGCGGCTGGTATCTCCGATTTCACGGCGATGTTCTGTGAGTATGAACCGGGTGCGCCGAAGAGTTACGCTGGCTCGGAAAAGATCCTGATTGAGCAAGTGAACAATTGCGGCCCCGGTGAAAGCACCATGACACTCACCAAGAAACACGTCATTGGCGGAAAGGACAATACCGAGCACAAGTACGGCACCATGGTTGGCGGT
Organism: Streptomyces sp. NPDC019396; assembly: GCF_040632375.1. Lineage (NCBI taxonomy): Bacteria > Bacillati > Actinomycetota > Actinomycetes > Kitasatosporales > Streptomycetaceae > Streptomyces > Streptomyces sp. NPDC019396. The sequence continues at coordinate 1,842 of NZ_JBEYBS010000078.1, read as the reverse complement.
GAGATCGCACCGAAGGCCACTCTGCCTGGTGGGTGGGGGGGAGAACTCTGGTCTTTCCAAGCCCAGAAGACTGAAGAGCATTCCTACAGTACGGAGGTCTCCTATGCCCAGGAGGACTGGGCAGCCGCCGACCACAAAATCCCCCCAGGTAAAATTGGAAAAGCCTGGGTCGATCAGCCCATAGCCACAGGATCTGGGTCAATAAGGGCTTCCTACCTTCAGCATGAACCCAATGGAGGTAGCGACGATTGGTATCGAGTAGACTATGTCGTGCGCAATTATCACGTCGCCGCACCGCTCGAAAAGGTGAACATCACTTTCGATGCCCACGAGGACGTGCCTCCGGATCAATGTGGACAGGCGAATCTTGCCCAAGGCAAGGAAGTCGGTGCCTATTGGATGGAGCCATCGGTGCGAAAGGCTGGCGATACGGATGAAGTGAGCACGTACTGGCGGATGGTCGATGAAGACTCAAACAGTGGCTCGCGAGTAACGCCCCCAGACTCGCGAAGGTGGTCCGTCGTGGTGGATCTGGGATCGCAACATTCCGTAACAGGTGTGAAGGTCCATGCAAAGGGTGAATCGCATCGCGTCACGGCAGGCGTCTATGATGACGCTCCGGGATCCAGCATGAGCATGGAGTCCATAGTACGGATGAACGTAGATAGAGGAGATGGAGAAAAGATCTCTCAGTCGTTCGGAATGACTCAAGACTGGGACTGGTATCAGATCAATTCTCCTACGCCGATTGTCGGCCGATACGTCTTCCTTGACTTCGAGGACGGCGGCGTTAACTCTATTGCAGACATTCAGGTATATGGAACTCCGTAACCTGGGAGGATGACCCTTTTCTGCCTATGTCAATAGGCGATTTCGGGTCGGTAGACGAGGCCCCCAGGGGTGACGAGCATCCGGTTTCCTGCTCGTGCCCCGAAGGGCCTCGTCGCCTTCTAACTTGCAGGGTTCGCCTGTGCTGTGAGCACGAAGTCCAGTGATTCGGCGTCGCTATGCGATGAAAGGACGTCGCTACTACTTGGCCATGGCTTCCCGGCGCGAAGCCTGAAGGCGGCGGGCTATGCTGACCCGAACCGGCAACAGCTGCCACCGCGCCGTAGCCACGGCGGCGATCACCACAAACGCCTCATCTCCAGATGCTGACGTGCCATCGTCCGTTGGGTGTGCATCGTCTCGATGGCTGCCCAGAGATGGTGCTTTCGCCCGTGAGTCGGCGGGCCATGAGGTCGGTCATGGCGATGTGGATGACGGCTTCGGAGCGGGCCGGCGGGTTTCGTAGTCGCGGGCCAGGCGACGGTAGAGCATGAGCCAGCCGTAGGTCCGCTCGACTGCCCATCGCTTCGGGATGGGATTGAAACCCCTGTGGGGCTTGCGGGTGGTGATCTCCATGTCGACGCCGCAAGTCGCAGCATGTTCGACGAGGCGCTGGCGGTAACCGCTGTCGGCCCACTCTTGCGGATGCCGGGGGTGGTCGGCGACTACCCGGTCGAGTAGGGCAGTGCCAGCGGAGTCCTGCACGCGGGCCGCGGTCACCAGTACCGAGAGGTGAAGGCTGGGCGTGTCGGGGACAATGCTCCGCTTCCTGCCGACGATCTTCTTCCCCGCGTCGACGCCCTGGCCGGAGGCGGGGTGCGTCCCGTCCGTCCTTCTCACGCAAAAGCTGCTGGAGCAGGGCCGTTGAGCTGGGCGAACACGCCCTCGTCGGCCCATTTGGCGATGTAGCCGTAGACCGTGAGCCCTTTCCATCCTCAGTCTGAGCTGGCCAGATGCAGGGTGAGGATGGCTTGGACGAGGCTGGTGACGCGGGTGGTCGAGCAGCGGAGTTTG
>NZ_JBEYBS010000077.1:0-3260 GCF_040632375.1 Streptomyces sp. NPDC019396 | reverse complement strand
ATGTCGGCCATCTGGTCGGCCTCGTCCAGGACGGTGACCGCGACCTGGTCCAGCCGGCAGTCACCCCGGTCGATGAGGTCCTTCAGGCGACCCGGGGTGGCGACGACGACTTCGGCGCCGCTGCGCAGCGCGTTCGCCTGCCGGCCGATCGGCATACCGCCGACGACAGTGGCCAGGCGCAGCCTCACGGCGCGGGCGTACGGGGTGAGGGCTTCGGTGACCTGCTGCGCGAGCTCCCGGGTGGGGACAAGGACGAGCGCAACCGGTTGACGGGGCTCGGCGCGCTGGCCGGCGGTCCGGGCCAGCAGGGCCAGACCGAAGGCGAGGGTCTTGCCGGAACCGGTCCGGCCACGGCCCAGGACGTCACGGCCCGCCAACGAGTTCGGCAGCGTCGCCCCCTGGATCGGGAACGGCACGGACACGCCCTGCGCGGTGAGCGCCGCCAGCAGGGACTTCGGCATGTCGAGGTCGGCGAACGCCTCAACGGCGGGCAGCGCCGGAGTGACCGTCTTCGGCAGGGCGAACTCCCCCTGCGACGCGGCGGACTGCCGGCCCTGACCTCCCGAACGGCGGGGGGCGCCCGAACGACTCGGGGCGGACGACGAACCGAAGCGGCTGCCCCGGGCCGAACCGGCGGCGGAGCCGAAAGCGGGAGCGCCGGTCCGGCGGGTGCGGGAAGAACGGCTGTTCGTACGTGTGGGGTTCATGCAGAACCTTCCTTGATACGGCACGCATCGAGGAATTCCCACAGCGTAAGCAACGCGGGGAATCACAGGCACGGACCGAATGAAATGCGAAAGCGAACGTGGCGCACGGGAATCCGTGTCTACGCAGGCGAAAAGGGGATGCGCGCGGAAGTGAATCCGGGACATCGACGGGGGCGGCTCCGAAGAGGAGACCGCGTCCCTCGACATGGTGTTCCGGCAGGAGAAATCACTGCGGAAGCACATGCAGCTGGGGCCCGCACCCCGAGGGATGCGGGCCCCAGCTGCAAGATACGCGTCAGCGTCAGACGGTGACGATGTTCTCGGCCGTCGGGCCCTTCTGGCCCTGCGCGATGTCGAAGGTGACCTTCTGGCCCTCCTGGAGCTCGCGGAAGCCCTGGGCGGCGATGTTCGAGAAGTGGGCGAACACGTCAGCGCCGCCACCGTCCTGCTCGATGAAGCCGAAACCCTTTTCCGCGTTGAACCACTTCACGGTGCCAGTAGCCATGTCATATCTCCTTAGGGCAGTACACCGGCGTCCGTACCGTACGGGCGCCGTGTCGCCGCGATGATGCCCCTCCGGAAAAATGACCGGCAATACGAAAACGCCACCAGCGGCTGAAAATACCGACGAAGGCGCTTGAATTCTTGGGAACCACAACTGCAACTGAGATCGACAGTAGCATGATGCGGCAGGCCCCCGCACCGTAAATGATTCCGCCTGCTGATTGCGGTAAAAACACTCCCCGCGTGGCGCGTCAAACCCTCATCTCACGGCCGTAGATATTTACCCACCCGGAGTGCAGCGTGTTCCAGGAAGAGCGGTCGTCGCGGACCAAAGGACACTCGGCTTGATCGGTCGAACGGCAACCGGGCGGGCGTTCCCTCCCCTTCACCTTGTGTTCCGCGGGCCGGCTCCACACGCGACAGCCAAGGCGTACGAGCACGGGTGGGAGATCCGGGAGGACATTGCCGGGTTCTCCCTGCTCAAGCGCCCGCTGCGCGATCCGGGTGCGGTCAGGAGTAGGGGGCCTTTGGTGTCACCTGCCCGGGAGGCTGGTCGTTCGCTGCGGTGGGGTGCCTCAGCCCGTCCAGGTGGGGGCCGCGGGGGTTTCGAGGGTCCGGTCCTACTTTGGCAAGCATAGATTTCCCTGTGCGGTGTCGCGAGGTAATCGACGCACTGGAGTGGCGTACAACGAACGCTGCCGCCACACGGCCTCACCCGCCGAGGCGCGGCCGGCAGGATGAAAACAGCCCAGGGCTGCGGCCGTCCGCTTCGTCGCCCCCGCAGCCGTCGCCGAAATCATCATGAAAATCGCTCCATCAGCCCTGCCCGCGGCAAAAGCCGGTGAACCACTCCTAAGCAGAGCACGGGTCGAGCGCAGGCCAGGTTGGCCCCCGGCCCTCCTTGAGCTTGAGCAAGGCCGGCTACGCGGCGGGTACCCGGGAGAGACTCTTCCCCGGACACCCGCCGTCATTTGGGTTATTCAGATGACCCGCTCAGCCTTCAGGAACGACACGGTGACCGCGTCCTCATCAGGTCGCCAGACACGCCAGTCACCAGAGGACAAACCCACGAAGCCGGCGAGCCTTGAGGGAGTTGCCCAGAGCGCGGCCGAGGCGGCGAGAGCACCAGTCACGGCCAGCGGACAGACACCAACGCCTGGCACCTTCCCAACCACTGGTTGCCGGGCCCTGCTCAGGCTCTGGGGTCAGACGACGCGGATGTTCTCCGCTTGGGGACCCTTTTGGCCTTGCGTGAGGTCGTACTCCACCTGTTGGCCCTCCCGCAGTTCGCGGAAGCCCTGACTGACGATGTTGGAGTGGTGGGCGAAGACGTCCGGGCCACCATCCCTCTGCTCGATGAAGCCGAAGCCCTTGTCCGCCTTGAACCACTTCACAGTGCCCTTGGCCATCGCTGTCTCCTTGGATTCGGGCCCGCGCGGTGCGGGCCCGTAGGGTAATCGCCCTGGCCCGGCGAGGGCCGGACGCAAAGCACCCGCGGCTAACGTGCCCGTGGGGAAGACAACCTCAGAACCGCGACCAGTCTGGGGGGCACGCCAATCCCTCTGCCGAGGCACCGCCACATCGTGACACGACCTGTGGCCGCGTTGTTCAGTACTGCTCGGTCTCCACGAAGCCCGTGCTCGCACGACCGTCTGCGCCAAATGCGCCAGCCGCGGCGACGGGATCGAATGCGAGCGGGCTGTCCTTGAGGGCCAGGCCCATGCCGGCCAGCTTCGCCTTGACCTCGTCGATCGACTTCGCACCGAAGTTGCGGACGTCGAGCAGGTCCGCCTCGGAACGGGCGACGAGCTCACCCACCGAGTGGACGCCCTCGCGCTTGAGGCAGTTGTAGGAGCGGACCGTGAGCTCGAGCTCCTCGATCGGCAGCGCCATGTCAGAGGCAAGAGCGGCGTCCGTCGGCGTCGGGCCCATGTCGATGCCCTCGGCATCGATATTGAGCTCACGGGCCAGACCGAACAGCTCGACCAGGGTCTTGCCGGCCGACGCCATGGCGTCACGCGGACGCATGGCCTGCTTGGTCTCGACATC
>NZ_JBEYBS010000076.1:0-3416 GCF_040632375.1 Streptomyces sp. NPDC019396 | reverse complement strand
CCATGAGTAGCAGACCCGGACCCCGTGATCCCGAAGCCAGGCGATCTCACGGTAGCGGAGCTCGTGCACGGATTCCGGCGCAATCACCGTAGGCCACCGCACAATCACCGCAACGATGTCGCCGGACTCCGCCAGCGCACGGACCCGCCTCCAACCGTCCCGGTCCCCGGGGTCGGCCGTCCCGTACTCATCCGTGATCAGCTCCACCACCCGCAACCCGAGTTCGACGGCGCGCTCCATCCCCTCAGCCTCTGCCCGCTCCTCGGCCAGCGTCGGCGCGGTGGAACTGCGCACGGCACACACGTAGACCACAGCCGCCGCGGTGCACTCGGGGCCCGCCTCGACGAGCGGGTCGTGAACGGTTTCCTTGTGGGTGGTCATCGTCGCGTCGTTCCTCTGCGTCGTCGTGGGATGCCCGGTTCGTCCCTGACAGGGGGGCAGGGGCGGACCGGGCCATGGGCAGCCGATGGGGAATATGCACCAGACGGCCGGTAATCACTCAACTCCGGTGCGCAGCGATGGGTAAGGGAGGAGCATGGAAGACCGGTTGAACCGGTTGACTGAGCCGTTTTCATCCTGAATAGTCGCAGGTCAGTAGTGTGGATGGCTTGGACGGCGGTGCCGATTCTGCGGGTGGAGCATCTGGCTCGCTGTAGTAGCCGCCAGGGCTTCAGCTGTGCGAAGGCCCGTTCTCCTGGAGTTCTCAGCCGGGCATGTTCGCGGTTGAACTGCTGGTAGTGCTCGGGTTGTTCGCGGTGATTCGTGTAGGGGGTTCGGACAGTGGCGCCGGCGCCCTGGTAGGCGCGGTCCGCGAGGACGAGGATCTGTCGGTGAGGCGGGCCTGGACGATGCCGTGGGCGTGGCCTGCGGTCAGGTCGGTGGGTGCGGCCCGGTGTTGCGCGGGAGAACCACAGCGGCGTGCCGTCGGGTCGGGCGATGACCTGCACGTTCATGCCATGCTTACGGTGCTTCATCGAGTAGTACGGCTCATCCGCGCGGATCCGGTCGATGGGGATCAGAGTGCCGTCAACGATGACGTGGTCGCTCTCACCGAGGCCGGTGAGAGCTTAATGGAGGCCGGGCGTCCAGGAAGCCAGAGGGACTCCGTTCTCCTGGACCATCAAGATCCAAGTCTCTCCGGTGTCCAAAATCCGGGGTCAAGGCCCGACCCACCGGATCATCCGGATCTGCGAGCGCCAGGGCGTTCCCATCCTGGCCGATCTCGCCTACCAGGGCGGCGGCCCCTGGCTGACCACGGGCATCAAACGCAGGCCCCTGCAGCACGACGCCAGCTACGGCACCTCGCTGCGTTGTCGAATCATCCGAATACGCCCAGTATGAGGATGACTCTTCGCCTTGCGATGCACCGCATCTGACGCCGTGCGCTGATCCACTGGGGATTACGGGACAACCCTTAAGAGCCTGCGTTACGGCGGGCTATCACACGTCGAACCAGATGTCTGCGGCGAGATCAGTGACATGGAGGGAAGCCGTCTCCCCGTCCCAATCATAATACACCTTAAAAGAGTTCGTGCCCACGCTCGGTGTATTTCGATTCTTGCAGGTAATTCGGTTGCCATTGAGTGTACATGCCGCCTCACTGTCTACGCTAATCACGCTCAATCCACTTGGAACATTCCAGCTAATTTCCCAAGCATCAACAGCAACCTGCGATCCACAGGAGAACGATACCGTCGCCTCGTTCCTTCCAGGCTTAGCGTCGAGCACGGTGTGGTAAGCCTTTGGGCAGCCATTGATTTGCGCGTCCGACGTGAATCGTTTTGCCGCAAGCGCGGTCATCGGATAATCAGCGTAAATTCCATCTATGCCTACACCGTAGAGCGCACTGATCCAGGCGATCTCATCATCATTGAATTCACCTGGCACCGTGTCAGGCGCGATGGTCCAAGTGTACACCTTCAGGTTAGCCTCGTGCGCGTTTTCCACAAGGCCGGTAGATTCTCCTTGCCTGTACACCATGTCGTGCCTCGGTGCGATGGCGCCAGCATATTCCGCTATATCTGTCAGGCCATCCACTGTTGTCATGTCAGACCACTCCAACCCCGGAGTGTCGGCTGGCCCCCCTCCCCAGCTCGGAGGGTAGATAGTCATGAGCAGCTTGGACTTGGGTATACCTTTCGCTGCAAGGTCTTTCAGCGCCTGAATTTCAGCACTCGCGACTATCACCTCCGATCCCGACGAAGCTAGGCCGTTCTCCTCAAGTGCATCGTAGACCAAATCTGCGACATCGAAGCCTTTATCCTTGTTGGATTTTGGAAACTTGATCTCGGGGGCTATCCCCACACCTTCCCTTTTGGCGAGGTTTATAACCTCCTGGAAAGTTGGTATTCTTTCTGTATTGTAAGGCGCGGCATGATTTTCCGGTCGATCACGGTCGCGCACATAAAGCTTCTTTAGTTCCGCAAGCGTAAAGTCCTGAATCTCCCATTTCCCATTTTCATTTTCCCTTCCTTCGAAGTAGGAAACCTCTCTTACGTTGGTCCATTCTTCTAGGTCCGCGTCATGCATCGACACGAGATTACCGTCGCGAGTCGGAAAGAGATCTGGTTCAATATAGTCCGCATGCAAATCGATGGCATTCTCATAGGATGCCATACTATGCGAAGGTCGTGTATAGCTCGACCCGCGATGAGCAATGATGGTCGGAGAGGATTCTGCAGCCGAGGCGGATATGTGGAAGCCGGCCTCGACGGCACTCAATGCCAGTACGGCAGACAAAGCCGCACAAATCTTCCGGCGTCTAATCACGATTCTACCTCCGATATAGATCGGCATCGACATTTACGATCAACCGCGGTCAGGTGTCACATTCGATCACGGAAGGCAAATTGTTTCTCCTTCCCCCCAACTCGCACCTGAGTAAAACGCGCTTAACCTCGATCTTTCGTGACGGTTCGTCGGTTCTTCGGCGGGCCGTTTCGGCTGTTCGGGCTGATGGTGGGCAGGCTGGCGGCCCGGCTTTCGCGTCGGGTGGGCGCCAGGTTCCACGGCTCCGGTCGGGTGGTGCTGCTCGTAGGGACGGGACGTACTGGTCAGCCGGGGTTCGGGAGAGCGTGGAGTCGTGCCAGGGCATCGGTGATCACATCGGTCCAGGGCCAGTGGCGGGCGAATCCCAGGTGCCGGCGGCGGGCGGTGGTGACGAGCTGGGCGGTGGCGGAGAACAGCTGGAGCCTCAGGCGGCGGGGCTCCCACCTGCGGGTCTCGCCGGTCAGGGCAAGCATGGGCATCCAGGCCAGCAGGTCGAGGGCGACCTGGCCGATCTCCAGCCAGATCTGGTTCTGCGCTGTGTCGTGCAGGGGCAGGTTGAACCGTTCCGACTTCTCTGCCGCTCCGTTGTGAGCCATCAGGGAGGATGGGACACGTGCCCAAGAAGATTGACCCCGCGCTTCGTAGCC
>NZ_JBEYBS010000075.1:0-3474 GCF_040632375.1 Streptomyces sp. NPDC019396 | reverse complement strand
GTGTTGGTGGCCCGGTGCGTGCTCGCCGGCCCCGGCCTCCTTCGTCGGCCGGTGCCGTCGGCACCGGGCCGTGGACGCGCCTGGCGGCGCGACGACCTGTTGGGCCCCTTCGGGGCCGGCGGCCGCGCGGCGGCCGGGGTCCGCGGGGCGGACCAGGCCCTCCTTCGTCGGGCCGAAGCGGACGCCCCTGGCGGGGCGACGACCTTCTCCCGGGTCCGCTCGCGCGGACCGCCGGTCTGTCCGCTCCGGTCAGCGCTGCAGCTGGGCAGCACCGGGTCGTCGGTCGAGGCGAACGCCAATGCCTCCGGCGGGCGCCGGGCCTGCCCAAGGGGTGCGGGGGCGGTGTGCTGTGTGCGGCCCGGTAGGTGGCTGAGGTGTAGGGGGTGGGCGGGGGCTCCCCTCGGCCGACCGGTCACCCTTCGGGCTACCACCGAACCTGTGGGGGGTGCCAGGCCGAGCCGCTTCGCGGTCGCTTCGCGAGCCTGGCACCCCCCACAGAACCGGCGGTCGGGCGGAGCTGCCCGGCCAACCGAGGGGAGCCCCCACCCACCGGGCGGAGCCGTGGCGGGCCGCCGGGCAAGGGCCGCCCGGAGAGGGTGGAAACCGCCCCTGACCTGCGAAAATGTGTGATGCAGATCACTCGCTCAAACCTCTTCCTGGGTGGACTCAGGCCCCCAAATAAGGCAGAATTAGTGATGTCGGAAGGGGATGGCAGCCCCGGACGACAGGCCCGAACCTTCAACACGAAAAGGACAGCGCGATGGGGTACAGGAAGCTCGCGCCGGACGCCCGGCGAGAACTCGGCAAGCGGCGCACGGCCGAACTGGCGGACCTTCTCCAGGCCGGATACGCCGCTATGGGACGGCGCGACGTGTGGGCGGCGGTCATGCGGGCCGGAGCCGTCCACCTGAACCACCGCGGAGCCGTCAACGCCATCGCCATCGGCCTCCAGGCCCCGGAGGCGACGCGCGTACTCGGCTACCGGGCGTGGCAGGACGAGGGGCGGCAGGTCCGCAAGGGTGAGGAGGGCATCCGGATCTGGGGGCCCATGCGAGGGCGGCGGGAGGACGAGGCGTCGACGCCGGAGGACTCCGAGCCCCAGGACGAGGCACCGGCGCGCGGGTGGGTCTCGAACGCGGTCTTCGACATCTCGCAGACCGACGGCCCGCCGGTCCCGCCCCGCCCGATCTCCGGCAGTCCCGCCCAGGTGGTCCGCAACCGGTTGATCGCCGCCCTGACCGCCCAGGGTGACCACCGCGCCTTCCTGATCAACGGGGTGCCCGCCGAGGCGATCGACCCGGAGGACGCATCCCGGGCCCTGCTGCTGAAGGTTGCCCGGACCGCCATCGAGTCCACGGCCGGAGTCGACCCCGAGCAGGTCGAAGCCGAAGCGGCAGCCGCCTCCCACGTCGCCGCCCGCATCCTCCGCGTGCCGCCGGGCCCCCTCTTGGTCCCGCCGTCCGCCGGATGGATCACCGCTGATCCGAAGAACCCGCCCGTCAAGGCCAGCGCCGTCCGAGCGATCACGGTGGGCCGCAGTCTCGCGGAGCTGATCGGCGACGTCTGCCCTTGCTGCGACGGCACCCGCCACACGTTCGGCCGCGACCGCGCCGACGCCTGACCGCCCGCCGGGCCGGTGCCGCTCGGCACCGGCCCCCATCCCCCGAGAGGTAGACGTGAACACCGAAGCAGCCCAGACCCCGGCCCCCGCCATCGAGGAGGCCCACCCCCGCACCAGCACCGTGCGGCACCGCACGCTTCCCCTGATCCTCGGAACCGTCACCGGATACGGCACCGAACCCTTCACCGGCGACGCGCTGGTCATGGTCGTCTGGCCCGGCATGGGCAAGCCGGCCGGATACAAGGCGGACGAGATCGCGCAGGAGGCGTGACCGTGCGGCAAGAGGACGTCGAGCGACTGCACGCGGAATCCCGCGTCCACCCCGTGCACGCGCCGGAGCGGGACGGCGCCGGAGAAGTCCCCATGATCACGCTGGTCGGGGTGCACGTATCCGCGTACCTTGTCCGGGACCCCGACGGCGAAGCCCGGATGCGCCTGTCCGTCGACCGGGACGAGGTGGCGCCGGTCGCACTCAACGGTGCGGGAGTCCTGCCGATCGAGCTGTTGATTGACGAGCAGCGCGTGTGGTGGGGAATCTAGGAACACGCACGTCACAGCGTTGACGCAGCATCTCGAATAAGGCAGAATTAGCAGTGTCGGGAGGGGATGGCAGCCCCTCCCGGCGACAGCCCGAACCTTCAACACCGGGAGACTGCATGTCATACGCAGACGAAGCGGCCCGAATCGCAACCGCCGTGGCCGGTCTGCCCGTCAGGGTCCGCAAGTGGGTGCCGAACGCCCGAGACCCCCGCCGCCGCTTCGCCGGATGGGAGCCCGCCCAGGTCGCCGGTCCGGCCGCCGAAGGCGACTCCCTGGCGTGGGGGATCGAGTACAGCGACGGCCGCGAGGTGTCCGTCCAGTGGCCCGACGTCATGTTCCCCGCCGAAACCTTCAAGGAGGCCACCCGCCGACTCTCCAGCCCTACCACCTGACTCCGCCGAGGGGGAGGGAGGCAGCCCTCCCCCTCCGGTCCCGAACCTTCAACGTAGGAGAACGAGAACTCTTGACCACCCTTGAGCAGATGACCGCCTTCATCGTCAGCGACGCCGACGATGCGGCCCTGAACCACATCATCGACGCCGTCAACACCCGCCGGAAGGCCGACCGCCGCAAGGCCGAGGCCATCGCCGCCGCGAAGGTCACCAAGGGCGCCACCGTCCGACTCGACAAGCTGTCCCCCGCCTACCTCAACGGGCTTCGCGGGATCGTCGCGGAGATCACCCACCCGCGTCGCGGCAAGCCGCACGCCACTGTGACGCTCGACGCCGACAGCACGGCCCGCCTGCGCTACAGCGGCAGGAGGTTCCACGTCGCCCCCGACGTCACCAACTACGACATGCACGGCGTGCCGCTCACCTGCTGCGTGACGGAGGACGCCGAGTAGAACCGGCGCACGACGGCGCCCGCCCCCGGCCGACTCGACCGGGGGTGGGCGCTGCCGTGCGCGGCGGCGGTAGCGGACGCCCCTGGCGGGGCGGCGGTGTTGGTGGCCCGGTGCGTGCTCGCCGGCCCCGGCCTCCTTCGTCGGCCGGTGCCGTCGGCACCGGGCCGTGGACGCGCCTGGCGGCGCGACGATCTGTTGGGCCCCTTCGGGGCCGGGGTCCGCGGGGCGGACCGGGCCCTCCTTCGTCGGGCCGAACGGGCGCCCCTGGCGGGGCGGCTGTTCCCGTTCGGGTCCGCTGGCGCGGACCGCCGGGACCGCCCGCGCCGGCCGAGGTGGAGTCCGGGCAGTACATGGTTGTGGTGGAGAAGACGGACGCCTCCGGCGGGCCCTTACTCCCAAGGGGGTGGGGGCTCGTCGCGTGTGTGCGGGCCGGGGAGTGGCTGGGGTTGGGGGGTGGCCGGGGGCTCCC
>NZ_JBEYBS010000074.1:0-3603 GCF_040632375.1 Streptomyces sp. NPDC019396 | reverse complement strand
TCGTGCCCCAGACCACCCAGGTCCGCTCCGGCGAGGAGGCACTCAGCCGGATCACCGGAGCCCAGGCCCCCTCCGGCATCCCGGTCACCATCACGGCGCCGGTGTCCGAGCGCCCCAAGCGCAGCGCATCCTCCTCCCGCGGCCGCCGCGGCCCCGCCTCGGCCGCCCGGCGCCGGCCCGCCTTCGCCGCGGCCTGAGAACCACGTGAGCCGGAAACTCATCCACCTGTGCAGGAGGCATATTGTGACGCTGGTCCGGATGCAGCCCCGCTCAACAAGCAGCGACGCCGTGCAGACGGCGGCCGATCCCGTGGACGCGGCCGGGCTTCACGTCTGGGACGCGATGACGGTCGAGGTGGCTCTGTCCGTCATGGCCGCCGCCCGCACAGCTCACCTCGTCGTCCGCGACGAGGACGCGCAGTTCACCGGCATTGTCACCCAGGCCCGGCTCACCGCCGTCCGGGACGGCAGCGCGTACACCGACCAGGTCCGCTTGCGCGACATCGTCGGCAACGAGGTGCTCTTCGCCACGCCGCTGACCACAGGCGCCGACACCGAGCGCACTATGCGCCACCGGCGGCTCGCGGCCCTGCCCATGGTCGACGACCACGGCAACGCCCTGGGAGTCCTCGCCCTCTCCCGCTGAGCCGTCCCACCCGCGGCCAGTCCGGCCCTTCTTCCTTCCCTCACTCCTGTGAGGCACCATGCGCTGTGTCATCGCGCGCTTTCCGTTCGACCTGACCAAGAGCGACGTGCTGGAAACGATGAAGGGCGTCAAACCCGAGCCGGTCGTCGGCGACTCCGTGATCGAGGCCGATGAGATGGCCGCACGCGTGTGGGCCAAGCTGCCCAAAGGCTAGGGCCGCGACGGAGTACCTGGAGCACGCTGTCTCGGCGGCCACCCTGCGGAGAAGACCCCGGGCGGTGCTGTCGGTGGAGTAGGGCGGTTACGGTCTTGCCACCGGTCTTCTGACAGGTGATGGCGTGGCATTGGGCGAGGCGGTTGACCATGGGCCAGCCGAAGCCCCCGGTGCCACCGTGCAGGTCGGGGCTGCGCATGCGAGGGCCCTCGGGCTGCTGTCCTGCACGGCCACTTCGATGCTGTCCGAGTGCGCGGTCAGGCCCGGGGCGTAGATGCCGCCGCCGTGGCGGATGGCGTTGCTGACAAGTGCCGAGACGACCAGGAGCACGATGTAGACGGTCTCGCTGCATCGCCGGTACGAGGGCTTCGAGGAAGTCGCGGGTGCTCTCGCGTGCGTCGGCGACGGAGGAAGCGCGGCGAGTGTTCGCGACGCTGATGCTCATCGCGTCCATCAGGCCCCCGTCCATGGATCGCCCATGCCCACCCCGCTGCGGTCCCGGTGCTTGTGCCCCGGACCGGGGTGGTCAACCCGGCTTGATCCCGCCGTACCCGAGGACGATGACCTCGCCACCGGACAGTAATAAATCTGTGCTGGCCCTAGTAGACATTGGGCGGTGGTGTGGTTATGGTTTCTCTCGTAGCCGTGAAGACGGACAGCAGGGCCTGGCAGAGACGAACTGCCGGGCAGCAGTACCCGCAGTTGCAGTGCGCAGGACGGTTCGGTGGTGGAGTTCCGAAGCCACAGTGGTTGCAGGACGGCGACGGGGCTGACGACCGGACCGGGGGGCCCGCAGTGTTCAGGGGCCGCCGTGAGCAGTACCGCAGTGGCAGTTGGCAGTATCAGCAGTGAAGTCAGTGAGCAGGGCTCGGTAAAGGCGTCGGCTGCGGGCGCGCGTACCGGGAGCTAGGGCAGCGGGGTTCCAAGCCATAGGAGACAGGGCGAGGGGCTGGCTGCCGAAGAGTGACGCTTACTCAGGTCACCCAGCAGTACGCAACACCAGCAATACCCGCGTGACAAGCAGTACGCAGTTCGCGTTCGGCAAGTGGTTGATCAAGAGGGAAGAACGGAGGAATTTCGCGCCATCAGGATCGCCCGGGTGGATGTCTGAGCCCGGGTACCGCAGGACATCGTGAGTGAGGTGGTCTTCGGTCAAGCAACCGCGATCCCCGCATCCCCCAACCTCTCCCAGGTTGGTGTGCGGAAACAGAAGGCCGGCGCAGTACTGGGGCCGGCAGATGGTGTAGTAGTTCCTTCGGGGCCCTGGTGCCGGTAGGCACCAGGGCCCCTCGACGCGTTCCCAGAGAGGTGCAATGACCGCAGACGACTCCTTCGGCCGTCTCGATGACGACGACTACCCCGCCTACACGATGGGCCGGGCCGCCGAAATACTCGGCACCAGCCAGGGCTTTCTCCGCGCCATCGGCGAGGCCCGTCTGATCACCCCGCTCCGCTCCGAGGGCGGCCACCGCCGCTACTCCCGCTACCAGCTGCGCATCGCCGCCCGCGCCCGGGAACTCGTCGACCAGGGCACCCCCATCGAGGCCGCCTGCCGCATCATCATCCTCGAAGACCAACTCGAAGAAGCCCAACGCATCAACGCCGAATACCGCCGCGCCGCCGAATCGACCAACCCGAGGACAACGGCCTGAGGCATCCCCGCCCCGCCGGGTGCTGGCGAGTTCCACACGCGCACGTCGGCACGCTACTCCGCTTCCAGCACCTCTGATGCGACTGTCTCCCCTGGCGACCATGCGGGCGCGTAGCGTCTGTGTGGGCTGTCGTGGTTCGGAAGTTCCCCTTTGCCCACGCCTTTGGCGTGGTGCTTGCTGGGCGGTGCCGCAGGGACCAGGGCGATCCCCTCCGCCTTTTGGGCGTTCATCGTCTGGAAGGCATGAGTCAGGGCTGGGAGCTGTGTCGGGTAGCCCCGCAGCCGGTTACCGCGCCAGGGCCCTTCAGAACCGTGCGGGCCGCACCGCTTGCTTCACGCGCTCGTCCAGGCTTCGAGGAAGGCTTTCCGTCCGGCAGGATCGTCCGCCCTGCGGTCAGCGTGCAGGACGTGCCAGGCGGTGAGTTCGAGATCGCGGAGCCACAGTTCCCCGATGACCTGTGTCTTGAGGTCGGGTAGATGATCGGACTCGGCGAGGGCTTGACCGATCGCCTCCCCGGCCGCGACGCGTTGGGGCGGGGTCATCTCATCGACAGCCGAGAGGATCTGTCGGGCCAGGGCGGTTCCTTCGCCTGCCATGGATTGCAGCACCTCAGCCTTCATGTTGGCGGGTAGCAGGTAGGCGGTGCCCGAGGACCTCCACAGCTGCAACCAGAAGCGCTCCCCTGCCCCGGTGGGAGCGGGAAGCGCGGCCAGTAGCCCGAGGAGATGCCCGATGGCCGCGTAGCCACCGGAGTGGGCAGCCGCGACGACTGCGATGCCGGCCACGCGCTCCACATCGAGATGCCTGGCTTCCAGGTCTGAAGCGAGACCCAGCTGGTGTTGCAACTGGTCTGCGAGGGGGCCGGAGACGTGGGGACGGACCTCAGGAAGCATCGGCGATCCTTGCGGGTAGGTGAGCGGGAAATGCCCGTTCGGAATCCCTGATCGTTCCCCACGGCTTGCCGCTCTATTCGGCTTCGGGCGGCCCATTCGGCGTGGTGTCCCGCGTCAAGTAACTGGCATGTTTTCGGGTTCGGGAAAGCTGGGGACGAGAGGGTCGGCGTCTTCGAGGTGAACGTCGTGGGGCCGGTTC
>NZ_JBEYBS010000073.1:0-4000 GCF_040632375.1 Streptomyces sp. NPDC019396 | reverse complement strand
CTTCGGCTACCTCACCCCGTCCGAGACCCGACGGCATCAACAACACGCCCTCGCGGCATAACAAGATCGTGTCCAGGATCACGGGGAAACTTCAGTGCACCGCGGCGGCGGCCGTCTTCTCGCCGGGATGGCGGTAGGCAGTGCACGTCCTGGCGCGGCTGCGGCCCTGCTTGGGCGCCTCTGGCCTTGCGGTTCTTCAGCGACGTCGCAACGGTTTAGGACGATCCGGCGCTGGGTGGCCGGGGTCTGGTGGCCGGTCGGCAGGAGGAGGGTGGCTTGGAGGTGCAGTAGTCGAAGGCGCGCTCCAGAGCGGGGGAGTACTCCGGCATCTGCGCAGAGCCGGTTTATGGCCCTTGTGCGGTCGGCTGTGAGGTCGTAGCCGGGCGGTGAGGATCCGCAGGTCGATGGCGTTCTCGTCCTGCTTCTGCAGGGGCTGCAGGTCGCGGCGCATGCGTGCTTGGTCTGCGAGGACGAAATCGTCCTTCGCGTCCGTTTGGCCGTCACCACGATAGGAGCTGGAAGCGTGGTGGACGGTCCGGTCCGGCTGGGGATGTGGAGCAGCCGCTGGTTGTCGTTGGTTCAGCAGGGCAATCAGCAGCGCGGCCCCCGGCGTTCAAGTCGACTGCTCACGTCACCTCGCACCCGCCTGCCAGTGCCAGCACGTCACGGATCAAATCCAGCAGCTCGGCCTCGCTGTTCGGCGCTCGGTGCCCCAGGACCTTCTGGGCCGACACCACACCCGCTGCGACAACCTCCCTGACATCATCAGGTGCGTCGGCGACACCAATCCGATCAGCGAACAACCCAACACAACAAAACACTCGCACCGCCTGCCACACAGACGTGATCACGACGTCAGCCGCTACCCCGGCACGACCCCATGCCAATCTCACACGAGGCCGTAAGGGCTCGCAGAGATTCAGCATGCTGACTTGATCTCCGTGGGCTTGCTGTTCGCGAGGAACGAGGTGACGTCAGCAGGCGTGCGGAACCTGACTGTCGAGGGTGGAATGGTGTAGGTGCGCTAGGGGCGGATTCTATGGGTTTCGTCAACCCGTTGGGGCGGGTTGGGGTTCGTAGAAGGTGCCGTCGCGGAGCATCGCGAAGAGCACGTCGGCTCGGCGTCTGGCGAGGCAGAGGAGGGCTTGAGTGTGGTGCTTGCCCTGGCTGATCTTCTTGTCGTAGTAGGCCAGGGACGTCGGGTCGGCCAGAGCCGCGAACGCGGACAGGAAGAAGACCCGTTTGAGCTGCTTGTTTCCGCGGCGGGAGGTTGTTCGCCCCGGATCGAGGAGCCCGAGCTGCGGGTCGCCGGGGCGAGGCCGGCGTAGGCGGCGAGGTGGGTGGCGGACGGGAACGAAGTGCCGTCGCCGACGGGGATGAGGATCCGTGCTCCGGTCCTGACGCCGATCCCCGGTATGGACGTCAGGACCTTGGAAAGAGGGTGGCTCTCCAGCAGGTCCTCGATCCGGGCGGCGAGGAGTTTCCGCTGGTCAAGCACTGCCTGCAGCGAGTTGGCGAGGCTGGGGACGATCAGCGCGGCCGCGTCCGTGCCAGGAACGAGGACGGTCTGTTCGTCCAGGGCGGTGAGGATGTCCTCGATCAGTCGCTCGGCCATCCGTGGTGCTTTCGGGCGTATCAACGTCACGAGCCGTCGGCGTCCGGCCTTGCGGATCTGGGCAGGGGAGCCGAACTGGTGGAAAAGCCTGAGCACCGCCGGGTGCTGCACTCGCGGGCCCAGCTCCCGTTCCAGCGACGGGTGGATCTGTGTCAGCAGGCCCCGCAGCCGGTTGCTGATCCTCGTTGCTTCAACGGCCAGGTCGTCGTCGAAGCCCACGATCATCTCCAGCTCGGCGATCGTCTCGTCTTCGAGATCGACCGAGCGGAGGGTGTGCGGCATGAAGCGGGCCGCGTCGGCGATGACGAAGGCGTCGCGGGCGTCGGTCTTGGCCTCGCCTGGGTAGAGGTCCGCGATCCGCCGCATTGTCAGTCCGGGCAGATAGGCGACCGGGCAGCCCATGTCCCGGGCGACCGCCGAGGGCAGGGCCCCGATGGAGGCCGGCTGGTCGACCACCACGAGCACGGTTCCGTGCTTGGCCTGCAGCTTGCCGAAGACCTCGCGGAGCTTGGGTTCGCTGTTGGGCAGCCGCTTGTCGAAGGCCTTCTTCCCGGCCGGGGTGACGGCAGTGGCGTGGTGTTCGCCCTTGCCGACGTCCAGGCCGAGGAAGACACTGATGTCGCTGACGTCGATCACGTGCGTCCTCCGGTCGTCCCTGCCCGGCCGTGCCACGGCACCGATCGCCACATCCACATTACGAAGAGCCTCCCGACCTGCGGAAAGGTCGGTGGTCATGCCCCTAATCAGCGGTCTGTCGATGCCTCCGGAGCCGGTGACACCACCCCCCAGGCCATGCGTTCGACAGGGGGAGAAAGTCATGCCAACTCCGGAGGCCCGGCGCCCCATTTGCGGGGCCGCGAAGAAGGTAACTGTGATAGTCGGCCTGCGGCGCGGGATGGGTTGCTGCCAGGCTGGCGTTGACGTTCCGGTATGACGCGCAAGGTAATTGGCGGCTCGTCAGAGCCTGCCGTGCCCCCGAGATGTCTACTGGACGTCGGCGTCGGCCTGGCCCACCCCGTTGGCTTGATCAGCAGCTTGTCCGCCATTTCGACGTGACTCATCACAGTTCTGCCACGCGGTGACTCCACCCAGGCCGGCGCCGACCACGGTCGCCCAGCTCTTGAAGGAGAACCACCGCGTGACCATGCTCGCAGAACGTGTCGATGGCGTCATCGGCATCGACACCCACCGGGACACCCTCGCCGCAGCCGCGGTCAGCCCCATCGGTGCCGTCACTGCCACCACCGATGCCCCCGCGAACGCACGGGGCTACCAGCGCCTGCTGGACTTCGCCCGCCAGCATGTTCCCGGCCGCCGATGCTGGGCTCTCGAAGGGGTCGGTAGTTACGGAGCCGGTCTGGCCGCCTTCCTGGACCAAGCTGGCGAACAGGTCGTCGAAGTACTGCGTCCCAAGCGGCCAGCGGTCCGCGGCGGTCGCAAGACCGACATGATTGACGCCATCCGGGCAGCCAAGGAAGCCCTGGTCAGCGAACACCTCATCCAGCCGAGGCTCCGAGGAGAGCGCGAGGCCTTCCGAGTCCTTATCGTCACCCGCCACGGCGCCGTCCTCGCTTCCACCGCCGCGATCAACCAGGTGAACGGCTCTGATGAGAGTGCTGCCGTTTACTCCGAAGAGCTTGGAGAGAGGTCTCGGGTGCCGAGTTTGCGCAGGTAGAGCTCGGTGGCTAGGGCTCTGTGAGCCTGGTCAGCCTGTCTTGCGCTCCTGCGCCGCGAGCGCGGATGCGCTCACCTTCTCGTTGCTCGAGCCGTCCCTGCTCACGTAACTCCTTGAGATTGGCGGTAAGTTGCTTGAACGAGCTCGTCCGTGCCGGTTCGGGCATGCCGGTAAGCTCCGGATTGCGCAAACACCCCGTGCCGACCGGCAGGGACGGGCCGGCTGATCACAGGTGTGAGCCCGGATCCATCCATCAGGGCGTCTTTCAGACCGCAAAGCTGTGGCGCACGAGGCCGGGGCTCTCTTATGCCCCTCAGTGATCCGCGGATAAATGAGCGAGATTTACTCACCCAAGTTGTGTCCGTGGACTGTCGAATGAGGACAACTTTAGTCAGTTGGTACGCGCGCGGCGCGCGCCTGAATTTCCGTGCCCGCGTGGCACGCCGGAGGGGGTTTTCGTCTGTGATCAACCAGAGAAGGGCTGTAAAGACGGCGGCGTTGGTCGTGGCCATCACTGCATGCACTGCGATGGCTTCAACAAGTGCCGTAGCGCACGTTACTCGTCATGACCAAGTGTCTCACCCTGCTGCGCGTTCTGATCTGTACTCGGATGAAACCCATGTCGACCACGACCTCGAGGGTCCGTTCAGCAAGCAGCAGGAGCAGGAGCGCAAGGCGGCTCTGGAGCGCGTGCTCTCCGGCCAGTCGAC
>NZ_JBEYBS010000072.1:0-4288 GCF_040632375.1 Streptomyces sp. NPDC019396 | reverse complement strand
GGAACGACGCGACGACATCCACGAAGCCTTCCTCGGACTCGCCACCTGCCTCATCACCCACCGACACGTCCAACGCCTTTGTTAGGAGTTCTTAGAGAACCAACTTGGCGCCCCAGGCGAGGAACGCGATCCCGGCCACGGGCAGCCACCAAGGCGCCGTCATCGCGCTGGCCAGGGCGAACGCCACTCCCACGAGGCTCAGGTAAACGCCGGCTGCCTGGTACACCTGCGTACTGTGCAGCTGACGGGTGTACTCGCGCAGGGCCCACATCAGAGCCCTCCACCAATCGCCATCCCAGTGATGAGCAGGTCCACAAAACCCCTCCTGTTTCGTCAATGTGCGGTCAGGGAGTGCAGACGGGCGGCAACCTCACCGATCCCGTCCAGGGACTCCTCCCGGCGCAGCTGGTCCACCAGGGAGCCGGCCAGGCGGGCGTCCACGCCGCGCCAAGACGTACACGGCCGCCCTCTCCCTCTCCGAGTCAATGTGCTGCCTTGCGGTCACAACCGCGGTGTGGTCGGTCCAGTCGTCGTTCATGACCGTGGCGCTGGGCACCTCGATGGAGACGGTCCACTTTCCGCCGCTCTGGTCAGGGAAACGTACCTTCCATGCTGGCCATGGAGCCATGCGATTACGCTCGAGAAGTTCCTTCCTGGCTGCGGCGAGACCACGGTGCTCCCAGGCGGCGTAGAAGGCCGGCGGGGTGTGCATGTGGCTCAACGTGCCGTCCAGCCACAGGTCGTAGAGCGGATCGACGGCGGCGTGCCGGGCGCGCCAGGCGGTGAAGGTAGAGGAGAGCCTCGGGCAGCTGCGGCCCACTCTCGTCGTCGCCCGGCAGACTGCTGGTACGCGCCAGGAGCTCCGCCGGCAGTCGCTCCGTGAGAGCGACGTCGGACTGACCGGGAACCTCAGATCTCGCGCAAATATTCGTGTGCCTCATTGCTCGACCTGCGCCGGCACTGGAAGGGTTCCGTCATTCCCCTCACGAGGTCCCGGAGGTTTCATGGCTGTCCACCGCACTGTCGTCGCTGTCGCGTGCGCCGCGGCTCTCGCCTGTCCCCTGCTGGTCTCCACCGCCAACGCCACCGCGTCGCCGGCCGTTCACGGCAGCCCCTCCCAGTCCGAGCCGCCTCCGAAGCAGGCGGTTGCCCGGGGCAGCGGCGGCGCCGTGTCCAGCGTCAACCCGTACGCCTCCGAGGCCGGACTCGAGGCCCTGCGCAAGGGCGGCAACGCGGTCGACGCCGCAGTGGCCACGGCCGCGGCGCTCGGTGTCGTCGAGCCGTACTCCGCCGGCATCGGAGGTGGCGGCTACTTCGTCTACTACGACGCCAAGTCCGGCAAGGTGCGGACGATCGACGGCCGGGAGACCGCTCCCGCCGGTATGGGCGAGGATGCCTTTGTTGACAAGTCCACCGGCAAGCCCATCCCGTTCGACGAGGCCGTCAACTCCGGCCTGTCCGTCGGCATTCCGGGCACCCCGGCGACCTGGGAGGAGGCGCTGGCCGACTGGGGCACGATGGGGCTCGGGCAGGCCCTGCGCCCGGCCACCCGTCTCGCCCGTGACGGCTTCGTGGTGAACGAGGAATTCCGGGCCCAGACCGAGATGAACGAGGAGCGCTTTCGCGACTTCAGCTCCACCGCTGAGCTGTTCCTGCCAGGCGGTGAACTTCCCGTCGTCGGATCGCGCTTCCGCAACCCCGGGCTAGCGCTCACGTACAAGGAGCTCGGTCGCGATGGGGCGGACGCAATCTACCACGGCGACATCGGACGCGACGTGGTGCGCACCGCCCAGAAGCCGCCGGTGGCTCCCGGCTCGGACCGTACAGTCCGCCCTGGCCTCATGGAGCGCGGCGACCTCGCCGCCTACGAGACGTTGCACCGCGCCCCTACGCAAACTACCTACCGAGGCCACGACATCTACTCCATGGCACCGTCCTCCTCCGGCGGCACCACCGTCGGCGAGGCGCTGAACATCCTGGAGAGCTCCGAGCTCTCGCCGAAGGACCGGACGCAGGCGCTCCACCGCTACATCGAGGCGAGCCGTATCGGGTTCGCCGACCGGAACCGCTGGGTGGGCGACCCGGCCTTCTCGAACGTGCCCACCAAGGAACTGCTGTCGAAGAAGTTCGGACGAGAAAGGGCCTGCCTGATCCGGCCCGACTCCGTGCTGAAGAGCCCGGTCGCCCCGGCCGACCCCCACGCCCCCGGCGGCGGATGCACCCAGGGCAAGGGCGGCAAGGAGCCGTACGAGGGGCCGTCGACGACGCACCTGGTGGCGTCGGACCGCTGGGGCAATGTGGTCTCGTACACCCTGACCATCGAGCAGACCGGCGGTTCGGGCATCACCGTGCCCGGACGGGGCTTCCTGCTCAACAACGAGCTGTCGGACTTCGACTTCACGCCAGTTACTGAGGGCGTGCCGGACCCGAACCTGCCCGGTCCCGGCAAGCGCCCGCGCAGCAGCATGTCGCCGACGATCGTGCTGAAGGACGGCGAGCCGCAGATCGCCGTCGGCTCGCCCGGCGGGGCCACGATCATCACCACGGTACTGCAGACCCTGGTCAACCGTCTGGACCTCGGGATGTCCCTCCCGGACGCCGTCGCCGCTCCGCGCATCTCCCAGCGCAACCGGACCGACACCGAGGCGGAGCCCGCCTTCCTCAAGACGCCGGAGAGCGAGGAGCTGAAGAAGCTCGGCCACTCCTTCATCCTGGCGCCGGAGACGTTCACACCGTCCCCGGAGATCGGGGCCGTGGCTGCGCTGGAGTTCCTGCCGGACGGCAAGGTCGAGGCGGTTGCCGAACCGAAGCGCCGCGGCGGAGGCTCGGCGATGGTGCTGCACGAGGGCCGCTGATCCTCGTCACACGCCTGTGGCTGCCCGCTTCTCGACGGGTAGATGCGGTGCGGGCCCCGGCCGCCGTGGGGGATCACCCGGCTGGGCCCGCTGCTTCGTGCGTGAGGAACATCCCCGCACGACGGCCAGGTCCCCGCGTGCGTCGCCGCTACGCGGAGAGGAGTTCGATGCCTCGGCCCCGATACCGGCGCGGCCCTCGCCTACGAGCACTGACGAGGTCTGACCTCAGAGCGGCTATGCGCCTGGCATTCGGTCGACGGGGACGCTGCGCCCGGCCCCTCCTTCGCGATGCCGGTTCGTCTCGGTTCACGGCGCTGCGCGCCTTGGCTGCCGAACCACACGTTCTGCTCGTGGGCGAGACCTGATCAGGGCGGCTTCAAGTTCCTGGTAGGAGCAGAGAGCCGGTGATTTCTCCAGATCCAGAGGGTGTGTTCGGGTGCGTCCCGGATCGCTCGGGTGGTCTTGGCGATGTTGTCGGCGCCCAGCAGCCGCAGCCTGCCGATGGGTCAGGTTCCGCAAAGCGGCCATCGCCCGGGCGCGCTGCCGGTGTGGGCGGTGGAGGCGTCCTCGGCGAACACCACATCTCTGACGTGGTGGCTGGAATTTTCGATTCCCCCAGTGTCCGCGCACGTATCCGCTCACGTCAGCGGGGCTGGCGTGGTGGGTGTCGAGGCTGGTGACGGCGTAGACCGTCTCCCGGGTCTGCCGCTCTCCTGGCGGCGCCGGTGGATGCGTCGGGCCAACCGTGCCTCCGGGAAGGCGATCCCGCCCAGGTTCGCCGCGATGGCCATGGTCTTGGCCGAGCGGACTCCCGCCGCCCGTGCCCGGTGCGGAGACGGTGTGCGCTACGGACACCCGCTCCCATGGCAGGGCCTTGAGCTGGCCGACGCGGTCGGCTGGTTTCTCTTGATCAACGCGATGTAGTGGGCCTTCTTCTCCTGCACCAGCCAGCGCACCTGGTCCTTGACGCTGTGGAGGGCATCGAAGGTGCCACGGCGCCGACCAGGTCACCGGGTTCAGCTCGGGAGCGTAGGCGGGTAATCGCTCCAGGGTGAGCCAGCCCTGTTCGGCGACCCAGGCGCGCATCGCCCGGCTCCAGTGAGCCGAGAGCCCGACTACCCACCCTGGCAGACCGTCTACTACCACTTCGCCGCCTGGCACCGCCGCGGCGGCATCGCCTTCCTCCGTGATCAACTCCGTCGACAGATCCGCATTGGCCAGGGACGATGCCCCTGGCCAGTGACGTTGATTGTCGACTCGCAGTCGGTCAAGGGCGCCGAGACCGTCTCCAAGGCCGCCCGCGGCTTCGACGCCGGGAAGAAGGTCAACGGCCGCAAGTGAAGTTTCCCCGTGATCCTGGACACGATCTTGTTATGCCGCGAGGGCGTGTTGTTGATGCCGTCGGGTCTCGGACGGGGTGAGGTAGCCGAAGA
>NZ_JBEYBS010000071.1:0-4388 GCF_040632375.1 Streptomyces sp. NPDC019396 | reverse complement strand
CCGCCGCGACATCCCCGCGAGTCCGGCCCGCCACCAACGCGGCCACCGCCCGCAGCCGAAGGGCCTCCTGCGCCGACGGCGACAACTGCCGTGCAACCCACACCAGTTCACTCACGCAGAGATCAACGACCCAGAACACCTACCGTTTCGGATCAATACGACCGCAAGAGAGCGGAAGGAAAGCGGCACACCCAAGCCGTGCTGGCCCTCGCCCGCCGCCGGGTCAACGTCCTGTGGGCGCTTCTGCGTGACAGACGGTGCTACGAAGCCCTACCGCCCGTCAACACAGCGGCTTGACAACGACATTGGGAAGTGTCCTACGTGGTGATACGGACGAGTCGTTTGTAGCAGCAGAGGGCGGCGGCGAGGCCGAGGAAGGCCAGGTAGTTACGGGGATGGCGTTCGTATCGGGGCGAGCAGCCCGCACTCGTCGATCCTGTCGAGGACCGCTTCGTGCAACCGTGCCCATTCGCCGGCCCTCGACCAGATCATGAACCGACGACGTGCGGTGGACTTCGAGATGCCAAAGCATGGCGGGAGTGCCCGCCAGGCAGCCGCTGACCAGCACGTAGACGATCGCGGCGAACAGCGTCTCATCAGGCGTGTCCTGCGTCCCACCGCCCTGCGACCGCTTTCGACGGAAGGATCAGCGGCTTCGCGATCTCCCACAACCCGTCCAGAACAATCCAACTCCACGTACCCCCGCATGAACAGTCCAACGAGCCCGGGCGCCACATAGGACACCGTCTCAGACGTAGACATCTGGCTGCGTCGCGCCGCAATTTCGCGGCTTGGAAATCGGCATATCGAAAACACAATATCCCATTCCATAGAAATCTGCACATAAAGTACACAAACCGCCTTTCACGGCCATACCAAGCGAGGTTAAGTCGCCGTTACTGGTGGACAGGGAAGAGTTTGCAATCCGCCGTCGCAGATCTTTACCGACCGAAATCAACCGACTCGGAACGAAGGCGTGGGCATGAATTACTCATGTGCTTTTGCGTGCGATGCCCCTACCCTGAGGTCCTGAAATTCCCGCCTCACGGAACTTCTTGCACTGGCGCGGCATCGCTGCGATCACAGTTACCCACAAAGGGAATATATCAATGTGCGCTCAAAATGAAACAGAGAGAATCTTTTCCCACTCCAAGACTAGCCAAAAACGCGCTGTTAAAATTGGGGCATCCGCCGCGGCCGTAGTTGCCGCAGTTGCCGGACTGGGAGTATTCACCGGCTCGGCCTCGGCTGCCGCCCCCTCTGAAGTACAGAATGCGGTGGGCTTTCTGCAGACAAACTTTAACCAATGTACGGCGACTCTCGTGGCGCGCAACGTCATCACAACTTCCGCGCACTGCGTTCTCGATGGTGAAAATCAAAGAGTGTCCGAAGTTGCCTTTACGCCAGGCAAAGACGGCCAAGAAGATAGCGCACCCTTCGGCATTTGGGAATATGAGGACATATATTTCCCTGAGGATGAATACAATGAGGCGCGGGACGACGGTGATGTCGCGAATAGGCAGGGCCTTGACTTCGCATTTATCACCCTTAAGCCGAACGGTGAAGGCCAGTACCCGGGTGACTTCGTGAACCCTATATCAATCGATTTTTCTCTGACTTCAGAGACATTCAGCGGGAATGTAGAAGCACTCGGTTACACGAGCGCCAGTGATGAAGATTCCCCTGATGACAACCCTTACAACGTTGAATCTTGCGTAATGTCTAATGTGGAAATAAGCAAAGCCCAGGAGGATACTGGGCGCCTCCTGGGACTCCAAAGCGAGTGTAGGGATATCGGCCACGGAGCTTCCGGAGGTCCTTGGTTCAGGCAGGACGAAGACTCCGAATGGCACCTAATTGGTAACGAGTCGGGATGGGATGGCGACAGGGAAGTCGGCACACTCATGAACAGTCGAGCGGCTAAATACTTTAACAGAGCTGTTTACGGTGATGCTATTGGCCACTTGAGTACCGATAAAGACGAGATCGACAAGATTGGCAACTGTTCAGCAACGTTGGTCGCGAAGAATGTCGTCGTAACTGCTGCTCATTGTGTTAACTATGAAGCAGACGGAAATGAGGGTGAAGGGAGCAACGAGAGGGTCACGGCCGACGCCGCAGACGTGTCATTTTCTCCGGGAAGGGACGGAGATGATATACCGTACGGCACGTGGGACGGTGAAGAGATCTTCTTTGAAGGAGAAGATTACGAGGAGCTATCTGAGGAAAATGATGAGAGTAAGAGGAATCTCGATTTCGCATTCGTAAGGCTGCAGCAGAATGCGGATGGCAAGTACCCGGGTGACTTCGTGAACCCTGTAACTATTAATTTTTCTCTGACTGCAGATAATTTCAGTGGATACGTAGAGGAGTTGGGCTACACGGCAGACCCTCCAAGCGATCTAGGTACTGAGAAGAGGGATCTCGAGAGTTGTGTGGTGCCTGATGCATTCATTGAAATGAGCGAAGAGGGCGACACAGGGACCATTCGGGGGGAAGATGATGGACCATGCGAAGTCATCGATGATGGCGCCTCGGGAGGCGCTTGGGTCACTCTAGATGGTGACAACAAGTGGAATCTCGTGGGGGACGTTTCGGGGACCGGCGGGGGCGACGAAGTCGGTTCTCTGCTGAGCGGCCTCGCTAAGACACATTACGACAATGCAGTAGGGTCAAACTGAAATTTTCTACGGCTCATTTGTGAGATGTATCGCCTTTCGGCAGCCTAGCCGCCGAAGTACGTAGGGCCCTGACCACCAGAACCAAAGCAGTGGTCAGGGCTCTACTCGCTCACGAAAGGGTTCGGTGCGTGCCCGGAAATGCGAAGAGTACTCCTGGACATCGGCCGAACCGGTGCTGGCAGGCTCTGAGTGGTATCTTCTCAAATATCCACAAGAGGTGGCGTGTCCCCTTCGAGCGCCTTAAGCTTTCGCTTTCGGTGACTGTTCGCCTGGCAGACGGTGATTTTATCTACACTCTCACGGCAAGGGTGAATACACCAACATTTCAGCCATTTAACTACTGGAGGATGATATGCATAAGGTAGTACGTCTGCTTCGCTGGCCGGCGGTCCAGTTGACCCTTGGGCTCGCGCTCCTCTTTGGTGCCATGGCGCCACCCGCCCTCGCCAGCATCGGAAGCGCGCAAAATTTTGAGGACCCAGGTTCCATACTGGTTGACGGCGATGATTGCGCTGTCGTCAACATTAGGGTCGGCAGCTCAATTCAGTGCAAGAGCGTATTCGCGGAGGCCCTTACGTCGCATTCCTTCCGTGCCTATGTTGACAAAGTTTGGGTGAGTCTGAACGCATCGGAATCGCTAGGGGCGGTGACTCCGCCTAGAGGTTCTACTTCCCCAGCGGGCTGGAAGAGCGGAGTGCGATCCGACGGGGGGTACAATTTCTACTACGCACATCTAGGGGCGGTGGATGGCCACAACCGCGTGGATTTGGTCATGCCCGAAGATGGCTGTGCAAACGTCACGGTCGACATCTCCCGGGAACGAGATTCGTTCGTCCCCACAGGGCACGAACTCACGTCGTCCACATCATCTGGCCAGGCGACTTCTGGGACCACCCGTTACGTACAAGTCTGGAGTGCCGACAGCTTCAGTGAAGGAGAATGGGTCCGCGTTTCGTGCAAGGACGCAGGAACCTCACTGAACATAAAGGGCCTCTACGTATCGAAGGATGGCGCCTGGTACGAACCCGATCTGGCCTCCTGGGAGGCAGCAGAGCGACAGGCCGGCGGAACCCTCCTCCCATGGTGGTTGACAACCACCTGACGTGCCCAGAAAGGAAGTTCTGGCCGCAGGCCCTGACAGCCGGCCGACACCATCGCTAAAGGGCGCGATGATCGCCTTACCCCCAGCAGGTGTCCGCAGTTGGAGTTGCTCACCGTAGGTAGAACACGGCAGCTGTAGATAGCCGCTGCCGGGCTTTCTGGTCATGCTGTGTCGGCAGGTTCAGACTGCAATCAACATCGGCAGCGCGTCGGGGCGACCGTAGGTGAGGATGCGCGTGAGCGCCTCTCGCATGCGGCTACGTTTTCGGCCGGCGCACGCAGGACTGCCTCAATTACTGGATCCTCCTCGTCGTCTGACTCGGCAACTCCGGCGGTCGGCACGTAGATGTCCGGCGGCCGCTTCTCCTGCCCTCCGTAGGCGATGTTCGCGACGAATCTGTAGGCCACACACGTGTTCTACCAGACCTGCTGCGGCCGATCACGGGCGGTCGGCGCAGCGCTGCATTACCAAACACCCCCACGGGGACAAAACGCTCTTTAGAGGTCGTTTTCGTCCGATGTTTCATCCCGAGATGGGTTGTTTGGCGGCTTTCCTTGGGTCGCGCCAGGAGATGGTGTTCTCGCCGGTGAGGCGGCGGGCCATGA
>NZ_JBEYBS010000070.1:0-2824 GCF_040632375.1 Streptomyces sp. NPDC019396 | reverse complement strand
ACGACGAGTCAGAAACCGTTGATGTAGGCGAAGGGCATGCGAAAGGCCCGGCGTAGAGGGTAAGACCCCCGTAGCTGAAACATCAGCGGCTCGTTTGAGTTATTCCCAAGTAGCACGGGGCCCGAGAAATCCCGTGTGAATCTGGCGGGACCACCCGCTAAGCCTAAATATTCCCTGGTGACCGATAGCGGATAGTACCGTGAGGGAATGGTGAAAAGTACCGCGGGAGCGGAGTGAAATAGTACCTGAAACCGTGTGCCTACAAGCCGTGGGAGCGTCGGAATCTTTTCGGAGATTCTCGTGACTGCGTGCCTTTTGAAGAATGAGCCTGCGAGTTTGCGGTGTGTTGCGAGGTTAACCCGTGTGGGGAAGCCGTAGCGAAAGCGAGTCCGAATAGGGCGGTTTAGTAGCGCGCTCAAGACCCGAAGCGGAGTGATCTAGCCATGGGCAGGTTGAAGCGGAGGTAAGACTTCGTGGAGGACCGAACCCACCAGGGTTGAAAACCTGGGGGATGACCTGTGGTTAGGGGTGAAAGGCCAATCAAACTCCGTGATAGCTGGTTCTCCCCGAAATGCATTTAGGTGCAGCGTCGTGTGTTTCTTGCCGGAGGTAGAGCACTGGATAGGCGATGGGCCCTACCGGGTTACTGACCTTAGCCAAACTCCGAATGCCGGTAAGTGAGAGCGCGGCAGTGAGACTGTGGGGGATAAGCTCCATGGTCGAGAGGGAAACAGCCCAGAGCATCGACTAAGGCCCCTAAGCGTACGCTAAGTGGGAAAGGATGTGGAGTCGCAGAGACAACCAGGAGGTTGGCTTAGAAGCAGCCACCCTTGAAAGAGTGCGTAATAGCTCACTGGTCAAGTGATTCCGCGCCGACAATGTAGCGGGGCTCAAGCGTACCGCCGAAGTCGTGTCATTGCGATATGTACCCCCAACGGGGATCGTGATGGGTAGGGGAGCGTCGTGTGCCGGGTGAAGCAGCCGCGGAAGCGAGTTGTGGACGGTTCACGAGTGAGAATGCAGGCATGAGTAGCGATACACACGTGGGAAACGTGTGCGCCGATTGACTAAGGGTTCCTGGGTCAAGCTGATCTGCCCAGGGTAAGTCGGGACCTAAGGCGAGGCCGACAGGCGTAGTCGATGGACAACCGGTTGATATTCCGGTACCCGCTTTGAAACGCCCAATATCGAATCCATTAATGCTAAGGCCGTGAAGCCGCCCTTGATCTCTTCGGAGTGATGGGGAGTGGTGGAGCCGCTGACCCAAGGTGGTAGTAGGTAAGTGATGGGGTGACGCAGGAAGGTAGTCCAGCCCGGGCGGTGGTTGTCCCGGGGTAAGGGTGTAGCCCGAGAGATAGGCAAATCCGTCTCTCATGAGGGTGAGACCTGATGCCGAGCCGATTGTGGTGAAGTGGATGATCCTATGCTGTCGAGAAAAGCCTCTAGCGAGTTTCATGGCGGCCCGTACCCTAAACCGACTCAGGTGGTCAGGTAGAGAATACCGAGGCGTTCGGGTGAACTATGGTTAAGGAACTCGGCAAAATGCCCCCGTAACTTCGGGAGAAGGGGGGCCACGTTTGGTGATCCGATTTTCTCGGTGAGCTGGGTGTGGCCGCAGAGACCAGCGAGAAGCGACTGTTTACTAAAAACACAGGTCCGTGCGAAGCCGTAAGGCGATGTATACGGACTGACGCCTGCCCGGTGCTGGAACGTTAAGGGGACCGGTTAGCTTGGATTCGTTCAGGCGAAGCTGAGAACTTAAGCGCCAGTAAACGGCGGTGGTAACTATAACCATCCTAAGGTAGCGAAATTCCTTGTCGGGTAAGTTCCGACCTGCACGAATGGCGTAACGACTTCTCGACTGTCTCAACCATAGGCCCGGTGAAATTGCACTACGAGTAAAGATGCTCGTTTCGCGCAGCAGGACGGAAAGACCCCGGGACCTTTACTACAGTTTGATATTGGTGTTCGGTTCGGCTTGTGTAGGATAGGTGGGAGACTTTGAAGCAGCCACGCCAGTGGTTGTGGAGTCGCCGTTGAAATACCACTCTGGTCGTGCTGGATGTCTAACCTGGGTCCGTGATCCGGATCAGGGACAGTGTCTGATGGGTAGTTTAACTGGGGCGGTTGCCTCCTAAAGAGTAACGGAGGCGCCCAAAGGTTCCCTCAGCCTGGTTGGCAATCAGGTGTTGAGTGTAAGTGCACAAGGGAGCTTGACTGTGAGACCGACGGGTCGAGCAGGGACGAAAGTCGGGACTAGTGATCCGGCGGTGGCTTGTGGAAGCGCCGTCGCTCAACGGATAAAAGGTACCCCGGGGATAACAGGCTGATCTTCCCCAAGAGTCCATATCGACGGGATGGTTTGGCACCTCGATGTCGGCTCGTCGCATCCTGGGGCTGGAGTCGGTCCCAAGGGTTGGGCTGTTCGCCCATTAAAGCGGTACGCGAGCTGGGTTTAGAACGTCGTGAGACAGTTCGGTCCCTATCCGCTGCGCGCGCAGGAGTCTTGAGAAGGGCTGTCCCTAGTACGAGAGGACCGGGACGGACGAACCTCTGGTGTGCCAGTTGTTCTGCCAAGGGCATGGCTGGTTGGCTACGTTCGGGAGGGATAACCGCTGAAAGCATCTAAGCGGGAAGCCTGCTTCGAGATGAGGACTCCCACCCACTTGATGGGGTAAGGCTCCCAGTAGACGACTGGGTTGATAGGCCGGATATGGAAGCACGGTAACGTGTGGAGTTGACCGGTACTAATAGGCCGAGGG
Organism: Streptomyces sp. NPDC019396; assembly: GCF_040632375.1. Classification (NCBI taxonomy): domain Bacteria; kingdom Bacillati; phylum Actinomycetota; class Actinomycetes; order Kitasatosporales; family Streptomycetaceae; genus Streptomyces; species Streptomyces sp. NPDC019396. The sequence goes on along the minus strand of NZ_JBEYBS010000070.1, from coordinate 62 downwards.
CTTGTCCTCAGTTGCTCGCGTCCACTGTGTTAGTTCTGAAGTAACGAACACACCCCACACAC
>NZ_JBEYBS010000069.1:0-4978 GCF_040632375.1 Streptomyces sp. NPDC019396 | reverse complement strand
CCGCCACCACGATCTTCGCGCTGGTGGTTGAGCGGGCTGCACCGCCGCTAGAGCTTGCGAAGTCCACTGAGCACCCTTTCGAGCAGTGTCACGTCTGGCTGTCCGCCGGCGGACTGGTCGCCGCCGGGCTGGTGGATGGCGACGAGTCCGGCCTCCGCCAGGTCGGCGACAAGGATCCGGGCAACGCCAAGAGGAATGGTGAGGAGTGCCGAGATCTCGGCCACCGACTTGATCTCGAAGCACAGATGGCAGATCCGCTGGTGCTCGGGCAACTGCCCTTGCAGCCGCGCGGGATCGGCCGTGGTGCTGACCAGCGCCTCGATGGCGAGCTGGTAACGCGGCCGGGTCCGGCCGCCGGTCATCGCGTAAGGACGCACCAGCGGGTTGTGGTTGCCCGAAGCCGGTGCGGACTCCGGGGCCCTGCGGGGTGCCACCGGCTGGATCCGGGGCGCCTGCTGCTGGTCGTACGGCCCTTGCTGCTGGTCGTACGGCTGCTGAGGCCGCTGGTAGGGCTGCGGCTCGCCACCTCTGCTGGGTGCGGAGGGAAAGTTGAAGCGGTTCTGACCCTGCTCACCCGGAGCCTGGTGAGCACCGCCATATGGGTGTCCGCCTGGGGGTGTTGCCACTTCTTTTCCTCCTCCGCCGCGCCGTACGCCCGGTCCAAGTCCCTGTGGAGCCGCGCCACCGCACCTTACGGTGCGGTGGCCCCTAAACGCACTGCCTATCTGCTAGTTGAGAAGACTGCCCTGGAGTTCGGCGCGCAGGTCCGGGGTGAGGACCGTGCCCGCGCGGTCGACCAGGAGGGCCATCTCATAGCCCACGAGGCCGATGTCGGCCTCCGGGTGGGAAAGCACGGCCAGCGAAGAGCCGTCCGAGATCGACATGATGAAGAGGAAGCCGCGCTCCATCTCCACCACCGTCTGATTGACCGGGCCGCCTTCGAAGATGCGGGAGGCACCCGCGGTCAGCGAGGTGAGTCCCGACGCGACGGCCGCCAGCTGGTCGGCACGGTCGCGGGGGAATCCCTCGGACATCGCCAGCAGGAGTCCGTCGGCGGAGACCACCACGGTGTGGGACACCCCAGGGGTGTTGTCCACGAAGTTGGTGATCAACCAGTTAAGATTCTGCGCCGCCTGGCTCATCGGGCTCACACTAACGCTCCTGGTTGTAGGTGCTACCCGGGCCGAAGCCCGATCCGTTCGTGTCCGTTCCCGCGTTGCGACCCTTCTGGATGCCACGCCGCAGGTTGCTCAACCTGCCGCGGACGTCTTCGGGGGCGCGGGAGACCTGGGGGCCGCCCTGCGGTGTCTGCTCCGCTGTTCCCTCGACCAGATTGGCCTTGGGAATCCGCCGGGGCAGACCGGACGAGGTGACTCCGCCCGCCTTGGGCTCACGGAGCTTTTCGGCCCGCTGCCAGCGCTCGTCGTTCTTGGAACGCCAGTCGTCGGGGCCTTCCGTCTCCGTCTGCCCGTTGCGCGGTGCCGCAGATGGCTGCGGGGCCCGCGCGGCCGGAGCCGTCTTCTGTCCTGCCTGACCGCTGCCGGCCTCGTCGGACTGCCACTGTGCCCGCTGGCTGGTGCCACCGGCGACGGCGGCACCACTGCCACCACGACGCGGCAGACCGGCGTCGGTCAGCGCATGGCCGTTGCTGGGGGTGGGACCCGGACGTTCGAAGCCTACGCGCTCGGAGCCGTTCGCGGGAGCGCCGGGACCAGATTCCGCATCCGTCCGGTACTCCGGTTCGTACGCGCCCTGGTAACCGCCCTGATCGGACCAGTCTTCCTGGTGAGAGCGCTGCGCGAAGGAGTTGTCGTACTGCTGGCGCTGCTCCTGCTGAGCGCTGTACGGAGCTTCCGTATAGCCCTGCTCGGTGGACTCCTGGTAACCGCCGGAAACCTGGTACTCGCCCGTGTTCCCGTAGCCGCCGGAGCTCTCGTAGCCGTAGCCGTTCTGCTCGTACGCGGGACCCGACTCCTGGGCCGTGAAGTCCTGCTCGTAGGAGCCGTCGGCGTACTGGCCGTCCCCGGCCCCGTACCCGCCGTCCTCGCCCGCGTACTGACCGTCTACGCCCGTGTACTGGCCGTTCTGGTACTGGCTGTCGCCGTACTGCTCCTGGCCGCCGTACGGCTCCTGCTGGGCCTCGTCGCGGAACAGCGGACGGTCGCCGCCCTGTACCTGCGCCTCGAGCGCCGCACGGCGCTCCCCGCGCATCAGGGACCGGCCCACCGGGTCCAGCTGCTGGCCGTCGCCTGCCTGCTGCTCCTCGTAGCGGGAGTCGTCGAAGCCCAGCTCCGCGGCGGTGCGCATGGTGGTGGGCGTGAAGCTGGCCTGCTGCGTCGGGATCATCTGCGAGACGGTGAAGTCCTCATCCCTCACCGGCTCGGCCCCGCCACCGCCACCGTGGGTGATCGCGTCCGGAAGCATCACGAGCGAGGTCGTACCGGCCTGCTCGCCCGAGGGGCGGAGCTGGACACGGACACCGTGCCGGTCGGCGAGCCGGCCGACCACGAACAGGCCCATGCGCTGCGAGACAGCGGCATCCACCGTCGGCGGGTTGGCCAGCTTGTGGTTGATGTCGGCGAAGTCCTCCGCGGTCAGGCCGATGCCCTTGTCGTGGATCTCGATCATCACGCGGCCGTCGGGCAGCCGGGTCGCGGTGACCCGGACCTTCGTCTGTGGCGAGGAGAAGGTGGTGGCGTTCTCCAGCAGCTCGGCGAGCAGGTGCACGAGGTCGGTCACGGCCTGGCCGTGGATCTCGGTCTCGGGCACGCCGGTCAGCTCGATGCGCTCGTACGACTCCACCTCGGACGAGGCGGCGCGCAGTACGTCCACCAGCGGCACGGGCTGGTTCCAGCGGCGGCCGGGCTCCTCGCCCGCGAGGACGAGGAGGTTCTCGCCGTTGCGGCGCATACGGGTCGCCAGGTGGTCCAGCTTGAAGAGGTTCTCCAGCTGGTCCGGGTCCGCCTCGTTGTTCTCCAGGTCGGTGATCAGGGTCAGCTGGCCCTCGATCAGCGACTGGTTGCGGCGCGAGAGGTTCGTGAAGATCGCGTTGACGTTGCCCCGCAGCATGGCCTGCTCGGCGGCGAGCCGGACGGCCTCCCGGTGGACCTGGTCGAAGGCCCGGGCGACCTCGCCGATCTCGTCCTTGGAGTCGATCGGGATCGGCTGTACGCGGGTGTCGACCCGGCCGGGCTCGGTACGCGACAGCTGGTCGACCAGCATCGGCAGACGCTGCTCGGCGATGCCGAAGGCGGCGGTGCGCAGCTCGCGCATCGAGCGGCTCATCTGGCGGGCCATCAAGCCGGCCAGGATGAACGCAGTGAGCAGCGAGATGACGACGATCAGACCGTCGACGATGGCGTCGGTCTTGGCCTCGTCGGCGATCCGGGACGCCTCGGTCACCGACTTCGCCACGAGACCGTCCTCGATCTCGGTGTAGCCGTCGAACTTGGCGGTGGCGGCGTACTTCCAGATCGTCGGCGTCACGCCCTTGGCGGCGAGCTCGTCGGGGTCGGCCCCGCTGCCGATGGCAGCGACCAGGGTGTTGTACACGGAGCCGTCTTCCGAGGCCTCCGGGGCCTTGAAGTCGATACCCGCGGCCGCGGCCTGCTTGGCGGCCTCGGCGAGCTTCTCGGCCCCCTCACGGGACTTCTGGCCCATGACCGTCTTCAGCTTCTCGGTGTCCTCGGTGGAACCGCCGGAGACGTACTCGGCGAGCGCGATGTTCTCCAGGTATGCGTAGGACGAGAAGGCGATGGTCTGCCCGGACCTGACGGCCGGCTTCTTGCTCGGGCGGACCAGCAGGTGCATGCCGATGGAGCGCTGAAGCGACTCGGCGGCCTTCGCCAGCTGGATCGCGTAGACCATCCGGCCATAGCTCGTGATGTTTCCGGTACCGAAACCGAGCTCGTTGGAGAACTCCATGAGGGAGTGCTGGACCAGCACATAGCCCTCTTCGGTCGCGACCGGGCCGCCCTTGCCGCCTTCCTTGGTGGGGGACTCCACGCTGGTGGTGTAGGCGGTCTCGCGGATCTGCTGGAGCTTCGGTTCCTCCGTGCGGAAGAGCTTGAGGCGGCGCTCCAGACCCTGCTTGTCCGGCATGTCCGCGACGGCCGCGTCGAACTTCTTCCGGGCCTCGTCGGTGGCAGTGCGGTACTTGCGGACGTCCGCGTCGTTGGAGCCCTTGCCCTCGAGTAGCGGCTGGGCGGTGAGGTCACGCTCGTTGAGCAGCGCCTGGCCGTAGTCCGAGGCGGCGCGCACGATCTGCGCCGTCTTCTCGGCGTCCTGTGCCTCGTTCCAGGTGTCGACCGATCCCTTCACCTGGAAGCCGCCCATGACCAGGCCGACCAGAACGGGGATCAGCAGGATCGCGTTCAGCCGGGTGGGCACACGCCAGTTGCGCGGGGACAGCTTGCTGGAGCTGCCACCGGTGGGGGGTGCGACGGGCTGCACATCCGCAGGCGACGCCGCTACGCGCGGGGGCGGGGTGAAGTTGCCCCGCGCCTGCTGCTCTGCGGAGCTTGTATTGCTTCGCCTCACTCGACCAACAACCTCTCGGCGTCGGCACCTGTGTTGTGCCGAATATTGTTCAGGGCCGTACTACTCACGAGTTCGTCGATTTCAGCACGCCAACCGGGTCCGTTCCAAACATTAGGAAAAGCCTCGCCGGGCCCTCCTGGGTGGCTGATAAACCGGACATAAAGAGCGAAGCTGCTGCAAAATGCGGGCCGCCGATGAGCACAGTGGTACTAGCCGGATGCGTCGGGTGTCCGCACCCTGGCAATTCTCTGTCGAAACGTTATGAACACGCAGGCGGACCGTGTCAAAGGACACAGCCCGCCTTGTTCGCGCTACGACAACTGTCGCATACACAAAACTACTTGAGTCGTGCCATGAGTGCGTGTTCGACGAGGGTGATGAGCGCGCTCTTGGCGTCGGCGCGGTGGCGGGCGTCGGTGGTGATGATGGGGGTGTCGGG
>NZ_JBEYBS010000068.1:0-5013 GCF_040632375.1 Streptomyces sp. NPDC019396 | reverse complement strand
CCGTCACCACCAACGGCAAGGTCAGGATCGTCGACAACGTCCCGACCAACTGCCAGGCCACCGGCACCAACCCCGTCCCCAACTGCTTCGGCTGACAGCAACCACCGACACCTCCCCAGACCGCCCGCCCCCGGTTCCTCTCCCCGGGGGCGGGCGTATGCCCGGAATCACGAGGAACCGGATGGACGGCCACGGTGTCTCCCCGTTCGGAGAAGGCGACGAGAAGGACAGGGGACGTCGCCATGTGTGGACGAAGGGGAGTGCGTCGAATGACCGGCACGTACGTCACGCTGGCCGAGGAGATCACGCTGCTGGCGCTGGACGACGAGTCCGGCGCCGCGAAGGAAAGGCAGTCCGCGGGGTGGGCGGTCGCGGGCGGGATTCTGCTGGAGCTGGCCATGGCGGAGCGGGTCACCGTCACGGACGGACGGCTCGGTGTCACCGACACCACCCCCACCGGGGTCGCGCTCCTCGACCAGCGGCTGGAGGTGCTCACCACGTGGGCGAACCGTGGCGGCAGGCGCCGGGTCACCGACTGGCTGACCAAGGACCAGTCGAAGGCCGTGTCCGCGACGGTCGAGAGCCTGTGCGCACGGGGTCTGGTGATCGAGGAGCGGCGCAGGGCGCTCGGGATCTTCCCGGTACGCCGCTACCCGGAGGCGGACGGCACGGTCGAGCGGGAGCTGCGGGCGCGGCTGGCGGACGTGGTGCTCCAGGGTGCCGCACCCGACGCCCGCACCTCGGGGCTCGTCGCGCTGCTTCAGGGCGCGAAGCTGTACAAGCTGGCCTTCCCCGAGGTGCCCAAGAAGCAGGTCGAGCCACGGATGACGGAGATCGCGTCGGGCCAGTGGGCGGGGGACGGCGTGCGCGAGGCCATCCGCAACATGCAGGCGGCGATGGCGGCGATCACGGCGACGGTCGTGGTGACCACGATGACGTGACCTGTGGGACCTGATGTGTGAAGTGACGGTTCAGCGCCGCCACCAGCGCAACGTCAGATACTCCTCGCGACCCGGAGCGGGCTCCACGTGTGTACCGAACGCCCGCCCGGCCCTGCTCAGCACCTCGCTCAGCCAGGCACGGTCGGCAGGCGAGGCGTGCTCCAGACGCATGCGCCTGGCGTGCATCGGCGCCATCCGCAGCTCCAGCAGCCGCCCCGTGTCCGGGTCGAGCGTGGGGAAGTACATCAGCCGCAGGTCGTCGCGGTAGCGCTCATAGCCGGTGATGCCCTCGTAGTCGTCGACCAGGTCGCCGCAGCCGAAGAGGATGAGCTTGCCCCGGTACACATGGACGGGGAGTGGGTGGTGGGACGAGTGGCCGTGGACGAGGTCCACGCCGCCGTCCACCAGCCTGCGGGCGAACGCGGTCTGGCTCTGCGAGACGCCGTAGCCCCAGTTCGGCCCCCAGTGGATCGACACCACGGCCAGATCGCCGTCCTCGCGCACGGCCGCGAGCCGCCGCGCGAGGGCGTCGGCGCTGCGGGCGGAGAGATCGGGTACGAAGTCGACTCCCGGCCGCCCGTCCCCCGCCGCCCAGCGGGAGGGGACACCGGCCGACGCCATCGCGCAGGACAGTACGAGCACCCGCCCGCGGCCGTCACCCACATCGACGGCGACGGTCCGCCGTGCCGCTTCCGCGTCCCGCCCCGCTCCTGCCGGTCCCAGACCGGCCCGATCGAGCACGTCCACGGTCTCCTCCAGGCCCCGGTATCCGAAGTCGAGCACGTGGTTGTTCGCCAGGGCGCAGACATCGGGGCGCAGGGCCGCCAGAAACGGGACGTTGTCGGGATGCATGCGGTACGCGACGGCCTTGCCGGGCGCGAAGTCGTCGCTGGTGGTGACGCTGCTCTCCAGGTCGATGACGCGTACGTCGGGGCACTCGGCGTCCAGGACGTCCAAGGCGTCTCCCCAGGGCCAGGAGAAGTCCACAGGCTGGGGAATCGCCCCGTTGACCGCTTCCGCGAGGGCCACGTAGTCGCGGGCGTCGCGTATGTACCCCTCCCGCAGGGCGGGGTCCCCGGGGTGCGGCAGGATCTGGTCGACGCCCCGGCCCGACATCACATCACCACTGAGAAACAGCGTGACGGGGGCAGCCCGGCTCATGATGCACATTTTCGCACCATCACTATTTTCCCGCCGCATACAAATAGCGGCTGCGGTCATCTCAGGGGGTCGGTCTCAGCACTTCGGACGCCGCCGACCTCAGCAGCAGCGGATGTACAAAGCGGTGCGCGTCGACCGGGGGAAAGCGCCAGGAAAGCGGCCAGGTCCGGCCCGTAAGGGCGGGCACCGGCACGAAACTGATGGAGCCCGGCGCCGAGTTGAGGCGGGTCACCCCGCGCGGCCAGGCCCGGTGCCCCGTGCTGCCCGCGGGCAGCAGGAAGTAGACGCCCTGCCGGCCGTTGGCCTCCATGACCACGGGGCCGGGGTCGCCGCCCGTCAGCTCCCCGAGGAAGTCGGCGAGATCGCGACCCTGGTCCCCGTCGACGCGTACCGCGTCGAATTGGACGCCTGCTTTTCGGAGCTGGAATCCGCGTTCGGGAACCCAGCCGATCCTGATTTGGCGAGTTTCTGCAATCACGTATCCAGTCTGGCGGTTCCCGGTTAGCGTTTTCCGTGACACGGCCGAGGTGTGGTGCATCGGTTGACCAGCACAAACGCGCCTTGAATCGGGTCGAATTCGGCGTGAGCTGGTAGTGACCGGTTGAGTCCGGTTGAGCCTGGATGGTGATCGGTATGGCACGTTCGGAGAACAAGGAAACGGCGAGTGCGGCCACCCGGATGGTGGCCGACATGATCCGCAAGATGCGGCTGCGGGCCGGGCTGTCGCAGCCGGAGCTCGGCACCAGGATCGGGTACTCGGCGGCGGCGGTGAGCGCGGCGGAGACCTGTGCGCAGGCTCCCAGTGACGCGATGCTTGTGGCGCTGGAGCGGGAGGTCGGGGACGGCCTGGGCTTCTTCGAGGACGCCCGGGCGCCCCTGCGCCGGGAGAAGTACCCGAGGCAGTTCCGGGACTACTCGGGTCTTGAGCAGAAGGCGCTGGTACTGCGCCTCTTCGCCACGCTGGTGGTGCACGGGCTGTTCCAGACCCCGGAGTACGCGCGGGCGCTGATCGGCGGGGGTTTTCCGCCGCTGCCGGATGAGCGGGTCGAGCAGCTGGTGGAGGCGCGGACGGCACGGCAGGCGCTGTTCGACCGGCAGCCGGTGCCCCTGATCGAGCTGGTGCTGGAGGAGTCGGTGTTACGGCGCACGATCGGCAGCGCGGAGATCATGCGCGACCAGCTGACGTTCCTGGCGAAGTGCGCCCAGCGGCGCAATGTGACCCTGCAGGTGCTGCCGCTGGACGCCGGGGTCGGCGGTGAGTTCGCGGGAGCTTACGGCAATCTGAACCTTGTCGAGACCCCGGAGCATGACCATCTGGTCTATCTGGAGATCCAGGACGAGAGCCTGATGATCAATGACCCCGCAAAGGTCAGCACCTACGCCCAGCGGTATGCGAAGATCCGGTCACAGGCCCTGGGTCCTCGTGAATCGCTGGGCCGCATCGAGCAGTTGGCGGGAGAGGAAAGATGACCGACAGCCTGCGCTGGTTCAAGTCCAGCTACAGCAGCCCGAACGGCGGCGACTGCATCGAGGTGGCCTTCGACTGGCGCAAGTCCTCCCACAGCGGCTCCAGCGGCGGCGAGTGCGTCGAGGTCGCCACCGGCCCCCACGCCGTCCACCTTCGCGACTCCAAGGTCATCGACGGGCCCAGCTTCGCCGTGGACACCCCGGCGTGGTCGGCCTTCCTCTCCTGGCAGAGCTGAGCCGCGCCGAGCCTGATCGACCGAGCCGCGAGGCCGGGCTCGTCACATCCACCCCGTCCGTTCCGTCAAAGAATTACCAGCGGAACAGGCGGGGAGTGTGTGACCGATGAACGACGGCGAATACCTGGCGGAGCGCTTCGAGGCCCATCGGAGCCATCTGCGGGCGGTGGCGTACCGCATGCTCGGCTCGCTCAGCGAGGCGGATGACGCCGTCCAGGAGGCATGGCTGAAGCTCAGCCGCTCGGACACCAGCGAGGTCGCGAACCTCGGCGGCTGGCTGACCACGGTCGTCGGCCGGGTGTGCCTGGACATGCTGCGCACCCGCACCTCACGGCGGGAGGACCCGCTGGACGTGTACCTACCCGACCCGGTGGTCAGCAGCATCAAAAGCACCGACCCCGAGCGGGAGGCACTGGTCGCCGACTCGGTCGGGCTCGCACTGCTGGTCGTGCTTGAGGCGCTGCCGCCCGCGGAGCGGCTGGCCTTCGTGCTGCACGACATGTTCGCCGTGCCCTTCGACGAGATCGCCCCCATGGTGGGCCGTACGTCCACCGCCGCCCGGCAGCTCGCCAGCCGCGCCCGGCGCCGCGTCCAGGGTGCGGCACCCGCACCCAACGCCGATCTCAGTCGGCAGCGTGAGGTCGTGGACGCCTTCCTCACCGCCTCGCGCGGCGGCGACTTCGACGCCCTGCTCTCCCTGCTCGACCCGGACATCGAGCTGCGCGTGGACGGCGGGGCGGTCCCGGGCCCCCAGGGCGGCTCGAAGCTGGTGCGCGGGGCGCATGCGGTGGCCGGCCAGGCGTTCATGTACCGACGCTTCTCCCCGTTCGCCCGGCTCGCGCTCATCAACGGCGCTCCGGGCCTGGTCACGGTGCCCGAGGGCGACACCGCCGCCGCCGTCATGGCCTTCACCGTCGGGACGGACGGCAAGGTGGTCCGGCTGGACATCCTGGCCGACCCGGAGCGACTGGCCGGGATCGATGTGACGGTGCTGGACGCCTGAGACGGACTACCTGGGCCCGGACATGCGCCCGCCCCCGGTGAGGGGTCCCGGGGGCGCGCGGTCTGGGGTAGGCCGGGGCGGCCGATGGGCCGCCCCGGTCGACGGGTGGATCAGCCGAAGCAGTTGGGGACGGGGTTGGTGCCGGTGGCCTGGCAGTTGGTCGGGACGTTGTCGACGATCCTGACCTTGCCGTTGGTGGTGACGG
>NZ_JBEYBS010000067.1:0-5109 GCF_040632375.1 Streptomyces sp. NPDC019396 | reverse complement strand
GGCTACGAAGCGCGGGGTCAATCTTCTTGGGCACGTGTCCCATCCTCCCTGATGGCTCACAACGGAGCGGCAGAGAAGTCGGAACGGTTCAACCTCCTGCGCGAGGCAGGTCACGCCAACATCGCCGCCGGCCTCCGCGAGATGTCCTAGGCGCCGTTCACCCGGCCACTCGACCTCCTCGACCTGGCCTGACCAGCGACGATCCAAGATCGTCAGACTTTGCAACAGCCCTGGTCATCGAGCACGGTCACCGCCTCGGAATCGATATCGAAGTCGTCAACAGAAACCCGCACACCCGCGGGTTCCATGTCGTGAAAAGACGCTGGGTGGTCGAGCGGAGTATCGGTTAGATCATGATGCCCCGCCGTCTCGCCCGCGACTACAAGACCCTCACCGCCAGCTCCGAAGCCATGATCTACATAACCTCGATCGACAACCGCACCAGGCGCATATCGGACGACCCCACCCCGCCTGGCGAGGGACTACGAAGGCATATCCAAGTAGGCTCCTGAGGCCGCTGGAGTCGCGCGACGCTGGATATTGCGGGAGAGCTCTTTATATCCCACAGCCTCGACGCACTATCCCAAAGTTTTGAATGTTACAGGACGGGTACCGGTCAACGGCCCTTCAGCACCATCCGTAGTGACCTTCGATTGGTCACACCTAGCTTCCTATAAACATTTTGAAGATGGTTCTCCACTGTTCGTCGGGAAATCTTGGCATGATCTGCAACTTCCATACTTGTTAGTCCTTGAGTGACGAGTGAAGCAATCTCCATCTCTCGGGTGGTAAGCGGAGTCGAAGCCTGGGCAGTGGCTAGATCTCGACTCATCGCCCCATCACATATTTTGGCCAACCTAACTGACTCATTCCCTGCTATTGTTGACTGGCCGGAACGTCCCCGCTTTCTCCACATGACTGAAGCAATAGCTGAAGCCTCAGCCGCCAGAAGTGTAGCTCCAATTTTATCGAGCTGGGCCGAACTATGATCCATGAGCTCCGGATCTCGCGCGGCGCGTGCGATAGCATATGAGGTACAGGCAGAGACGTAATTTCCGTCTGAGACGCTTCGCAGTTCAGCAAAACATTGCGCCGCTCGTTCTGCATCGCCCAACCGCACAGTCTCAGCCAGCAACCTGGTCTCACTCATAACACTATTCGATTCTCTGGCTCGCCTAGCTGCCCGCAAAAGTGCATTTTGCGCCGACCTAAAATCTCCGCTTTCCGCCGCCAACAAAGCTGCCGGTATGCACTCTTCGAGAACAAACGGGCCCCATTTTGGGAGATTTACAGCCTCCGACAATGCCTTTTCCGCGAGATCAAATTGACGTGACAGCACGCAAGCTTCGGACATGAAGGACAAAGCCGCCCGCAAAGCACCCTTGTTTGAGCGTCCTCGACATAGCGCCACAGCCTGTCCAGACCATCGGAGAGCGTCGTTCGGAAGTCCTCGCTGCAGGGCGCACCGTGCCATCACGAGCGACAAGAATACATGCGAAGTACTATTCCTGGCACTACTGGATTCCAGCCAGAACTTCTCTCCGAGGTTGAAAGCATCATGCAGGCTCACCCCCTCAGACAACGCTAGGACAACGGGGGCCAATGTGTATGGCGAGTTTAGCGAAATTGCATTCTGGTTTCGCTGAGCACCCGCTTCATATTTGCTGATTCCCAATCGAAGCGCTTCTTGTGCCCTTCCTGTAACAACCAAACCGAACACCCGAGTCAGCTGAGCATAATAATGGGTATGAGGGCATAGATCTTCTGATGTATCGTCGAGTACTGAAAGGGACTTTCTTGGGTGTCCGAAGAGAGCCAGCATAGCTGCATGGTTGACACTTAGAAGAGCACGCATTTGCCGGGATGTAACTTTAGAGCACGCTGCTGCAGATACCTCCACAGCCTTGCGATGGCCGGTTCCCTCCCAAGCGGATGCTTGCGTATAAAGCAATGCCGACAATGCAAATTGAATATCATTTCGGGCACAACTCATCGCTCGCTTCAGGTTCTCTGCGGATTCCTTTAGATTTCCCATTTCATGCAGAGACTCTCCCAGGAGGAAGTGACGCAGGAAGCGTGTCCCCCGCCATTGTGAGGAGGCGGCTGCCAGGTCATGAACGACCTCAAAGCTCCCTATTCTGCGTGCCGCCATGGCTCCTTGAAGAAGAGAGCGCTCATCTATCTTCCCCGTTGCCGATAGTACATTGGCGGCGGCCACAGCTTTGTCGGCACTTCTACGCCGACCATATGACTGAATGAAATTTGCCTGCTCGAGCAAGAGTACGTTTCTTCGGGCGGAGGGCATCTCTTCTAGCACAATAGCACTATACAGAGGGCGAGACACGCGAATTATTCTACGACGGCCGATCCTCTCCATAATCGCCAATTTTGCCGACTCGAGCTCCGCAACAACATCCGGGGAAAAGAATTCCGCACCGACTGGTTCACAAGCGGCAAGCATCTCTAGCGCGCGCTGGGCACCTGCGCTGACGTTTTTCAAACGCTCTACGGCAAATTCCTTCAAGCGAGAAGTAATACGCAAATTTCCTGCGATATTCCAGACACCAGAGTCCTTTACGATCGAAGATGATCTCAAGTTCCCGGCAATCAACTCCCGCAAGATGTAGGGGTTCCCTGCACTGTACTCAAAGAATGCTTTTGACATCGCGGGGGTGACGACACCACCGAACACAGACTCGAGCAGGCTCCTGACTTGAACAGTATTTAGTTCAGAAATCTCTATTTTGAGCGTCGTGTCCAGAGACTCCAGGCGGGATAGGGCCTCATTGGGGCTCGCACCATTTCTCACAGTGGCAATCAAAAACAACATACCCGAATTTATGAGCTGTCCAATCAAGGCAGATGAGGCCGGGTCCAGAAGATGAGCCTCATCCACGTGAAGAACAAAACGAGCGCGTCTGCCTCTCCCCTGCTTCGATACTATCTTTTCGCATGCCTTTTTCCAATAGTCGATCGGGTTTGTTGCATCAACGTCGGGGGGCAGCAGATGGGCAATGGCACCAAAGGGCGCCCCTTCGGGGTCGTGAGCAATTGCTTTTCCGATCCTTCGGCCGGAACTTTGAGCGGCTTTCAGAAACTCGGCGGCCAGCCTTGTCTTCCCCGTTCCCCGATCGCCCCGTATAAAGCATGCATCGATCCCCTTTGTCTGAAGTGCTCGTTCAAATAGATCCATTTCACCATGCCGCCCAGTCAGGGGCCAGTCAGTGTTAATGTGTGCGTACAAAGGCACTACTCCATCCCGTTTTGATAAGAACTATGCGCAGGTGGCAATGGTCTGGAGCTTTGATCATGTCAGGTCTACGGATGGACATTTATGAGCAGTCTTTACTCATATTGCCTATGATTCCTAGGTAAGTGCCTTGCGGAATGGGCGAAATGCGCGAAGGAGTCTCAGAATGCCATAGATTCCACGAAATTGTGGGATATTCCCGGTACGGCTACGCAGGACGGCTTTACAAGTTGCGACCACGCAAAGCCACCTAAACTCACTAGGCTCGCGGTACCTCTAGTACTCCAGCAGCGGATCGTGTCCTGAGCTGGTGTGGTTCGTTGTCTGGGCATGGTGGGGATGTTGGATGGTGTGGCCTGGGCTGCGCAGTTGGAGTCGGTGTTCGCGCGGGTGGCGGGCCGGTTCCCCCGGGCGGATCTGCGGTGGCGGATGCGGGACTATCTGCGGGGGCTGCTGGCGCCGGTGGCCAGGAAGAATGGCTGGCGGCTGGCCGAATACGCAGGTCACAGGGCTCCGGACGGGTTTCAGAGGCTGCTGAACTCGAGTGTCTGGGACGCGGACGCGGTCCGTGACGACGTGCGTGATTACGTCGCTGAGCGGCTTGGTCCGGGTGGTGTGCTGATCATCGACGACACCGGGTTCATCAAGAAGGGGTCCACCTCGGCGGGGGTGGTACGGCAGTACACCGGAACCTCCGGGAAGATCGACAACTGTCAGATCGGGGTGTTCGCCGCCTATGCCACGAGTCGTGGACGGGCTTTGGTGGACCGGGAGTTGTATCTGCCGAAGGCCTGGACGTCGGGCCGGGAACGTTGCCGGGCGGCGAAGATCCCCGACGAGCGCCAGTTCGCCACGAAGGGCGAGCTCGCCAAGGCGATGGTCACCCGCTGTCTGGCCGCTGGGCCGCCGGCCCAGTGGGTGACGGCGGACGAGGCTTACGGGCAGAGATCCGCCGGCTCCTGGAACATCTCCTGCCCCACCAGCGAAGACACCGACCTCACCCACGAGACCACGCACTGACCTGGTCCCACTGGCGCCGCCGCCCCCAAGCCACCGCCCAACACAGCCACTACCTCAGAAGAACCAGCTCAGGACACGATCCGCTGCTGGAGTACTAGGGTTACTATCAGATGCGAGGAGGCACCACTCCTTTCGATGCAGCGATCATCGCCTCACTTTTCCCATTCTGGTCAGGGTTGCTTCGCACGCCATCGCCCTCCGCAGACGCCCTCGCGGCCTTCGCGGAAGGCGGCGGTTGTAGCGCGGCGGCCGACGGAGATTGTCGCTGATCTTGCCGGAGTCACGGGGCACGGGTGCGACGCCGCCGAAGCCGGCGAGCGGTCGGCGGTGCCGAAGACGCTCATGTCACCGCCGGTCGCGGCCAGGAACTAGGCGCCGAGGATGACGCCAAGGCCCGGCATGCTGGTGATCACGTCAAAGTCTCGATGCTCGCGAAACCTGGCCTCGATCGCCTTGTCGAACTCGGCGACCTGCCGGTTGAGGGCCATCACCTCCTGCGCGAGTGTGTGCACCATCTGAGCGGTGAGTTGCTCGCCGGGCAGGCTGGTGTGCTGGCGGTCGGCAGCCTCCAGAGCTGTCTCAGCGAGCCGGTCGGCGCGCAGGACCTTGCGGTTGCGCAGCCAGGCCTCGAGCGGCGAAGGGAGGCCGGTGTCCGGAAGCCGGTCAGCAGGATGAGCGGGCCGGTGTTGGTCAGGTGCAGTGCCCGCTCGAGGCCGGGGAAGATGTCGGTGAGCTGGGCGCGGAGCCGGTTGAAGTTTCCCCGTGATCCTGGACACGATCTTGTTATGCCGCGAGGGCGTGTTGTTGATGCCGTCGGGTCTCGGACGGGGTGAGGTAGC
>NZ_JBEYBS010000066.1:0-5174 GCF_040632375.1 Streptomyces sp. NPDC019396 | reverse complement strand
AGCACCGGCGGCCTCACCATGAACGATCAGACTCCTTCAAGATCAGCAGAGCCCGCAAGAAACGAGCCCTGCCACAAAGTCTGACGCGCGACAACCTGACCAAGCACTACTAGGTACTCAAGACTCATGTCCACGGCGGTTTTGAGAGAGACGATCAAGGACCAGCTAGTGCGTAATAGGGCACCCTGCCTGGATAAGTTGAATTATAAAATATCAGGTTGAAAAGGGACTTCCATGACTTCATTTAGGGACCACCTGCCCATACCCCGGCGTCGAGTCCTCGCGGGTTCGGGGGCGGCCGTAGCCGGTATCGCCTTCAGCGGAGCCATCTCCGAGCTCTTCGTTGGCACCGCTGCCGCCCGCGGCCGCTCCGGCTACGGTCCGCTCGTTCCCGACCCGCATGGCCTGCTCGATCTGCCGAAAGGGTTCCGCTATCGGGTTCTGTCCCGCGAGGGCGAACCGCTGCGCTCCGGGGAGGGGCCAGTGCCGAGCAATCACGACGGAATGACAGCCCTGCGCGGACGTAATGGACGCGTCCACCTCATACGCAACCACGAAAACCGGCCCGACGCCCGCGTCGCTGTCCCCGCCGTCCCTGGCCTCACGTACGACCCGGCCGCAAAGGGCGGCTGCACGGCCCTCATCCTCGACAGCCACCAAAACGTCGTGGCGGAGCGCGTCGCCATCGCCGGCACCGCGGTTAACTGCTCGGGTGGGTCAACACCCTGGGGAACCTGGCTCACTTGCGAGGAGAACGAGGACAAGGCAGGTACCAATGGCTACACCAAAGACCACGGCTTCGTCTTCGAGGTCGACGGCGCCAGTCCGCGCCGCACCGGCGCCATGCCGCTGACCGCGATGGGCCGCTTTCAGCACGAAGCCATCGCGATCGATCCACGCAAAGGGATCGTCTACGAGACGGAGGACGCCTTCGAACGGCCGTTCGGCCTATTTTACCGCTTTCTGCCTGAGAAACCTCTGGGCGGCACAGGCTCGCTCCGGGCCGGTGGACAGCTCGAAGCAATGAGGGTACCGGGGGTGCCGGACCTCTCCGCGATCATGGATACAGGTGCGTGCTTCGAGGGCCTCGAGTGGGTCCCGGTACCCGACCCACAGGCACGTCAAACCCCAGTCCGGTTGCAGGACTTCGGTCCCAAGGGCATCACCCACGCTCAGAAGCTGGAGGGGTGCTACTGGGGTGGCTCGTGCGTGTACTTCGTCTCCAGCTTCGCCCGGAGCGCCGAGGGCTCGGCAGCCGACCATTTTGGCCAAGTATGGCGGTACGAACCGCAACGGCGGCGGCTGACTCTGGTGATCGTCTTCGGCTCGACAACCGACATCCAGCTGCCCGGCGAGACACCGGACAACATCTGTCTCGCCCCTGGCGGCGGACTCATGGTATGCGAGGACGGGGACGGCTCCCAGCACGTGTACGGGCTGACCAAGCGAGGCGAGGTATACGCGATGGCCCGCAACCGCCAGAACATCGGCACCGCCGCGGAACCAGAGTGGGGAGAGTTCTCAGGCGTCACATTCTCGCCAGACGGCGGGACCATGTACGTCAACTGCTACATGCCCGGTACAACGTTCGCAGTGACCGGCAGCCCTTGGGAAGGCAACTGATCGCACGGAACGATCGCTTGAGCGAACCAACTCGGGCTTCGAGTTCCGAGCTGGGATCCTGTTCCCATCCATTACTGAGGTTTTCAGGGTGGGGTCGGTGGGTTGATCAAGGAAGTGCCTGCGGATCTGCAGGTGCACCTGGTCCACAACTACGCCACCACAAAAACCCCGGCCATCACAACTGGATGATGGCTCACCCCCGGTTCCACCTGCACTTCACTCCGGCCGGATCGTCCTGGCTCAGCCTTGTGGAGCGCTGGTCCGCAGAACTCACGAACAAGCAGATTCGGCGAGGCGTCACAAGAGCGTCCAAGCCCTGGAGCAGGACATCGAACTCTGCCCCGGGTGACGAGGCAGCGGGCCGCTGACGTCTCCACCACGGCGAGGCAGGGGCCGAAAAACACGGGCGGACACACTCACAGGCTGCCCGCGCGGCTCCCCACGGTTCAATCTGCTGAGCGACGACAGGGCTGCGGTCTGGCGCCTGGCCTGTTGCGAGTGAAACGGGTGGACGTGACAGCGAGCCGTCGCTTCATCGACCCGCTGGACAGATCTTGTTATTCACTCCGACTCCCAACCCACCAAGGGCCGGATGTGGAGGTCCCTTTCTGGGCATCGGCCGCGTGCGCCCCAGTTTGAAACGGTTACGGAAGAGCGGAATCGTCAGACGAAAGCATTCACAGGAACGGTGTTTCACGCACATGATGCGAGAGTCACTGAAGTAGGCCGACAAACACCCCTATAGCGATATTCAATTACGTAAGGTCCACATCAGTGTGATACGCCTCATAGGCCGTCGCGCCAATCCAGCCGTGGGTCTAGCGTCCCATCGAATCCGCACCGCCGAGCTGAGAGAACACCCAACCCACTCGACCAATACGAGACAAGTCGCCAAGCGAATCGGAGAGCAGCGATGATCGACGAAGAACGCGGGAGCACTGAGTCGATGTCCGTCTGCTCCCGGCAGAGCGATCGGCGCACGTATGTTCTCGATACCAGCGTGCTCCTAGCGGACACGTCGGCCATGACGCGCTTTGACGAGCACGAGGTCGTTCTCCCTGTGGTCGTAGTATCCGAGCTGGAGGCAAAGCGGCATCACCCAGAGCTGGGGTACTTCGCCCGCCAAGCACTCCGCCTCCTCGATGAATACCGCATCCTGCACGGGCGCCTCGACGAGCCAATCCCGGTCGGCGACTGCGGCGGCACACTCCGACGCGAACTGAACCACTCCGACGACTCGGCTTTGCCCGTTAGCTACCGCGCCCCCGGAGGTGAGGCCGACGCCCGCATACTTGCCGTTGCCCACAACCTCCAGGCTGAGGGCTGCAACGTCACCGTCGTTTCCAAGGACCTGCCGTTGCGCACACCCGAGGTCGGTCCCTTGTCCTCTCCCGCATCGGCCAGGGCTCTCGCATCGTCCTCACCCATGACGTTACCCAGCGTGACAATCTCCGCGCCGGCCGATACGACGGCATCGCCGCAGTAGTCGAGAAACTGAAGGGCCATCCGTTGTTCGCACATATCACCCTGACCCGCTCTGAACGTTCACCCGTCGCTGCCCTCGTCACCGAAACGCTCGAGGTGTAATTCCCCGGCGCAACTTCCCGCAAAATGTTCTAGATATGGGAAAAGACACACAGCAACAGGTGCCGTAAGCCGTGAGGCTCTATACGACCCCGCCCGAGTTTGGGCGGTTCTTCCGGCCGATGAACAAAGTCATCGGCACCTGCCCCGGTCGTAACCAGCGACTGCCACTTCGCCAACCTTTGCGGACCGGTGTTCTGGCGGGTCGCCGACCTCTGCCCCGACCATGCTTGCCTCGACGCATGCGACACGACCGTTATGCCGGAACGTTTGGGCTGTGCTCCCTTATCAGTTGAAGTGCTTCGACCGTTCCCCACAGGAGAGGCCAACCGCATACGCGTGGGTACCTCTCCGATCCCGCCCCTCTGGAGCAGCATGGGCTGACGGTGAACCCGGATCTCAAGCGGTATGGGAAGCTTGACTACGGGTACTTGCATTATCGCCCGCCGCAGAATTCGGCGGCGCCCGCGCGAGGCCGTACCGGACGGTGTTCGAGCGCCGTCTAACTGGGTTTATGGCTTGATGCCTGCGCGCCTGCTGGAAGTGACGAGCTGGCATCCACTGAGGGTTCCTCAGACTCGACTGATGCCTGTTCTTGCCTCGGCAGCTCGCCTTGTTCGTTAGCTGCCACCGTCCATACAGAGCGTGAAAGGGAGAAGAATAATGACTTTAAACACGTTGAGCGATTGAGTACGTATTGCTCATACACGCACTCGCCGGACGTGATCGACTTGACCTGAACTCTCCCAGCTATCTAGATCGATCTCCATGTCCGGATGTGTTTGGAATCGTCGAGACTTGACATCGACGAACTGAACGCGTCAGGACATCGTGCGCCTAGGGGAGAGTGAATGTGCACGCAAAAGGGCATCACGGTAATCCTTCTAGTGCCTCCGGAGTTGCAAATGCATTGGTATGTAAACGCCTTTAAGAACTACGCCGTATTTTCTGGTCGAGCAGGCCGTGCGGAATACTGGACCTTCTTTCTGATTTCTATGCTTATGTACATATGCTTGCATGTGATATTTATGGTTAGCGATTCTCGAGCGGTGGCAGGATCTATAGAAGCTGTGTACGTGGTCAGCCATTTCATACCCACGCTCGCCATAGGCTCTCGTCGGTTGCATGATACCGGTCGCTCTGGATGGTGGCAGCTAATACTGGTGGTTCCCATAGTGGGGCCGATTGCTCTGCTAGTACTTCTCGCTCGTGCCGGTATTGGCGGTCATAACGCTTATGGCCCAGAACCCCAACTGGTGTCCCGTCGGCACCAGCAGAATGGCTAGCGTCAATAGCCCACTGACAATGACGTGTACCACCTACCCCTAATGAGCCCTAGTAGTGCTTTGCTAGGTGGTGTCGTAGGGCTGCCATGGCACGGTTTGTTGGCAGGTGGGGCAGGTGGGGCAGGTGCCGGTCCAGTGGCGACGATGTGTTGGAGGAGGTCCAGGCGCCGGCCGTCCAGCAGCAGCCCTCGCAGATACAAGGTCGCCCTTGACCCGCTGGTCAGCACACTGTCGGCTATGCGCTCGAGCTCGGGCACAACGTGCATCCGTTGGAGGCCTATGTCCGCCGTGAGTCGGGGGCTTTCCTGGACCCGTGGCACGGCCGGCTGAAAGCCGCCATGTTGGCCACGATGGAAGACCTCGGCGTGACACCGGGCATGGACGGCGCCGCGTTCCTGACCGCCATGGAGAACGTACGCCACGGTGGTCCGGGGATGCGTGCGGTCCTGGCTGCGGTCAAGGCAACCGCGAAGGGCGGGATCGGGAAACTCCGCTCCCGCGCCCGCGGACTCAACTACACCAAGGGGGAGCGGTGGCCGGAGTTGGAGCGCCCCACCTGGCGTCCGGACATCCGTGCCGCGATCATCGCTTAGAGGTCCTAACAGAAGTTGTTGATCATGTGACTTTCGGTTCGGATGCTCGTTGGTTTCAACATGGGGAAGCGTCAGTCGCGGCCGTGGA
>NZ_JBEYBS010000065.1:0-6107 GCF_040632375.1 Streptomyces sp. NPDC019396 | reverse complement strand
GATCACTCGGATACGGGCGTCGCGTCGGCATGCTTCCGGCGTACCGCCGCAGACCGAGTGCGCCCAGGCGTACGGCGATGACGGTGGAAGCACACGGGCCACGAACGCTGGGCTTTCTGGGATGAGACAGGAACAAGCGACATCCCGCCCCACCCGTCCCAGAGGTCCCGAAGTACACCTGCTATCTCACCATCACCGCGACCCCACGCTTCCAGAATCCGCCTATAACAAGGCAATCCAGATGAAAACGACCTCTAAGGGCCGGGTCAATTTGACGGGTGAGCGTGCACCGGAGCGGCACCAGTTGTGTGAGTCAGACTTTGGAAGGGTGGGGCTGCTTGGCTGGGAGGCGGCCGTGCCTGTCGAGGTACCAGCTGCGGGTCACACGGGCCAGTCCCCAACCGGCCGCCAGGAGCACAAGAATATGCAGCCCACCCTGGATCCAAGCGCGGGTGACGATGTCGTTCACCAGCAATCCGATCGAAACTGCCACCCCCGCAAAGAGCGCGATGGCCATGCCCAGGTGGCTGCGGTACCAGGGGCGCTTGCGCGCGACGATCGGCGCCGCGAGCGTGGCCGCGTATTGAGAGGCCAGGCCAAACTCGTCTTCAGGGGTGGTGCCGGTGTCGGCGAGGTGTGCGCGGGCCTCTTCGACCAGCTCGGTTGCGCGGGGCGGGGGGACTTCGTGCTGGCCGACGAGCAGCCCGTGCAGGGCCCTGAACCACCGCTCCGGGTCGCTGTTTGAGCTGGCTAGCGCCCTGTGTACGAGGCCTCGCAGTGTCGCGGCCTCGTCGTCGGTGGGCTCGGGCCGCTCGTCGCCGTTCCAGAGCATCGCAACGATGAGGGCCAGCGCTGCCCCGGCGACTGCAAGATGCGGCACGGAAAACTCCGGCGTCGTGGGCAGGCTGACGTAAGCCCACACGCCGGCGCCTGCCAGCCCGGCCGAGAGTGCGTAGGAAGCCTTGGCCAGGCGGGGGTAGCCAACCGAACGAATCGCCCGCGCGATGCCGGAGAGCGACACGAACGCGGCGGCGACCAGTGCGAGGCTGGCTATCCGGGCGGGATTGCCCGTCCAGCTCAGGCTTCTCATTGACACCGCAGCGACGAGGCTGCCAAGGATGGCGAACCCGGCGACCTGCATGAAGGAGCCGCCGACATAGTCCCGCGGGGTATAGCCCTTCGCGTCCTCACCGGGACGCACCTCCGGCGGCAATGCCACAGCTACCTGGTCGGCGAACGCGTCGGGCGCACCGAAGACCTCGAAAGGCGAGTCTGAGCTCTCGGTGCAGTACGCCTCGGCCTCGGTGATCACGACGTCCGCACGACGGTGGCCCACGTTCCGTTTGGCGAGTGCCGCCCGCGTATGGAGCTCCCACGCCCAAAAGTCATCGCTCACTGCTCTTCCTCCGTTCGCTCCAGAAGCTGGGAGAGCACCCTGGAGAAATCGCGCCAGAGTGCCCGCTCTGCTACCAACCGCTCTCGGCCGGCCTTCGTCAACTGGTAGACCTTGCGCCCCGGTCCGCCGTCGCCGGCTTGCCAGGTCGAACTCACCGCCCCCTCGACCTCCAGCCGCCCGAGCACGGGGTAGAGGACCCCCCCGCGAATCGGCCCCAGCCCAGACTCGGAGAGCCGCTGCATGAGTGCATAACCGTGCCGCTCACCCTCCGTCAGCGTCGCCATCGTGGCAAGTTCGAGGACGCCCCGCAGCCACGCGCCGGCCGGGTTGGCCTTCGAGCCGGTCGGTACGCTCATCACTCGACATCCCTTCTCAGTAGCCGCAAGTAGACACTACCACGAAACTTCAACTAATCCCGATTCAGAATAGCCCTGAGCTGTGGCTTCGGTTACGGGGATCCGCGACAGCCACCGCGAAGGCTGGGAATCTGGCGAGACGGCAGAGGCGACATCAGCTAGGCTTCCGCCATTTACGCCCCACACGGCTCACTCCGACAGGAGTCCGCAAGCGCCCCACGACAAGCCGACCACCATCGTCGTACATGGCCACCGCTGCGGTCGCCCGCCGCACATCTCCGCGGCAGCTCGGCTGTGATCCCCATGCGCTGGTCGATCTGACAGTTCGCGAGTAGCTCTTGAGAATTTTGTCGCTGAGGCCGAAGGTCCACTGGGCCAGGACGATGGGTATGGCGGGAGGCGAGGGACCCGTCGACGAGTAGGCGCCTTCGTGACCTCCCTGGACGCCGCGGTTCTCCCGCTTGGTCGAGGACGAGCTGGTACGGACGCCAGGATCCCGGTGGGAAGCCGAACGAGGTCGGGCGGCAGTGCGTGGATTACGTTCGGGCGCTGGGCTCGTGCTGCTAGGCGGGAACCGGGGTGGTGTACACCCCGATATCGCCCCGCTAGCTCTTGAACAGGCCCCGGCGGCGAGCGAGCCGGGCGTGATCAGGATGAAGCGTTCGCTGATCTCTCGCAGCAGAGCCCGGCGGCGCACCGGCCCGGCTGGCCAGCTGCGACATCACCCACGCCCGACACGATGACCTCGGCGAGGGTGCGGAGCCGGACAGCGGCCGCGATGGTGCAGCCGCGTGTCGCGAGCAGGGGCCGCACCTCGCCGATCGCCCGGGTGATGGTGGAGCGGTCGACGCCGAACCAGCAGGCCAGCACGTCATGAGTAGCCCCGTGGCGAAGGTGCACGAGCGTGGCCAGAAGACGGTCGATGAAGACCAGCCGGTGCTTCGCACCAGCGCCAACGGCCCGCTGTCGCGGCCTGGACTCCAGTCTCACCCGGTGCCGTTCATGCAATAGCGGGCCCACCTCGGCGACGAGTTCGGCGATCACCTCGGCCAACAGCCCCGTGATCCGGCGATTGCCGACGATCACTGCACGAGTCACGATCCCCACCAAGTGATCATGATCAACCATTCGGAGCCCGACGTCTCACCGCTTACCGTGCACGAGCTCGTTAGCCTCGCGGCGGTGAGTGGAGCCTGGCTCGTCTTCGAGGACGAAGCCGGGCTCTCCATGACGCCGCCGCAGGCGACGTCATGGTTCCAGCGCGGTCGGCCCCCGGTAGTGCGGGGCTGCGGCCGTTCCCGCAGACGGATTTCCATCGCCGCGCTGACCTGCTACAAACCCGGCAACCGCTCCCGCTTGATCTACCGGCCCCGTCGGGACGACGGCCGCCCCCGAACCCGCGAGGCTCGACGCCGGGGTATGGGCAGGTGGTTCCTAGTCTGAGTCAGGAATTCTGTTCAGATATGAGGCGAGGCGTTCGAGGATCTCGTCTGCGGTCTGGTTCAGACGTAGGGCTTCGGGTCGGTGTGCCAAGCAGCGATTCAGTTGCGGATGTCCTTTGGTGAGCTCGGCGAGCCACCGCTCTACGGGGTTCAGCCAGGAGGTGTGAAGTCCAGGTTGAACCGTGGGTGGGCCAGCAGCCACTTCTTGATAGCGGGTGTGTGTAGGGGGCTAATTGTCGCAGATCAAGTGGACATCCAGGCCGGCGGGCACTCATTGCCGAGCTTGATCAGGAACCAACATCGTGGGCCCTGTCGACGAAGTACGGATCGGTCGACAGCTTGAAGGTCTCCGACCACGCGCGGCTGCAGTCCGAACGCACGCCAGATCCGTGACACCGACGACTGCGACAGGCCTATCTCCTTCGCCATCGACCGCGTCGACCAGTGTGTTGCGCTTTTCGATGTCGATTCCAGCGTCCTGGTGACCACCACAGCGACCTGCTCGTCCGTCACGGTCCTGAGCCCACTGGTCGGGGCGTGTCGCCCAGACCGGCAATCCGGTACTGCACGAACCGCGACCGCCAGCGGCCCACCGCCTGCGGCGTGGAACCGAGTTGGCTACCACGTCCTTGTTCGAGGAACCCTCGGCGCAGGCCAGGTTATCCGGCGTCGCAATGCCCATGGCTGCGGGGTGGAACGGCGCCGCACCCACCCCTGGAGTGCAGCCCGCTCCTCATCCGACAACGCGAACACGACCTTCGCCGACCGGCCGCCCCATAGGCCAACCTACTCATCTAAACAGAATTACTGAATCAGAAGACTAAAAGTAGCTTGATCGGCTCCGCGACAACTCAGAATCCTCTCCACGCCGAGTTCATGTGGTCTGTGCACCAACGCCGCCACCCGGCGAATCAGTGCGGTCAGGGCACCACCGGACTCTGATTGGGCGATGTCGGGAAGTTCGGCTGATTCGGAAGCCGGATTCTGCAAGGCCGGCCAATACCCGCAGTCGGAGTGGAATCCACGTCGCAGAGACGCAGAGCGACGCTCACGTGCCTGCCAGCCCCCGCCAGCGCCGGAGCTCCACCTTTTCCCAGCAGCCCTAACCAGCTTCTTTCGATCTTGCCAAAAAGGGCAAAAGGGGGACTTAAGGACCTCCTGGAGAGATTTAAAGAACAGCATGAGTACTAGTTGCGGATACCGTGCAGCAGCCCGCTCGATATCGTCGTAATTCCAAGTGATGGAAATACAGGAGCGGGCTATGAACGTTTCCCGAAAAAAAATCCTCGGAACTATTGCCGCAACAACAGGAATTCTTGCAGCTGTGGCGTATCCAGCCCACGCCGAGGGGGATAGCAAGGCTAAGCAGGACGGAGATCCCAGCGCTACCTATATCTGGGAGAACGACGGCGGCGCTGACCCCGACAAAGCCGACTTCTACTGGGATAATGATCTCGCCGAAGCAGTGGCATGCGAGGAAGTCGAAGCAAACCCCCTCTTGGAGGCTGACAACCGAGTCTTCCCCGGAGTAACCTGGACATGGTACTACGATGATTCCGAGCGACCCGAATCTGTATCCATGGATTCAGTACTTTCCACACTTACTGCTTCATTCAAGGCGATCCACGATCTCAGAAACAATTGCGGCATAACTGGTGATCTTAATCTCGACTTCAAGTATGGGGGCGAAAGGGATCATGAGCAATTTACTTCGGAAGGCACTGCCTACGAGATCAACGTCTCCTTCGCAGACCTCGCGGGGAGCACGGTGGGTAACGGAGGGTCCGACGGTGCGAACTGGGGCGAGGACAACGACGTCCCGTATGTCCGTGCAAGGGGGCATGTGAAATTGGACTCGGATACAAACTGGATGACACCAGGAGCTGCTGGGTGCCCCGAGAATTTCAGGGAAGACGGGGACCTACAGAAGACCGACATGCAGAGTACGGTGATGCATGAAATAATGCACGTTCTCAATGTCGACCATGCAGAGGAGGACGGGACTCCAATGCCCGATGACACGGATAATCCAAAGGCGTACCAGACCATGGCGAGTGCCACTGCTACATGCACTGTCTTCGAGCGAACCCTTGGACGTGGCGACATCGCAACGCTCGTTGACTTGTACGGTACTGACTGAGATTCATTAAGAGACCATTTCTGGCCTCCCATTGAGCTTCTTCGAGGTCGCCACTGATCGGGTGATGGTCCGTGACGCAACAAGCGAGGCCCCCGGGCTGTTGATCGAGATGTCTGACGTCTCAATCACGTTGCTCGGGGGCCTCGTTGGTCATCCATCCTGCCGCACTCGACCTGCCGCATGCACTCGTGGAGTGATCACCATGCTGATCGACACCCGTGAGGGCGACCGGCGGTGCAAGCTCCGGCCGTCCCAGCGCGCGATGGTGGCACTGCTGTACCTGCGCCAACACATCACTCTGGCGAAGATCGCCGCCGGGTTCGGGATCAGCGAGTCCACCGCCCACGCCTACACCAGCGCGGTCGTCGACCTGCTCGCCGCGCGTGCGCCGGGTCTGCTGAAGCCGGCGGGCGCTGTCCCCGCTGTTCTGGACCCACGTGAACCCCTGCGGCCGGTTCGAGCTGGACATGAACTCCCACCTTGACCTCGTCGCCGCGGCGTCCATGGTGCCCGGCCCCCGCACCGCGCCCGCTACGCGGACCGGCGCACCGGCGAACCGGCGAACCGGCGAACCGGCGACGGAGGGTGCGGCCGGATCGGCATCCTGAAGACCCGCCCTCCGGCGTCGCTTCTCGGGCGGCTGGATTATAGACGGGGGGCGAGTAGTAGTGCTTGGTCAGGTCGGTGTCGATGTTGCGTGTCCTATGGGTTGAGTGTGTCGTTGAGGACGTGTGGCACCGGAGGAAATCGCATCTGTGCGTGCCGAGTTGGAG
>NZ_JBEYBS010000064.1:0-6139 GCF_040632375.1 Streptomyces sp. NPDC019396 | reverse complement strand
ATTGCCAGCCTCGTTTCCGACCGCAACATCACCATGTGAAAGACGCCGTGATCAAGGCAAACACGCCCCACCCGCTATCACGCACCAACTCGTTATGCGCTGCTCCCCGACGTAGCATGTGTATGCAGACGGATTATCCTCGGTGAACTCTGCGTGCACGGGGGTCCAAGTGATGCCCATCGCGGCCTGCATCTCGTTTTCTTACGCCGCCACTCAGCGAGGACGTCGTGACTTCATCACCGGCAAAACAACCCGTCACAGAGTAGCCTTGCTCAGAAAGGACCACCACCAGATACTCCGCAAGCTTCGAATCGCTCAACGCGCAGATATATAGTATGATCCGTCCCTCGAGATTAAGATCGCGCGCATGCACACACCGCTACGTAAGCAGCACCGGTTTCCCAGCCCCCTATCCGGCCCTGGGTGTTCAGTGTAGGGCCACTGCAAAGATACTGAGCCTCGGTCAAACTAGAGATCTGGCTGCCCGTCGGCGGCATTCGCCAACTGACACTCCGAATCAGGGAGGCATTGTAGACTCCGTTGGCCTGCCGTCCGGTTGAGCTGGCCACTCCTTGCCGAGGCAGCGGGGAGGTCTTTCATGCCCGCAATACGGAAAAGAGAATGACATCCTCGGCCATCTACAGGTCGCAAGAGTCAAGTTCAGTGCGCCGATTCGTACGCCGCTCGAATCTCAGCGGGGATCCGACCACGCGCGTTCACGTCATGTCCATTCGATAGCGCCCATTCGCGCACTTCAGCGGTAGACGGCCCCTCAGTCTTCAGGGCAGCAGCCCTACTTGACCGTCGCCCCCGGCCAACCCTTCGTCCGGACTTCAGGTAAGGGCTAAAAGCCTCGAGCATCTGATCGTAACTGTCCGGAGACAAGTCAATCTCGTAGGCTACCCCGTTGAGGACAATGCTGTGAGTGGCTCCCTCAGCGGTCTCTAGACCGGTCAGGTCGTCGATGAAAATCGTCACGTGCTTTCTCGCCATGCCCGCACGATATACCACGTGTCTCGATAGAACAACTCCGAATGACGAGTTTCCTCGAGTTCATCCGGCACACGTTCTGCCTGACGACCATAATCGTGCGAAACCTCGCATAGGCTTGCAATAGTACCCGGAGTGAGCTGACAGAGCACGATGGGCGGGCGCAGTGACTCGTTGGATAGAGCGCGGCCATTCCCTCCCCACAAAGCTTCGCCGTACGGGCAGGTTAAGCCGGGAATATGCGAGCCTCAACATTCTCGCGGTCCGGACGCGCCTGATTCACGCCTCACAGCCTCGTCGACACTCGACATCACAGCCCGAAGGGGCGAAACACACGCCGACGCCATCATTAGCCCCAACGGTGGACTACGGAGAGTGGCAGCAAAGAGTTGCTAGTTGTACGGGCATACGCCCGATCGATTAGGCCACTGAGGTTAGCAGGCAGCAACAAGGTGGTCGCGCGGAGGCTCCGTGCCCGATGACTGTTGAGCTCTGTGAGAGCGTCGACGCTCTCACAGAGCTGATACCTGTCCCGCGATCCGTCTTCGTCGATGAATCAGGAGTCTCGCTGCTGCCCCAGGTCCGCCGCGCCTACGCACCTCGTGGCCGCACCCCTACACTGCGGCACCGGCTGAACTGGAAACGCGCTTCGATGGCCGCGGCCCTGGGCTACCACGCCGCCGATCCCGAGCGCGGGCCGCGGTTGTGCCTCCACCTCAGGCCTGGAAGTTACGACACCGCCGCACCTATTCAGGTTCTTGAGCGGATCAAGGTCTTCTACGCCGAAGAGCCGGTGGTATTGGTCTGGGACGGGCTGTCCGCCCACTGGAGCCGGGCCATGCGCGCCTGGGCTGCCGAACAGAGCTGGCTCACCTTCGAGCGATTACCCGCCTACGCACCCGAGCTCAACCCGGTGGAACTGCTGTGGTCGGCGATCAAGACGCGCGAGCTCGCCAACCTCGCCGGCGACCACCTCGCTGACGTTGCCAACGCCACCGAACGAGGCATCCGCCGCATCCACCAAAACGATCAACTCCCCTTGGTGCTTCCTCGCCCACACCGGACTCACCATCCACCCCACCCACCCAACTAACGAAAAACTCAGTAAGAGCGTGTTATGTGGTGTGGCGGAAGAGTCATTTGTGTCAGCAGAGGGCAGCGGCGAGGTCGAGGAAGGCCGGGTCGTTGCGGGAGTTACGCTCGAAGCGGCGGTTGAGCCGGCGGCATCCGGTGAGGGGGGACACGATGTGTTCGATGACCCACCTGAGTCGGCGTTTCGCTGGACTCGATGCCGTTGCGGGCGATGCGCACGCCAATGCGCTTGCCGGGCGATCATTTCCGCAGGTGAGGCGCATAGAGGCTTTGTTCGGCATGCAGCTGCTTGAGATTGAAGTGCCAGCCGCGGGGGATCGTGTCTCGATTGGTGGTCCTCCACCAAAGGCTTCAGGGCATGGGTGTCGTGAGAATTGGCGCCACAGATACCAACGAAAAAGGGCAGGCCGTTCGCGTCCGACAGGACGCGCATCTTGGGACCTGATTTGCCCCGGTCAGGGCTCGGGCTTGTGAGTTCCCCCTCTTGGCCCTGACGTGGGCGGAGTCGAGGACAGCACGGGAGAAGTCGAGGAACTGTGCGTCGTGAAGTCGGTGCAGGATCGCCTCGTGTAGTCAGCCCTGCACCCCGCCCCGCGACCAGATCAGGAACCTTCGTTGTGCGGTGGACTTCCGATATACCGCAGCAAGGTGGCAGGGCCCGCCAGGGCACCACCGCTGACCCACAAGTAGATGATCGCCGCGAACGGCGGCTCATCAGGCGTGTCCTGTGTTCCGCCATCCTGCAGCCGCACCTTCGACAGAGAGATCAGCGTCTCGGTGGTCTCCCACAGCCCGTCCGGAACAATGCAGCTCCACACCCGCACCAAACTCGTACGGCCGGGCAAGCCAGCGCCTCGCGAAGCCAGCCAAACGCGACGACCTCTGAGAACCCACGCGACAGAGCGAACGAGCCCTATCTCAAACGGCTCCATCCTACTTCTTGAGTACTGGTTACTTAGCTACCAGACCTCGCTCCCGCAGGACACTTGTAGCGTCCGCCTCTCGCTTACACACACAAGATCTTCCCCAACGAAGAAGCCCGAAACCATGCATATTTCATTCCTGCTGCACAATGCCTACGGTGTTGGAGGCACGATCAAGGCGACGTTTACCCTCGCCAAGGCTCTGGCTGAGCAACACGACGTTGAGATTGTTTCGGTGTTCCGGCACCGAAATGAGCCCACGATGGAAGCGCCTCGGGAAGTGCTGCTACGTCATCTTGTGGATCTACGTCAGGACAGCCCTGGGTTTGACGGCAATCAACCAGGATACACTCGGCCCGCGAGAGTCTTCGCTGCAGGCGACCGGCGCATCAGCCAGTACAGCAGACTCACCGATCAGCGGATCGGCGGGTATCTCAAAGCCTTGGAGGCCGACGTCATAACCGGCACTCGACCGGGGCTCAACGTGCATATTGCCCGGCAGGCGCGGCGTGGTCCTGTGCGGGTCGGCCAGGAACACCTGACGTTGGATAGCCACGGCTACCATCTGCGGCAGGAATTGCGTCACCGTTACCAACTGCTTGATGCGATAATTACCGTTACTGAGGCAGATGCGCACTCCTACCGCACCCGACTGCGAATACCCGATGTCCGGATTGAGGCCGTACCGAACAGCGCCCCTTCCTCCCAGCTACTGTCAGCTGACACGTCGGCAAAGGTCGTTGTCGCAGCTGGACGACTTACCCCGGTCAAGCGATACGACCTGCTAGTTCGAGCATTCGCTCAAGTCGTCGACGCGCGCCCCGACTGGCGCTTGCGGATTTACGGAGGCGGCGACGCAACCGGCAACACAAGGGACGCCCTGCAGGCACTTATCGCAAAATTGGATCTCGCTGACCATGTGCGACTGATGGGCACCGTTGTCCCCATGGACATTGAGTTTATGCAAGCCTCGATCGCAGTCTCCACGTCCCAACTTGAATCCTTTGGCATGACCATTGTTGAGGCCATGCGTTGTGGACTTCCTGTTGTCTCGACTGATTGTCCCCATGGACCTCGCGAAATCGTCAAAGACGGCATCGATGGAAGGCTTGTGCCAATCGGGGATGTGGACGCAATTGCTAACGCCATGCTCGAACTTGTCAACAATGAGGACCTGCGAAGGCGAATGGGCCAAGCGGCGCTGAAAACTTCGTGCCGTTTCGATCCGGCACGTATCGCCGAACGCCATGAGTCGATCTATAAACAGCTGGTAGTCACCCGCCGAAGCCGACCTCGAACTGCCGCCCGTGAGTCCACACTACGTCTCCAAGGAAATGTGCTGGGCAAGATTTTTGACTTGCGCCACGCGACTGCTCAAAAGGTACGCAACTACAGCGCAACATTTACTCGCAATATCGACCAGTCGTCTATCAAACCACACTAATGTCGTGCGCTCGGGCTCCCGCTCCACGGAGCGTCGAACCACCAATTCGGACATCTGTTGCGGAAGACTCATGAAGATTTCCTTCCTACTCCATCACGCTTACGGTGTCGGCGGTACCATCCGCACTGTGTTCAACTTGGCGGAAGCGTTGGCTGCTCGCCACGAGGTTGAGATCGCTTCGGTATTTCGATACCGCGAAAAAACACAGTTCGCTCTCGGGTCTCAGGTTTGCCTTGTCCCCCTCGTCGACATGCGTCCCGGGGAAGGAACTGATCGCTCCCTGCTTGAGCACCCTGCCCGCTCCTATCCAGCCAGTGACGGTCGATATATGCAGCACAGTCATCTTACGGAGAAGCGCATTAAGGAGTGGCTGGCGGGCAACCAGGCAGACATTGTGGTGGGCACACGACCCGGACTGAATGCCCTACTTGCACGCTTCACTCCCGAGCACATTGTACGCATCGGCCAAGAACATCAAACTCATGACGGGCATCGGTTCGCGCTGCGCACACAATTGCGGAACTGCTATCCTCAATTGGATGCACTGGTCACAGTCACTGAGGCAGACGCGAAAAGGTACCGCAAGAGCATGCCCCGCGTGCGCGTCGCCTCCATCCCAAATAGCGTTCCCGCTCCCACAATAGTCTCTCAGAGTACGGAACCAATAGTTATCGCCGCAGGCCGTCTTGTCCCCGTCAAAAAGTTCGACCAGCTTATAGACGCATTTGCCGAGGTAGCCAAGGAACGCCCCGACTGGCAACTACGGATTTACGGAGACGGGCCGGAACGTAAGGTTTTGCAAGCACGCATCGGCTATCATGGATTGAAAAGTCATGTAAAGCTCATGGGCTCCTATACGCCTATGGATTCCCAATGGCCAGAGGGCTCTATCGCAGCCGTCAATTCGCGTAGTGAAAGCTTCGGAATGACGATTGTCGAAGCTATGCGCAGCGGACTCCCTGTGGTCAGTACCGACTGTCCACTTGGGCCAGCTGAGATAATCCATCATGGAACTGATGGCCTATTGGTTCCAGTCGGCGACTCAACTGCAATGGCTCGAGCTCTTTTGGGCCTAATCAATGACGCCCCCAAACGACGCCAGATGGCGCGCGCAGCGAGAGAGAATGCACAACGTTTCGATCCCGGCCATATCGCAGCTCAATACGAGGAACTATTTGACGAACTGCTGCTCGCCCGAAAAGAGATGCACGGGAACTTCATGACGAGAGCACTATCCACCGCCCGGACTAATTGGTCCTATGTTGCCACTGAGTTCCTGTTCCGCTTCGCCATACGGATCATCAAGGCCGTCCGTCCTGAATAGCCCTACCTGACCCCGCAAAAGAATGGGTTTTGATACTATCTGCAAGCGATAGCCATTTGAGAAAAGTCTTAAATTGCGGAGTTGGACCTTGAACGTGCGGCCATTACGCCCGCCTCGACGACCTGCGCGACCGTCTCACCGGCGCCGACTGGTACGACGACGAGGAATTCGCCGCCTACGGCCTCGACTCCGATGAGCCCGCAGGCCTGCGGGCTTGGGCACAGCACTGGGCCACCGACCTCGACCAGCGTCTCGGCACCGACGGCGGACTCTAAGAGGTCCTAACAGAAGTTGTTGATCATGTGACTTTCGGTTCGGATGCTCGTTGGTTTCAACATGGGGAAGCGTCAGTCGCGGCCGTGGATC
>NZ_JBEYBS010000063.1:0-6153 GCF_040632375.1 Streptomyces sp. NPDC019396 | reverse complement strand
GACACCCGTAAACAACGGATGCGCCAGAACCACCCGATCCACCATGCCCTTCACCAACAGAGCATGCCCACCCGCTATCACGCACCAACTCGTAAAACCACGACATGAATGCCTCCGTCATGCCGGCACGAGGAGGCGCTGTGCTGTCCGCCCGTCCATCCCGAACTGCAGCGCCGTGATCTGATGCCCCGCGCCTTGCGGATCCGTCGTCCCCGGCCGTCCACTCGGCCCCATGCCGTATGGCACGAGCGGATCGTGATGCAGGGCGTAGTACGCGGTCACGAGCCGGGGACATCGATGAGGTCCTCGGGCCGCGCTGGCTCTCCCACGCGCTCGTTCGGCATCCTTCCGCTCCTCCAGATCGATCAGCGCGAGCAGTGCACGAGTCAGGATTGCTACTCGACCATGCTATGTACGGCTGCCTCTCCGTACGCACCCGAGCCGAGGGTTGTTCCCCTCGGGTATGCCCAGCGTGAGTCCGGGCACCCGCATTACATGGCGATTCTCCGAAAGTTGGCCCGTCCGATGCTGTCCGCCACGTTCATCACGGGTGGTTTCCAGGTACTGCGTCACCCCAAGAGCGCGGTGCCGTTGACCGAATCGGTGGCCGAGCCGTTGGCGGCCCGGGTCCCGGCGCTGCCCGAGGACCCCGAGCAACAAGCACGGATCATGGGCGCCGTCCAGGTCGGTGCTGGCGTGATGCTTGCCTTGGGCCGCTTCCCGCGCCTGTCGGCGTTGGCCCTGGCCACTACCCTGACCCCGACTGTGCTCGCCGGGCACTGGACGCTGGAGGATCCGGAGGAGTGTGCGCGGCAGCGGTTTGCCTTCTACAGGGACCTCTCCCTGCTCGGGGGACTGCTGATCGCGGTCGCCGACACGCACGGCAAGCCGTCCCTCGCCCGCCGCTCACGTCGCGCAGCGGTCGAGGGCCGCCGCTCCGCCCGCCGTGCGATCCACGAGGCAGCCACCAGCCGGACGGCCCGCACTCCGAGACTCTGACCACCTGGGAGGCGAGCACTCTCATGACGGACAGCCCGCGGCGCGACTGCGGCTCCTCCGGCTGAGCCGGCTTGGCCACCAGGCTTTTGGGCCGATGTCTGTGACGAGTGCTGGCACGAGGAGGGATCGGACGACCAGGGTGTCGAGCAGCACGCCGAAGGCGACGATGAAGGCGATCTGGACGAGGAACGCGAGGGGGATGACTGCCAGGGCGGCGAAGGTTGCGGCCAGGACCACGCCAGCGGAGGTGATGACCCCTCCCGTGGCGGTCAGGCCGCGCAGGACGCCCTCACGGGTGCCGTGTCGCAAAGATTCCTCACGCACACGTGACATCAGAAAGATGTTGTAGTCCACGCCGAGGGCTACGAGGAATACGAACCCGTACAACGGTACCGACGCGTCCGTGCCGGTGAATCCGAAGAGCCCCTGAAAGGCGAGAGACGAGACGCCCAGGGTGGCGAAGAAGTTCAGCGCCACGGTTGCCACCAGGAGTGCTGGCATCAGCAGGGAGCGGAGCAGCGCGATGAGGATGACCAGGATGATGGCGAGGACCACTGGTGTGATCACCATCAGGTCGCGACGGGAGGTCTCTTGGGTGTCGTACTGCTGCGCGGTGTAGCCGCCCACGACCGCTTTCGCCCCGGCGACGGCGTGGAGGGCCTGGCGGAGTTCGGACACCGTGTGTTTCGCGGCGTCGCTGTCCGCCGCGTCCTTGAGCGTCACCTCGACGAGCCCCTTGCCGTCGACGATGAGTGGCTTGCCCTGCTCTGGCCGTATCGCCGTGGTGAGAGGGGACGCGGAGGCGACGCCGTCGGTATTCCGGGCGGCTCGTACGGCATCGTCGAGGCCTTCCGCGTCGGCGATCACTACGGCTGGGTTTCCTGATCCGCCGGGGAAGTGTTGGCTCAAGGCTGATTGGGCAGCCACGGAGGGGGCGTCGTTGACAAAGATCTCGTCAAGGGGGACTCCCTTCGAGGTGAGGGTCGGTGCGAAGGCGGCGCAGGCAAGCAGGCCCGCCAGCGTCGTCGCCCAGACTTTGCGTGGCGCTCGGTCGACGAGAGCGGCGATCCTTGTCCAGATGCTTCTGCTTCTCGCGGTGTCCGTTGGCTCGGGGCGGGTGGGCCAGTATGCGCTGCGGCCGAGCAGGATGAGTACTGGGGGCAAGAAGGTCAGGGAGCTCAGCACGGCGCAGACGATTCCGATGGCGCCCACCGGCCCGAGGGCGCGGTTGTTCGTGAGGTCGCTCAGCAGGAGGGCGATCAGGCCGAGCGCGACGGTGGCGGCACTGGCGAGGATGGGTCCCGCAGATTGGCGCAGCGCTCCCCGAATGGCCTCGAAGCGGGTTTCGTGCCGAGTGAGTTCCTCGCGGAATCGTGCCGTGAGAAGCAGGGCGTAGTCGGTTGCCGCACCGATGACGAGGATGGAAAGGATGCCCTGGACCTGCCCGTCGACGCGGACGATGCCGCGGTCGGCGAGGGCGTACACCACGGCGCACGCCAGGCCGAGGGCGAATACAGCTCCGATGATGATGATGAAAGGAAGCAGCACGCTGCGGTACACGAGCAGCAGGATGACCAGCACCGCCGCGAGGGCGACGCCGAGCAGAAGGCCGTCGATACCGGCAAAAGCGTCGGACAGGTCGGCCTGGCTCGCGGCGGGTCCGGCGATGTGCACCGTCGTTTCTGGGACGGCCTCCGCGGCCGTACGAATTTTGCCGAGCGTGGACGGCAGCGCTCTGCCAAGATCCGGGCGCAGCGGGACAAAGCCCTGAAGTGCCTCACCGTCCTCGGAGGGCAGCGCGGGGGAGCTTGGGCCGGCGGTTCCAGGTGCGCCCGTGAACGAGGCGAGCACCTCAGTGGCGGACGCCCGCTGCTCGCTGGTCACATCCCGACCGGGCCGGGTGGTCCAGACGATAATTGCGGGAAGTGCCTCGTTCTGTCGGAAGCTCTTCTGGGCCTCGATGACCTTCGTGGACTCCGCATTCTGCGGAAGGAACGCTGCCTGGTCGTTAGTCGCGACCTCGCCGAGCTTGCCCGCATACGGTCCCAGCATGCCGCCGATACCGAGCCAGCAGAACAGCAGGGCGAAGGGAACGAGCCAGCGCACAAGGCGGGTAGGGCTGAACATGGCACTCCCGGTCCGATGTGTCTCAATGAAAATGTATCTTACTCATCAAGGTATTGGTGAGTAAGGGAACACTCGGCACTTCCGCCCACGTGCTCCCTCGGATGCAGCCGACCGTGATCTTCCCCGCGTACCCGGTCGACACGCGCCTCCCGCGCTCAGTCCCCCTTGTTGAGCCGCTCCAACTCGTCGCCAAGCGCCGCGAGCAACCGCAACGCGATACGCAGCTCGTGCGGGTCAAAGCCTTCCTGAGAGCGTGCGGTCGCCTCGGCCAGCGGCAGGAAATGCGCCCGGGCCGTCGTCTTTGCCGCGGCCAAATAGTGCAAGTGAACGACGCGCCGGTCAGAACTGTCCCGGACCCGCTGGATATGACCGGTTCGCTCCAATCGGTCCAAGCAGGCCGTCACAGCACCCGAAGTCAACCCGAGGCGTGCGCCCAGGCGGCTGGGAGTCAAAGGCGCCTTCGCATCCATGATCGTGGCCAGAGCCTGTACATCCGTCGGGTGCAAGCCCTGTTGTGAGGCGAACTCGTGAACGAAGCGGTTGATCTCGCCGGTCAGGCGACGCAACTGCACTGCGAAGGCCGCTAGCTCGAACCCCTCGACATCCGCAGCCTGCCCCGCCGGTCGGTCTTCTCTCGCCCTGGTCACACGCGCAGCCTATCCATCGAAGCCCCTCGAAGGTCCTGGCCCCTAGCGGGTGGTCAGAGGGGTGTCTTGGCGAGTGTGGAACGAGCACCCGTTCGCTCGCGCTGTGGATGCCGTCGCACGGCTGGCGCGCAAAACCCGCATACCCCTGCTTGTCGTCCCGGCCGGAGCGGCCCCTCCGGTGAACGGTTCTTGCGCAGCTAGAGATCTGCCGTGAGATCGCCGTGCCCACGACTGAGCCTGGGTGATCGATGAGAACAGCACTGGCCCGCCGTCCGGGGTGCTGAGCATGGTGCGGACGGCGCGGCTAGGAGCTGGCGAGCAGGCGTTCGAATGGTTGCCAGTCCAGGTGGGCGCCTTCGTGCCCGAGCGGTATGCGAGTACAGTTCGCGAGAGCCACCGTTGAAGGCCGTGGGTAGGATTGGGCTGGTACTGCTGGGACCAGTTCCACTGGAAGCGCATCGGCGGCGAAAAAGCCGCCCTGTGGGCCGCGGGCGACATGGCCGAACAAATGGCAACCACTGACCCACGCGGCATCTTCAACGAGCGTGAGATCGCCCAGCACCGCCGCCGCACCATGTCCACCAGCGGCATGAAAGCGCTGCTCCACCAAGCCAAAGCCGCCCCTGCCCTGAGCCTCGACCCCGACGTCCTCGACGGCGACGCCTATGCTCTCTGCACCCCAGCTGGCGTGGTGGACCTGCGCAATGGGCTCCTGCGCAAACCCGACCCCCTACGCGATCTCCACTCCCGCGCCACCAACGTAGCTCCCCAGGCCATCCCCACCCCTCGCTGGCACGCCTTCCTGGACGACACCTTCGGCGACGACGCCAAAGGCCAGGAGATGATCGCCTTCCTTCATTTGCTCCTGGGATACTCCATCACCGGCGACGTCGGCGCGCAGGTCCTGCCGTTCCTCTGGGACAAGGGCGCAAACGGCAAGTCCGTCCTCCTCGACGTCATGATCCAAATCATGGGTGACTACGCAGACGCTGCCCCACCCGGCTTCCTCATGGACAAAGGCAACTTTGCCGAACACTCCACCGAACTCACCGAGCTACACGGTCGACGCATCTTCGTCTGCAGTGAACTCAAGCCCAACGACAAGTTCGACGAGGCACGGGTCAAGCTCCTCACCGGCGGAGACAAAATCAAGGCACGTCGGATGAGGCAGGACTACTTCAGCTTTACCCCCACCCACAAGCTTTGGCTCCTCGGCAACCATCAACCCGAAGTCGGCACGGGTGGCCACGCCTTCTGGCGCCGTATCCGCCTCATCCCCTTCGATCGCGTTGTCCCCGCCGAGCGGAAAATCGACAACTTGGCCGGCGAGCTGGTCCAGGAGGAGGGCGCCGGCATCCTCCACTGGCTGATCCAAGGCGCCATGCGATATCTCTCCACCCGCGACCCCCTCGCTGGGCTGACCTCGGTACGGCTTGCCACCGCCGCCTACGAAACGACCGAGGACCACGTCGGCAGGTTCCTGTCCGAGTGCTGCACCCGCCAGGGCTCCGATACCGGAGAGCTCCGGGTCGAACAAGGACTGCTCTACGCCACCTACAGCCGTTGGTGCAGCTCTGAAGGCATCAGAGCCGATACCGCACGGGCCTTCGCCAGCCGCATCCGCCAGGAAGTCGGACTCGCATCGCCCGCAGAGATGCTGAAATCCAGCGGCAAGAAGTACTACCCCTCCGTCGCACTGCTACCAGACGATGACACCACCCGCTCTGACCCCCCGGCAGGTGTTCGACCATGAAACCAGGCGACCTGCCGCAGCGCTCGAGCTCGCCGTACCATGGAGAGAAGCCCCGTACTGCTGCATCGCGCACCGCCGGCAGACCCACTGCCGCCCCCAGCCCAGCCAACTACCGGCACAGCCACTCCACCCACACCGACAAGGAGCTGCGTCCATGAGCTCGCTGCTACACGAAAGCCAGCTCACACACGAGGCGAACGTGGTGTGGCTGGAAGACCTCGACAACCTCGACTACGTCCGTCAGGCACTCGACAAGAGCGCCCGCCGTAGTGGGAAACCCCGCTATGCCCGCGATGGACGCTTGGTCGGCTATGCCGAGCTTGACCAAGGAGCGGAGGCCAACCCCGACAGCGGCCTCTTCCAACGCCGGACCTTCTTTCTCTTGCCCCACGACCGCCCCAACGAGCCAGAAGGCCTCTACAAGGAAGGCGCACCCGGTGAGGCCGTCGATCCTAGGACCATCCAAGCGCGCTGCGTGGGGGAAAAGACCCCGCGTTCACAAGGAAAGCGCCGGAGCCAGATAGTGACCTCCTAGTACTGCAACCGCATGTGGCGTGACTGTCGGCGTTGTTGGTCGTTGGTCCGACAGTGTGATCAGTCGCTGACGGTGGAGCAGATCGAGTCGTG
>NZ_JBEYBS010000062.1:0-6688 GCF_040632375.1 Streptomyces sp. NPDC019396 | reverse complement strand
CCATTGCCAGCCTCGTTTCCGACCGCAACATCACCATGTGAAAGACGCCGTGATCAGGGCAAACACGCCCCACCCGCTATCACGCACCAACTCGTATGCCCGCTTCACCTCCCGGCCCGGGCACGACCAGTGCTTCCGCGCGCTGGCCGATGCCGTCGAGATCGCCGAGCGGCATCCGGCGATTGCGGCCGTGACGGTGATCCGGCGGGACGGGCAGGCGCTGCTGCGCCACGAGTCCGGCGGAGCTGGGCGGGCGTCGTGGGCGCTGGCCGCGGAACGACTGCGGCCGTACACCGAGCAGGAGGTCACGGCGTAAGCTCGCGAGTAGCGAGCTCCTCCAGCAGCTCCGTGATGGTGGTGCCGCGCTCGTCGGCGAGGACGCGCAGCCTGTCGCGCACTTCCTCGCTGGTCTTGATACTCGTCGGCTTGCTCCCGTCGATTCTACCGCGGGTAGAACACATCGGTCAGCCCCTCGCGCTCCTTGCTGGCCCGGCTGAGCGTGACGGTTGGCCCGGGCCGTTCGCCGGTGGCGCTCCGCCGATCTGATCGGCTGCAGCGTCACGGGTTTTCTCGTTACTGCACCGCGCGGCCGATGAGGTTGTGACTCCCGGCCAGTCCAAGCTCGTGACACCCCAGGAAGGGACACCGCCATGTCGGAGCTTCTCGTCGACTTCATCACCTCGCTCGACGGCCACGCATCGGGAGAGGGATGGCCCGGGTTCTGGGGCCTCGAGGGCCCGGAGTACCTCGCATGGCTCGGTGAGCAGCCCAAGGCCACCTACCTGATGGGAGCGAACACCTACTGCCTTATGTCGGGCTTCGCCGCAGGCGACGTCCCGAATGGCCAAGACGAGTTCAGGCCCGAAGAAGAGGCGTCCGTCGACGAGCTCACGCAAGCGTCCAAGGTGGTGTTCTCCTCCTCACTCGAGGAGCCACTGACGTGGGCCAACTCCACGCTCGTCCGCGACGACGCCGTCGAGGCGGTCCGCGCCATGAAGTCGAGTGGCTCGGCGCTCCTCAGCACAATCGGCAGCCTCAGCCTGTGCCGGTCCCTGCTACGAGCCGGACTCGTCGACCGCTTCCGGGTCGTGATGTTCCCGGTGATCACCGGGGCTACAGGCGAAGAACGCATCTACGACGGCTATCCGGATGTTGCCCTCGAGATGATCGAGCACCGCACCTTCGACGGCCGCATCCAGCTGGTCGAATACAAGCCCCGCGTGCTCGAGCACCCGCCGCTCGGCGTCCCTGAGTGACGTGCCCCGTCCGCCGGTCTGGACGGCCGCCAGGCCGGCGCCGGCGGGTGCGGAGCAAGTCCTGATAGGGGGCCGCCGACGTCAGGACGCTCGGTCCACCTGGCCCCGAGCCGTCGCAGGTCAGCCCATGTACGCCCTCCCAGGCCGAAGTCTCCGCAAAGATCCACCTTTCGGATACGGATGCGTCGCTGGACGCTTTCCTGGGCAGAGCCTCGCGAGCTGAGCGCTCTACATGGCCGATGGGGCCAACTCAGTCACATTTGTCATCCCAGAGTCTCCC
Source organism: Streptomyces sp. NPDC019396 (assembly GCF_040632375.1). NCBI lineage: Bacteria > Bacillati > Actinomycetota > Actinomycetes > Kitasatosporales > Streptomycetaceae > Streptomyces > Streptomyces sp. NPDC019396. The sequence goes on along the minus strand of NZ_JBEYBS010000062.1, from coordinate 5,152 downwards.
GGTCCCGCCCCGTGCCCCATTTGGTAGCTCGGCGGGTAGCGATCACTGATGGGCCCGGGGACCGGCTCGCCCACCGGCGACGCCAGACCCATGCACCCATGCGTCGAGGGCAGGACCGTCCGCTCACGACCGCCAGGTGCGCAGTTGCTCGGCGATGCGGGCGGCGGTGCACCGTGAGTCGTACAACTCATGCGCCAGTGCTGTGAGCTGCTCGCGGGTTGGATCGGCGGGGATTCCGCTGGCGTTGAGGTACATGACCGCAGCCGCGCAGGCGACGGCCAGGTTGGAGCGTTCGAGCCACCGGCAGCGGCCAAGCGTGTGCACGAGCGCGGCGGCCCGAGCGTACGGGCCGCCGTACACGGGCTGTTCGAGCAACTCCGCGCGGTGCCGCTCGACGGCGGAGATCGGCACCCCGAGATCATCGGGTGCGGGGTCACGGTGACCGGCGCGTTCAGCGACTTCCAGGATCCAAGACAGATCGACGTGCAGGGAGAAACTCACGCAGCGGCGCCCCGACTCTGGGGCGCGGGTCCATGCTGGGCATCGAGCTCTGCTTCCAGGCCATCGAGGAAGGCGCCGTGGGTGTCGATAAGGCGCTGGGCTGCCGACATTCCCGCGGCTCGGGCGCCGGTGGTGTCCTCGGTGATGAGGCGCTCCACGTAACGGTTGAAGTCCAGGCCGCGGGCGGCGGCGGCGTCCTTGCCAGCGGCAAGCACGTCGGGTGCCAGGCGGAGCTGGGTCTGCTTCCTGTCACTGCTCATACCGACAAGGTAGCAGGCTGGTAGCAGGTGATCCAGACCTTGTCCGCTCCCGATCCGGGCCGGCAGGTGCTCGCTAGCGTCCGCCTCGGTCCGCGGCGATGGCGCAGCACGGGCCGAGGCGGGACGGGCAGCTGGTTTATCGCCGGGGAGCCAGCAACGTTTGTTGGTCACCTGTCCTTGGACAGCGAATCCAGTCGTCTGCCCAGCGCTGACCTGCGGCGATTAACCTGATTGACAGAAGCGTGGTGGGGCTGTCCTTGCTCACCGACGCCAAGATGGGAACCCCCGCCAAGGAGCACACGAGTGCTGTAGGCGCACCACAGGACGGCGGCCGGGTGTCGGCAGTGGTTCGCCTCAGTCAGCGGTTGCTGGGGCTCAGCAGCGTGGCGGCCGCGGCGACGAAGGCTGCGGACGCTTCCTTGGCGGCATGCCGCTGGGCATCCAGCTCGGTGCGGCCGGTGGCCTTGCGCAGCGCGTACGTGGCATCTGCGGCCTGCTGGGCGGGGCCCGCCAGCTCGGGGACCAGAACCTGCAGGCGGATATGGGGCGCGGTGATAGCCGCCCGGGTGTCGTGGGACCTGTCTGAGCCTCCAGCTGGTGCTCGGTGCCAGCCTCTGTCAGGGCCAGACGCTCCCGATGGAACATCGCCGAGCGGTGCGCGCCCAGGGCGGCCGCAAAGTCGGTGACGGCCCCGAGCTGGTCCTGGCGGTGGATGTCGGTGCGCCGCTCGGCGCGTGCAGTACGTGCCGAACGGTGCTGGAGGAGTCCGGCCGTCAGGGCACCAGCCAGGGTACCGAGTACGGCAACGATCGAAGGCCATATGGACATCAGCTGTTGGGTCCTCTCGGGCAGTGGTTTCGGGTGGTGAGGTCGGCGTACAGCGAGGCACAACGGCGGCGGCTTCGGTGGCCCGAGTTCCGCCTGTGGCGCTTCGGGCCTACCCTGACGGTCGTTTCAGAGGCGGAACTCGGAGGCCATGATCACTCGCGTCAGGGCGAGGGCTGGCGAGAGTCCGAGTCCAAGCATCGGCTGGGGCTGGAGCGTGCGGTCGGCCGAGGCATGCCAGGGGGGTGGCGCGGGACCGGGGCGCGGCCGACTGAGTGGATGGCGACCTGACGGCCGGCCCCGGGATGGTGGGTCAGTGGTACTGCTTGGTCTTCTTGAGGATGTGGTCGCGGGTGAAGCCGAGGGTCTTCACGGCGTCGGTTCGGGCGCCGTGGTAGGCGTCGGTGAGTTTCCTGTCGACGGTCTTCCAGAACTCGGCTTCGGCGGCTTCGCGGGCCTTGTCGAGTTCTTCGAAAATCCGGTCCCTCTTGGCTTGGCTTCGGCGAGCTCCTTTTGAAGGTGCTCGCGGGCCTTGTCGATGTCGTCGGATCGGTGGGGGGTCATGGTGCTGCTCCTCGCGGTCGTGAGGGACGATGCTTCCGACCCCCTGCTCCGGTTGGAGCGTTGGGAGGCCAGGGGACGGCGGGCTGAGTTTGGCGACCTGGCCACCGCTCTCCCGGCCGCTTGCGCGTCGGTCGAGTATGCATTTCGAGTGTATGCATATCCCTGAATCGGGTTCCTTGCGCCCGTGCTCAAATGCGCTCCGAGCGCAGGCCGGACGGCCTGGCCCGCACCCGGCCACGAGGGGTTCGGGTGCGAAGCAGGGGGTCAGAGGCCCCGGGCGTCGGCCAAGCCGCCGGCGTGCTCGACCATGAGGAGCGGGATGTGGCCGGAGCCGTGCGCGTCGTTGAAGGTCGGCACGGAGCCGACGTCACCGAACTCGCGGCGGATCGCGTCCAGGAGCACGGCGGCCGCGTTGGCTTCCAGGCCACTGTCGCCGCGGGCCTCGACCCGGATCGCCCCCAGCATGCAGCGGGCACCGTCCTCGTCGACCAGCGCACCGGAGCACCAGCCGCCGGTGAGCAGGCGTGTTGGGCGCGCTGAAGAAGGGCCGCCACTGGCGTCGGGTACAGCTCCGGTAGCGGGGCGGGCCCGGTGTCGATAGGGCCAGTGACGACGTCGGCCAGGACGATGGGGCTGGTGTCGATGTGGGCGGTGCTGACCTCGTAGGCGACGGCTGCTTCGTCCAGGCGTGCGGTCATCTCCGTGTTGATGAGCGTCAGGCGTTCCTCGAGGGTCAGTTTCGCCGGGGGCTCGGGCGCTTGGGTGGTTGTGGCCGTTTGGTCTGTGGCGGGGTGGGTCCGGGGCATCGGGACTCCTGGTGGCTTCGACGACGCGGGGCGGGTGGCGGCCTTCGACGCCAGCAGCCGGAGCGGGGTCAGATGCTGGAGATCCAGTCGTTGATGGCGTTGATCGCGGGGGTGATGATGGGCGCGGCGCCGGTGGGGGCGAGGATGGAGCCAAACGCGGCGCAGGCCAAGGCGGGTCCGAGGCGTACGAACCCGCCCTGTATGAGGACGAAGACGACGATGCCGAGCAGGACGGCGGCGGAGATCGATGTGGCCACTTGCGGCGTGTCGTTCCAGATGTGAGCAGGGCCCGGCCGGTGCGGCCGGGCCCTGCGGTGTTGGGTGCGGGGTGGGTGTCAGACGCCGGAGAGGTTCTTGATGGCCTCCAGTGCCTGGCGGGGAGAGGTGACCGCGTCGCGGCGCGCGGCGGACTTCCCGCCGCCGCGGCGATTGCCGCCCTTCGTCGGGGCCTCGTGGTCCTCGTCGTCGGGCTCGGGTCCGAACTCGCCGGGCCGGGGAGGCTCGGTCCAGTCGAACCACAGGTTGCGGGCTTCGAGCTCGCGGATTTCGTGGTCGGTCAGGGTGGCGACGGTGTCGGGGAAGTAGCCGTCGATGCCAGCCTTGAAGTCCATGAACAGCGTGCGTAGGACGTCCGGCTGCGTGCCTTCGACGATCCAGCCCGCGCCGCCGGTGTTGGAGTCGGCCGGCGGCTCGGGCTCGCCGCGCATCACGCGCTCGATCCGTCCTGCCTCGGCCGGGGAGAAGGAGCGGGGAAGCGGGTCGGGGATGTGCTCAGGAGGGATGCCGAGGGCCTTGAACATGTCGCCGACCTTCTTCGCCGACCGCGTACTTGCGGCCCTTGACCGACACGAGCTCCGCGAGGTCCATGATCTCTGTGCCGTAGTCGCCGTTGCGGGCGGCGGAGAGGAACTCGTCGAGGTAGGCGGACAGCATCCGGTAGGGGCAGCCTGGACGGTCCGGATCCCATTCGTGGACTTGGCCGTCCTCCCACGGCATCTCGCCGCGGATCTCCATGAGCGCGACCAGGACCCGCAGGTGCTGAGTGGTAAACAGAAGCCCGCTCAGACTAGGTGCCTGGTGAGCTCGGTGACGATGTCGTCGAACGCATTGAGTACGAGCGAGAAGTGACCCTCGTTCGACTCTAGGTGGACGGTGGAACCAGTCAACCGACTCGCTAGCCAGCGGCCGTGGGCATAGGGCACCATCTGATCCTCGGCACCCTGCCAGACCGAGACCGGGGTCTCGATGGTGTCAAGGCCGAATCCCCAGTGAGCGACGAAGGCCAAGTCGTCGTCGCGCCAGCCGGCGATGCCGCTGGACACAGCCTCCCGGAACATCGCCGCCATGTAATCGGCGAACTCGTCGGTAAGCACCTTTCGGTCTACATCGGACACCAGATCGCTCATCGCGGCCACAATCTGGTGAGCTTGCACCTCGGCCAGACTGGAGGCCTGGGTATTCAGGACGGCGGCCAGAGGCTCCTGGCCAGCGGCGGCCGCGCCGAACTCCTTGATGTTCTCCGCCCCCATGCCGCCCATCCAGTCAAGGCCCTCGGCGCCGTAGGGAGCAACACCGGCCACAGTAGCTGCTGCCAGGCATCGGCCGGGCATCAGCGCGGCGCAGGCGAGGGCGTGCGGCCCGCCGCCGGACCAGCCAACGGTCAGAAACCTGTCGGCATCAAGCTCGTCCAGGATGGCGGCGACATCGGACGCCACTGCGGCGACCGTACGACCGGGCTTCGGCGACGAACCAGCGTATCCGGGCCGACTGTGGACCACGACCCGCAAGCCGTGCCGCGCGGCAGTCGCGACCGTCTGTCCATAGACCATGGCCGCGGACGGCGTGCCGTTATGCAGAACCAGGGGCGTCCCGTCTGTGGGACCGGCCACCAGGTATTCCAGTGTCCGGCCGTCCGCGAGGTAAAGGCTTGTCATGGGAAGAGGCTACGGCGGGAACGCACACCGGCCCGGCAGGAGCGGCGCTCCGCCGCGTCACAGCGGATCGCTTCACACAGATCGAGCGGTCGACTGCCCCGTCGGCTTCGGTCCGCCTCCGTTACTGACTTCGGCGCGTCAAGGTGAGAGTGGATGATCGAGGGTCAGGCCGGTGCCGGTTATGAAGCCGTCGAGGGTGTCGAGCCGGTACTGGAGGCGTTTGAGCCGGTTGCGGACGAGGGCTTCGAGGTGGTCGAGGGCC
>NZ_JBEYBS010000061.1:0-7398 GCF_040632375.1 Streptomyces sp. NPDC019396 | reverse complement strand
AACTCCGCTGCTCGACCACCCGCGTCACCAGCCTCGTCCAAGCCATCCTCACCCTGCATCTGGCCAGCTCAGACTGAGGATGGAAAGGGCTCAGTGACCACACTAGCCACACCAAGATCATCTCCCCATGGTCGGCGGTTGCGGGACACCGCTTTAGGTATTAACCACCCATGCCAAACTCGGGTCGAAGAGCGAGTCTAATCGCATGGGCTCTTTAAGTGACACCTTGCTGCCGTTGCATAAGGTATTTGGGTCTGGAGGAGAGTGATCCAATAAATGTCTCTAGAGGATGAACGAAGCGAAGTCACGTCTGGGTTGGACTCCTTCGACTCAAGCGCCTTTCTTGACATTATAGAAAAGAGCTACTCTATTCAAGAAGAGCGTGCAATCAGGGTTATAGAGGGATTGTATGAAATGCCGGAAGAATCTCCATCCGATCTGGACTAATGTGAATCTCCTCGACTCGTGCGAATTTCGACGGATGGGAGTACTCGTTTCGCTCGGCGACTCGGGTACCCGGCTTCGCGCGTGCGGTCAGCTTGGACCGGAGAACGTGGCAGGAAACCTAGATGGCCAGGAGTAACGGTCATCCGCGTCAACCACAGTGCGAAGTGCATAGTGGAGCCAGGTGCCACGGTGCGAGGGCCGGTTCCCTGATGGTGGGGCGTCCCGAACCATTCTTGAGTCTACTTCGAAGTGAGCGCAGCGCACTGCTGATCGAGGAGCGGGATCCACCGGTAGAGAATCGCTGCTGTACTGATCTTCTCAGCTTCGCACTCCGCGCGGACGGACCTCCATGTGCTCGGTCCTGCTTGGAGGAAGAAGGATGGGGTTTCTCGTCTTGTTCGGTAATGCTGAATAGGGTGCGAGCGCGAACTAGAGCCACGCATCGGGTACCGCACCCGGTGTTCCTAAAGTGTACGGGCGGGCCCACTTTGGGTGCCAGTGCTTTTATGTGGGGCGCGGCACGCCCAGTACTTTCCAATTGTGTGGTCCGTGGTTTCTGTGTAGAAAAATGAGAAGGTGAAAAGGACTGTGAGCGACGCAAAGCGAGTTCTTTGTTATGGCGACTCACTCACGTGGGGCTGGGTGCCGGTCGATCCCGCGCAGCCCGCGTATCGCTATTCATGGGAGCGCCGATGGACCGGTGTCATGGCAATCGAGCTGGGGGAGAAGTACGAGGTAATTGAGGAAGGCCTTAGCGGACGTACCACCGATCTCAATGACCCCTATGATTCGCGACTAAACGGAGCAGCCTACTTTCCGACTGCTCTGGCGACCCATCTGCCGCTCGATCTGGTTGTGATCATGCTTGGGACGAATGATACTAAGTTTCACTTTCAAAGAATGCCCCTTGATATAGCGCTCGGAATGGCGAGACTTGTGGGGCAAGTTGCTGTCTGTGCAGGAGTGGTTGGCACCATGTATCGCCCTCCTGCTGTTCTCGTGGTGGCACCTCCCCCTCTGGGGGAAATGAGACATAGTTGGTTCGCGGAACTATTCAAAGATGGTCGCAAAAAGACGGTAAAGCTTGCACATCACTACCAGATGATGGCTGAATTTCTGCGGGTCTTCTACACTGATGCTGGAAGTTTCGTGTCAACCGATGGCATCGACGGAGTTCACTTCACCGAGGAGAACAATGCTTCGCTGGGCATAGCTCTAGCCGCCACCGTGCGTCGGATCCTCGCATGACCTGTGGGTTCTACCCCTTTGACGAACCTCCCAGATCAGGGATTCTGCCCCGGGCGATTTCATCGTGGAGAGCATGCGAAAGAATAGTCCGCACCCTCGCCGACACGTCTGTGGGTCAGCCGGGCCGAGGTCGACGACGGAGCGCGACGACTGACCGGGCTGTCCCCAGGACGCAAACAGCGCCGGGGGCGCCCCTATGTCTTTGGTCAAGGGAAACGGAGTGCGTTGGGCCGGTAAGCCGGGCAGCATGGCCAGCCGACTTGCTGTGGGATGACGCGTGTGCTTCTTCGATCCGGATTTGATGGGGTCGTTGCCGCACGTGCGTGTCCCGGATGCTTCGGTGGAGGACTAGCAGGCTGCCCTCGATCTTGTCGCGGAGAAGGGTTGGAAGTGCCAGTACTCAGAGGGAGAGACGGTGCCTCGGGCGTAGGTCGTGCTGTCCCGCCCGGCGGATGCCGAGTAACCCGGACCTGCGGGTCTGTCCGACTGCCGATGTGTTGGCGATCGTCCCTTTTCATGCCGCCGATGAAATCGACTTCGACATCGGCCTGCGGGAGTTGCAGGGCCAGGACCGACTTGATGTGTTCTGCGGCTTCCTCCGTGAGGTCGGACGGTGGCTGGGCAAGCCGATGCTGATGTGGTCGTCCGGTGCTCGGTTTCGATGTCGAGGCCGATCCAGTCGTTCTCTCCGCAGACCGCCGGTCAGGTGACTGCGCCCGACGGCTGCAGTTCGTAGAAGGTGCCGTCGCAAGGGCATCGCGAACAGCACGTCGGCCCGGCGTCTGGCGAGGCAGAGTAGGTCTTGGGTGTGGCTTGCCCTGGACGATTTTCTTGTCGCAGGTAGCCCGCGATGCCGGGCTACCCAGGAAGACGAAGACGGAGAGGAAAAAGCCATTTGAGTTGCTTTTTCCTCTCCGGGAGGGCTATTCGCCGCGGATCAAGGCACTCGAGCTGCTAGTCGCCGGGGCGAGCCCGGCGTAGGCGGCGAGGTGGCCGGCGGTTGGGAGGATGCTGCCGTCGCCGACCTCGATCAGGATGCGATGCGTGCTCCGGACCAGACGCCGGCTTCCGGCATCGATGTCAGGACCTTCGAAATAGGGTGCGTGTCCAGGAGTCCCTCTATCCGAGCGGCCAGCAATTTGCGCGGGTCAAGGGCAGCGGCCAGCGATCCGGCCAGGCTCGGAACGATCAGGGCGATCGCTTCGGGTGCCGCCTTGAGGAGTTCGTTGTTCTTTCCGGCGGCACAGACCATCTTTCCACGACGCGAATACGGCCAGCGCGGACGGGTAGTGCTGCGCAACAGAGAGCGGAGCTGGTTGGAGATCTGCTGCCAGTTAAATGTGGCGTCCTGTAGCCCTGGCGAGCACAGCGGGCCAGGTCGCTGTCCTGCGGCAGCGGCCGGTGGGCATGCATGTCGGTATGCAGGTACGGATTGGAAAACCAACGGAGCGCCTAGGCGAGTGAGTTGAGACGCCGAACACCTCCCTCAACGCCAAGGGAGCCCTGTCCGCTGCGTTAGATGAGGGCGCTCCAGTGGAGCGGAAGCTTGTGGGGATGCTCGAGTGGAGGGCTGCAATGCCTGCGGCGAACCGGGTCCGCTGAAACCTCCGAATAGAGCGGCGCGCGGTCCTCGTATTTATGGTGGCAGTTGCGTGGGCGTCGGACGGACGTTTGCTTGGTTCCCTGGCTTCGACACCTAAGGATAGATCGCTGGCGTCGGCGCCCGTGCACCCGTCACCGTCCAGTCGGTGTGGGCGCCGTTCTGGCCAACATCGGAGCGAGCTCTCACCACCAAACACCAACAGTGGTCAAGCGGCAGGTGTTGATGTTCGGTGCGGCGCTGGACGGCGCCGTTCTTTCGGTAGGCCTCTCGCGCCAGAAGGACGCAACTTCTACGTTGTCACCCGCTCAGAGTCCACACTCGAAAACCTCAGTGCCCGTCAGCTTGGCGTACCGAGCGCCGAAATGGCTTCTGTCCATGAGGCTGCAGGGTAATGCCAGCCGAGTGCAGGCATCCCGGACTTGCAGAACGTCAAGACGTTCACCACTCTGCCCGCTCCGGACAGGGACTCTACTAAGGGAAGATTGCACGTCTCAAGCGGGCATAGCAGTGTCGACGCCCTATTTCTCCCACTCGGTCTGGATGGCCATAGCGAGCAACTCCGGCAACACTAACGGAATCAGGCCCTACGACTTGACCTCATAGGACTTCTTCTCGATCAGCTTCCCGTCCTTGAAGCAGAAACGGTAGGCAGTTATTGTGTCAGCCTTACCGTCCTGCTCAGTGGATCCGAGGGTGAGGCATTTCGCGCCTGGGGGCTCCGGCGGTGCACCCTTGCGAAGGCCCTCGGCCAGGAAGGAGTCCCCATTGGGCAATTGCTTACGAAGTTCCGCCTCCGGTTGCCCCACCGTCAGTGCGTTGAATTGTTTCGGCTCGATCATGGACTTCTCCCCCTCACCCGCAAGATAAATCACCCCCAACACAACTGCAGCCACTAGCCCTAGAGCGACAAAGGCCGCCACACCGCAGCCGATGACTATGACCTTCTTCCGCTTGCTCCCGTTCACTGCGTTGAGCAACTCCTTAGGCACAGCGCTCTGATCAATATCGAAATCATCCCTGTTGAAAGAACCCACCCCTGTCCACTGTCGCAGATCGCTCGTTAGGCCGACGAGAGTCTGCTCGGAAGTGCTGGAATCGATCGAGTCACCTTGCTCAGGTGGGAGGTACGGGAACACACCCTCCAGCTTGAAGCCACCGTCCACCGTAGGGCCCGCATGCACCGCGCCTCCGATGAGCCGGGCGCGCTCCCGGAGCCCAGTTAGCCCTTGACCACCGCTGACCACCCTCCCCTTGACGTTCGGTCCGGCGGATGCAGCGCCGTTGGAGACCTCCACGACTAGTGCGTCTCGCTCGTACCGCAGCTCGATGGTGATTGCCGCTCCCGGCGCATGCTTATGAATGTTGGTCAGGCCCTCCTGGACCATGCGGTATACCGCGTGATCGGTGGAGGGGGCGAGCCGGCGTACTTCGCCCGAGCGTTGCAGCTCCACGGAAGCACCGACGCCCCGGGACGAAACCGCCAAACCCTCGACACCAGCCACCCCGCGCAGTGGCGCTTTGATATTCCCCTGGGCGATGGCTTCGAAGCCCTGGTTCTGGCTCGCTCCAGTGGTAGGTGCAAGAGCATTTCCGGAGCCAAGGGCCTCGATGCCGTCCTGCATCAATCCCACTACCTCGCGAAGCTCGTGCATGGCGGCCACGGACGCCTCACGCAGCACAGTCACAACCCTCCGCTGCCGTGCGGTTAGGTCTCGGTCCACCTCGAGCGCGCCAATGTGGACTGAGATGAGGGCAAGCTGATGGCCAAGACTGTCATGCATGTCCTGGGCGATGCGTTGCCGCTCGCGTATCCGGGCCCGCTCGGCGACCATTTCGCGTTGGCGCAGCAGCTGCGTGTGATACTCCCGGAAGGTCTCCGCAAGTTCCCGCCGCTGCGACCAGTAGCGAGCCGCGAGGCCGGGCACGAAGATTGCCACCATCGACGACAGGCCATAGAAGACCAGGCTCGGCAGTGAGACGTACGGCAGTTCCCAAATGACGGACAGGCCCACAGTGAGGACGCAGGCGAGTGCGAACGTGCTGATCGCCCTGCCAATCCGCGTGATCCGCCGACCGGCTGACCAAGAAGCGACGAAGATCAGCGGAGCAAAGGCGAACTGCTCGACGGAGCCGACGACGGTCACCGTCAGCACCGTCCCCGGCACCACCCTGCGTAGAACCGACAACAGTCCAGCAGCGACTGCCACGGCGACAACTCGTATCGTGCTGCTGTCTTTCAGAACCTCGACACCTGCTGCAAGCAGTGCCAGCAGCACACAGAGGAACGATTCACCCACGATGCGCCTGGGAGGCCACATGCTTGGGTCAACGAGGTTCGTGCCGAGATCGACGAGTCGGCGAAACGTCAAACGCAATGCCGTGCTCATTGCCTGACCCGCCCTCTGTACTCGGTTCATTCCTCTGCACCCCCCGTTACGCGGACACGGTAGACAAGCATGCTCCGGAAACGACACTACCTTTCGTCGCGAGACGCAGCGACCAAAGTCGCACCGCATCGTCTACGGGATCACCCTCGTCGGCAGGCATCGACCCGCGGCTCCATAGCGGCGCTATTTGGCAGTGACTGCCGCCGAGTCTCCGAGCGCGTCCCGAGCCCAGTACATGCGAGCTTTGCGTAAACTCAGAAAGACGTGACCACTCAAACTTCTCCTTAGTTCGCTTCCGGTTCAGCCTCCTCGCCGACTTTCGCTTGATCCGCTGCTCTTTAGGCCCAGGGCGTGCGAGTTCTCGATCGGGTCGGCATGATCCGACTCGATGGAAATCTCCTATTTAGGAGAATCCGTCGAACGCGGCGAACCAATTTGAGCGGGCTTGAGTCGTAGTCGCAATTAAATTCGGCACGTGAGGGTTATAGATATACATCCCATCCTACGTCAGCTGAAATGTGAACCACAAGGCGATATTTATCAAGCCGCAGCAACGCATCAATGTCGTAGAGCTCCGTGCGGGATCGGTCTACGTAGAAAAGTTGGACTGTATGCCGTCCGCCACATTCGGAAATTTTCGACCAGAGCCTTGAGAGGAGCGATGCCAGTTCCACCGCCGAGGCAGCGCAGGGTGGCTTCTGGCGTCTCCGCCAGGGCGAGCAGTTGATCCAAACGTTCTACTGGATATCGACAGGGGGGTGCGAGCACGCCTGGAAACGGCTCGCCACGAGGAAGTTGGAGGGCAGGCGGTCGCCTGGCACCCAGCCCGCCTGCGAAAGCTCACTTAGCGACGCGAGACATCGATCCCTGAACCATCTGTGTGTTAGTGGCAGTATCAGTTGCCAATCTGACCCAGCACAACCACCGGCCCCGATCACTCGGATCGACAACTCTAAGTATGCATTGCTCATGAAATTTTGAGACAATGGAGCCACAATCACGATTGGCAATGCACACCTTCATGTGGCGTACGCCGGAATTGAGCCCGTAAGGCGCGGGTTGGTTATCCCCGGCGGGGAGCTGTGTTGACATTATCGACATATGAAGTATCGGCGGCACTCGCAGAGTAGACTTGTTCATTCGCTTTTCTATTGATGTGAATGTCTAGCTCGAGATTATAATTGCGCCAACAGTTCGTCAATTTCCTTCAGAAGAGATCGACATGTGACTATGGAGCAACGAACATAGGCATGTTTCACTTCGAGAGTGGATCGGATTCTATTTCTGAATCAGATTGGAACTGGCGTCTCGTCGTCACTCGGAAGTGGAATCTTTTCGTGCGTGAGAGGTAAATCTATGGACATCTCAGTGATTGTGGTCTTGGTGATAGCAATCGTTGTACTGGTGAGCATCCTCGTCACCGCTGTCCGGAGGCACCGAGGTTCTACCACCTCTACCGACGACAGCGAACCGGTCCCGGCGGCTGGGGGCGGCGCAGCCGGCTGGTGGGCCAGCGAGAGCGGTTGTGACGCCTCGAATTCGAGCAGCACCTGCGGTAGTGGAGTGAGCTGCGGTGGCGGTGGTTGCGGTGGTGGTGGTTGCGGTGGTGGTGGTGGCGCTTAGAACTCCTAACAAAGGCGTTGGACGTGTCGGTGGGTGATGAGGCAGGTGGCGAGTCCGAGGAAGGCTTCGTGGATGTCGTCGCGTCGTTCC
>NZ_JBEYBS010000060.1:0-7881 GCF_040632375.1 Streptomyces sp. NPDC019396 | reverse complement strand
GGACGTCAGACATCCCGCTCAACCACTCGAGGGCCTCACCCGTCACGCCACCCCGCCATCACCCGATCAGTGGCCACACTGAACAAGCTCACTGTTAGCCAAGTCAGCGGAACCACAACGGCACCGATTACCGCGGACACCGCAGAACCAGGCGCGGTACGGATGACGGTGCGGCGTACAAGGCCGCGCAGAGATGCCCTCCGGCGCGGGAGCAGCCCCACAAATGGTTGGACAAGGACCAAGTCGAATTGACTGAACCGATTCGGGCTATTTGGACAGAGCCTCCTTCAGGTCTCGTCGTGTCTCAATCCCAAGTTTTCTAAAGACACTGAGAAGATGATTATCTACAGTACGTTTCGAAAGAACCAGCTTTTCGGCGACCTCTGCATTTGTGTGACCTTCGGCGACCATGAGAGCAATTTCGAGTTCTCGGGTGGTGAGCGGAACTTCTTCTGTAGAGAAGAAAATCCCCGGAGTCCATACGTCTTCGCACTGCCTTTTCATCTGATTCATCATGCGAAGGGATGCCGTTGCTCGCCTCGAGTCTCCTTTATGGCGCCAAATACCTGCTGCGCTGGAGGCAGCCTCGGCGGCCAGAATAAAGGCTCCCGCCGCTTTGCACTCATTAGCAGAGTTCATAAGATCCTCTGGGCTGCTCCTGTGCATCGCTGTAGCAAACCTTGATCGGATCTTGGTGAGCTGATTTGAGGAATCTTGCGCCATTCGCTCGAGCCTGTCGGCAGCCTGCTTTTGCCCACCGACTCTACACAGATCCGTAAGGAGTCGGGCTTCGCTGCAATGGTGACCGATAGTTCTAGCATATGAAATACTTTCAATAAGTTTGTTGCGGGCGTCAGCGAGATCGCCTGATACCGCGGACAACCACACCTGCCCGAGGCAAAGCTCTGGCGCGAACGTTCCCCAAGCCTTCATTCCTTCCGCAGCCAGCAAAGCCTGTTTGGCAGCTTCTTTGTCCTGCATCAACGCGGCAGCCTCTGCGAGACGAATCCAGGCGGGATACAGCGGCCCCATGAAGTTATGTCGTTTTGCCAGAGCTACTGCTTGTGATGCCCACCGCCGTGCCGTGCGGGCTCTTCCTTCCAAAAGCGCAGCCCGGGACAGACTGGAGGCCAGCATGGTCAGGCACTCCGGGTCCTCATCGTCGACGGCGTCATCCCAGCCTTTGAGTAGCAGCATATAGGCCTGAGTGAGGTGCCCTGACTCTTGAAGCGCGCAAGCGACGGGGCCGACGTTCTGAGAGGGGTGAGGCAGCACGGTGGCTTCGATCAACTCAAGGCGTTCGCCGTGAGCCTTTCGAGCGAGAATAAGCCCCTCGTCAGATCTGCCCAAGAGGGTTAGGCAAAGCGCCAATGTAGGCTGACCTAGTGCTCTAATGCGAGCGTTGGGAAGGCGCTCTAGTCCACTTAGCAAATTCATCGCTTCAGGGATTTTGCCAATAGCGGCCAAAATAATACCGCGTGTGGCACTAAGGATGTCTCTACTTTCCGGAGCATGAGCCCTTTCGCTTGCTTCATCGTTAAGTTCCAGAGCCGCTTCAACATCGGCTTTCCCCCAGCAGAGAGCACGCTCCAGAGCAAGCACGGCGTAGATTCTCTCTGTTTCGTTACTAGCACGCGTAGTAGCTTCACGCAAAACGCTCAAAGATCGCTGGATTTCCCCCAGCTCATACAGAGCTTCTCCCAGCAAGAGGCGGGGCATGAAGCTGCCGTCGATACGGCACGCCGCCTCCGCGAGCGCTTTTACCTCACTGTATCCGTATACTCTGCGAGCAGCTTTTGATCCTTGCATGAGCGTATATGAATCAGCGACTCCTCGCGCATCTAGCTCCCATTTGGCAATATAACGGAAGTCGGCAGCCCGTCGCGCTCCCGATTCACGAATTCGCTCTGCCTCTGCCAGGAGAACCGCGCTTCTTGAAGACGGGGTCATGTGACTGCGGATCACCTCGGCGTATACAGGATGCGTGAGCTCCGCAGCATTTCGACGCCCATGCCTGATTACGCTTACGAGTCCAGCCGACTCGAGGTGTTTGATGGAACCCGAGAGGTCTGTCAAACTAGTCTGCCCGCAAAGCGCCAGAGTTTCCAGAATGCACCACGAATCTGGAGGAAGATCTTTGAGTCTGCGTTCAACCAGCTCCACGAGACGGGGCGTGGGGCCTTGCGTTCCCGTGATTTCCCACATTACCCCATTAAATTCGATATTTCCAGACCGCAAGGACCCGATCAGAAGCTCGCGCAGGTATAGGAAGTTCCCGCCACAGGCATTGAAGAAATATTCTGCGGTGCGAGGGCCGACGAGGCCTTCAAGCGCGGCAGACAGGGTCGCCTCTACAGTTTCGAGATCGATATATTGCAGCTCTAGCTGGTAAATAGAGTCACGATAGATGAGGTGAGATACTTCATTGCGAGAACTCTTACCGCCATCCATCACAAAGATAACGAAGGCGAAGCGCGCCTCAATTAGATGACCGAGGACTGTCAGAGATGCCTCGTCCAGCAACTCCGTATTATCTACCAAAAGCACTAGTTCGCTTGAGTGGTGACCCGCCGAGCCGGCCTTTTTCCGGAACGACTCCAGTGGGTTCGCTCGATCAAAATCATGTGGAAGGATATGGGACAGTGCGGCGAGCGGAAAGTCGCTTTCTGAGCTCCCTGCAGACCGCGCCGTAGGGTGGCCGAGCCTTTTCGCAGCTTGCAGACACTCGCTTGCGAGCCTCGACTTTCCCGAGCCATCCGGGCCCGTGATTAGGAATCCTTGGAGGGTTGCATCTCCCAACACCCGCAGGAAGCAGTTCATCTCTTCTTGGCGCCCAGTGAAAGGCCAAGGGCTTGTTTCGGGTTTCACGCACACCTGCTCACGTTCCGGAGATGGCACAGAGAGCACATATGGTACAAGTTGAAGCAGTCGATGTCCGTAAGGTTGTCGCGTACAGATGCTTGGGCCGTGTCGCTCTACGGGCGCTGACTGGCTGGGCTGGGCTGGGTACGTGGAGCGGGTTCGCTCCCGAGCCGTTTGTGAGGGCTCGCCAAACTGTTGGTTCGGATGCACCGGGTGCGGCCAAAGGAGTTCGGAAGTGAGAATTGACTGATCTTCTTTCATCCTGAATAGTCGCAGGTCAGCTATATGTGGATGGCTTGGACGGCGGTGCCGATTCTGCGGGTGGAGCATCTGGCTCGCCGTAGTAGCCGCCAGGGCTTCAGCTGCGCGAAGGCCCGTTCTCCTGGAGGTCTCAGGCGAGCGTGGTCGCGGTTAAACTGCTGGTAGTGCTCGGGTTGTTCGCGGTGATTCGTGTACGGGGTTCGGACAGTGGCGCCGGCGCCCTGGTAGGCGCGGTCCGCGAGGACGAGGATCTGTCGGTGAGGCGGGCCTGGACGATGCCGTGGGCGTGGCCTGCGGTCAGGTCGGTGGGTGCGGCCCGGTGTTGCGCGGGAGAACCACAGCGGCGTGCCGTCGGGTCGGGCGATGACCTGCACGGCGGCCCTGAGACCGGCCGACACCCGGTATGTCCTGTTGGACGGGACGCTCGCCGAGTGTGACCGGACCGGCGACGGGCGGGCGGACTACTCGGGCAAGCACCGTCGGCACGGGGCGAGCCCGCAGGTGGTGACTGCCCCGGACGGAACACTGGTGTGGATCTCACACGTTCTGCCGGGCCGGACCCACGATCTCACCGCGGCCCGCCGGCATCGGATCATCGCCCCCTGCATCCGGCTCAGCATCCCTGTCATCGCGGCCCGGGGCTACCAGGGCGTCGGCGACATCGTCGCCGTTCCGCATCGCCGCAGGCCCGGCAATGACCTCACGCTCAAGCAGAAGTGCGTCAACCGGGCCCACTCCCGGCTCCGATGGCCCGTCGAGAGAGCCATCGCGCAGATCAAGACCTGGCGCTTCCTCCGCAAAGCCCACTGCCACCCCACCAGGCTCACAACAATCACCAAAGCCATCCTCACCCTGGAGACTCAACGCTGAACAAGCTCAATATGCGGCGCCGGCCGCCGGTATAGGCGCGGAAGACTGCCGATCTGGGAAGTCTCCGTCCGTCCGGCGGTGCCGGAGTACTGGCGCTGAACCCTGGCGGAGCGGACACCCTTCTTCAAGAACCCGGTGTCGTTTACAATCAGCACCACATCCGCATCGCCCAGGTGCTCGATGACGTTAGTCCCGCACATCGTCCAGGACCTCGTCCGAGTCCCAGTCGATCCGGTTCAGCAGCCGGTGGGTCCGGACCCGCATGTCCTACTTCCTCGGCGAGCGTCCAGCCGTTCTTCCGCTCCAGCGGAGCAATCAGCCCCCGCATATAGGCAAGAGCCGACTCCCGCGGCTCCGAGCTGGAGAAGCGGTGCACGAACCGCTCGTGCAAGGTCTTCAGTTCACCGGCCCACGACCGGCACCAGCAATTTCCCCAGTCTTGACGGGCCAAACGAACCGACCCGCCCAACCGTCACGGCAAACACCGTTGCAGTACTAGGGCGGTTCTTCCGTAGGAAAGATGCGTTTACCCCGTCGGCGGTAAGTGTCAGGGTCACGGAGTCAGAGGCTGGAAACTCTGCAGAATCTTGTCGAACCGCCGCAGAGTTGTCGGCCACTCGCCAGCCGGGCTGGACATGTAGAGCGCGTACTCGGTGCCGTTTTCTGAAAAGTAGACCTGGTCGATGGAACGTCGTTCACTCCCGCTCTGAGTTTCAGTCCAGGTGAACTCCCACAGGACGGAATTCTCCTGGTCGCGGTAGATGTTCGGGGCAAGCCGCAAACGCCGGTACTTCGGTAGCCGTTTCCTGACGGTCTCCTCGATGTCGATCATGTGCAGAAATGGATTCTCGAAGTCAGGGGTCGGGTCGATGCTGATCCGGATGAGGTGGCGACCGTCGTCGGGCGTATAGTCGATATGCTCACCGTTCAGTTGCCGGTTCCAGCCCTCAGGCAGGAGCATGCTGAAGCCTTCAGGGTCATGAATCCGCTTCCACGTCTCTTCGGCCCGGGACTTTGCCGCGGTGGCTGAGCCGGTGGACGACGCTGAGGCCCAAGGGGCGCCGTCGTCGGGGACGATCGCTGTTCCGAAGCGGAGGGCCAGAAGGCCGACACCCCCGCCGATGATGGCTGCGAGGGCCGCCGCGGCTAGCGCCCGGCGCCAGCGGCTGGATCGCTTCCGATCGGTCGTCTCGGATGCCAGGGAAGGCGCGGGCTGGGTCAGCACTCCGGTCTTTGCGCGCTGCTTCTGCGTCGACGCAGATGACTGTGCTGCTTTGTCATGCCGGCCCTGGCTCGCTGCCAGCAGCATCCGCTCGACCTCATCCGCCGACGGCCTCTTCTCGGGCTCCTTGCGCAACAACGCGGCGATCACAGGACCCAACGGCCCCGCATGCCGAGCCTCCGGCGGCTCCTCGGTCACCACAGCCGTCATCGTGGACAGAGGCGAACTCCGGACAAACGGCGAACTCCCCTCCACCGCCGTGTAGAGCGTGACACCCAAAGACCACAGGTCGGAAGCGGGACCAGGCTCCCCACCACGAACCCGCTCGGGAGCCAAATACTCGAGAGAACCCACCAGCTCCCCAGTCCTGGTAAGGGTCGCGTCACCCTCGATCACAGCGATACCAAAGTCGGTGAGAAGGACCCGCCCGTCGGAAGCGAGAAGCACGTTGCCAGGTTTGACATCACGATGCAGAACCCCAGCCGCATGAGCAGCGCGCAGGGCACGCAGCACATGCAGCCCAAAACCGGCAACCTCCGCCGACGTGAAGCAACCGGACTCCTTGACAGCCTCAGCCAAAGACGAGCCGTCAACATATTGCATCACGATCCACGGCCGATCGTCGCACTCAAACACGTCATACACCGTGACCACGTTCGGATGAGCAATCCGGGCAGCAGCACGCGCCTCCTTCTGTGTGCGCGCATGCAGCACCGAACGATCAACCTCAGACACATACAGACCCGCAGTCAACTCCTTGACAGCAACAGCCCTATGCAAAACCTCATCCTGCGCACGCCACACACGGCCCATTCCCCCACGACCGATGCCCTCCACCAAACGATACCGCCCTGCCAGCAAAACTCCAGCCGCAGCACTCCCCATCTCCGATATATCCCTACCCTCAGCATCCGGAATGACAGCCTATGCAAAGTCGACGAGTACAGAAGGATTTGCGAATGGCGTATGTGGTTCTCACCTCTAATTTGCCCGTCGCCTCCGACGCCTTGAGTCATTAAGTTCGTGGTGCGGCTTGGGCGGATAGCCTGCAAGCCCCCTTTCATGACTGGTTGTGCCGCCCCAGATACCTCGCTCACGTTTGTGACAGGCATATGCGGCGCAGGCGACGATCAGTGGGCACTGCTGACAAAGAGCACGGGCCGGCACAATCGCTCGCCCCCCACCTACGGTGCCGCTATCTGCGTCGAAGAGAGTGGGGCGGGTGGTACAAGGAAGAGGAGAGTCCTGTTTACGCAGGAGGGTTGGAAATCTATTGGCCAGACGCGCAACAGTGTCAGGGTCAGGTAGCTGTATGGTAGTCATAGCGAGATCAGTCGTTGCGCAATCGAGTTGCGGTTGGATAGGGACAATCCGTTGTAGGGGTCGGACTGTTGGACGGCGCTCCCTCCTTTGCCTACCGGACGGACGGTTACCCGTCGGATGAGACTAGGGGGGGGCGACGTGGTCGCTTGCAAGGAACAAGAGGCTTCCCTCCCTATGAGAACCGATTGGACCCGCATCACACCTGAGTGAGAGATACCTATACTTTCAACGTGCGGCGAAACGGGGTGATGAGGAGGTCTGGAAGTCGTCGTGGATGCCCCTCGCGACGTTCCCACCCGGCGCGGAGGCGACGAGCGTGTGGAGCCAAGCGAAGGTGCGCTAGAGATCCTTAACGGTGCGGGTTACGTTGAGCCATGACAGCTGTCCTGGACGCGCCACGCCGGGGATGAGGTATCCAGATGGCGGTGGACTGACGGCCGAGGAACGGGCTCAGCGTGAGCCAGTCCGGCTCGAAGCCGGACCTGACCGAAGCCGACGCCAGTGACCGGGAGGCGGTTCAGGGTGACCCGGATGTCAGCGAACCGCTTGCGGCCGGGTTGGTTTCAGGCGGTCGCCAAGCCCCGGCGTTCAAGGGCCCCGAGGACGCCACTGCAAGCTCGATCGAGCAAGCTGCAGGCGGTGCTGGATGCCGGTCTGGCGCGGACCTGCTGCTGCACCGCATCGCCTCGATGCGTGCACCCATCCCGCAAGGCCACCAAGCGCGATGAGTCGAAAATCGCCGCCTGGGAGGCTGAGCAGTGGCCCGACATAACTGATCATTTCAGTATGAGGTTCGGAGTCTTCTCAAGCAGATGATGGTGCAGGCGAGGTGGAAATCGGCTCGTACCTCGTAGCGGGCGCGGAGCCGTTTGAACTGGTGCAGCCAGGCGAAGGTGCGCTCGACGTCATGCCCGAGCCGAAGCCGAGCTCCTGCGGCAGGTACTCCCAGGCGATCCCGGTGTGTAGCACGAACAGGATGCCCTGGTACACCAGCCGATCCGGATGCCGCTTGCGACCCAGATGCCAGGACCGCCGTTCTACCTTCAGGAGCAGCGGCTCGATCACGGCCCACATCGCATCATCCACTTCCCACGGCTTCGGCCGAGCCACCTTGCACCCCCGAATCGTCAGTCCCAGAGCGATCCCAACCACCTCAAAGAGCCGGGCAACCTGTCGCTTGCGGTACCGGTTGAGCCCCGTCGGCTAACGAGCTCGTGCATGGTAGGCGGTGAGGCGTCGAGCCGCAGGTGGTTGATCATGGTCGGGTGGTGGGGAACACGACTCGTGCAGCGATCATCAGCCACCGCCGGATCACGGGCCTGACAGCTGAGGTGATTGCTGAA
>NZ_JBEYBS010000059.1:0-8634 GCF_040632375.1 Streptomyces sp. NPDC019396 | reverse complement strand
TGAGCGCGTCGATGATGCCGTGCTCGCGGGCTGCGCGGACATCGTGTACGGCCCCGGGAAGAGCGGGTGAGGCCCACAGCAGCCGGCCGAAGGGGTCGGCGATGACCTGCACGTTCATCCCGTGCTTCTTGTGTTTGCCCGAGTAGAAGGGCCGGTCTGCGGCGATCCGGTCGATCGGCAGCAGCGTCCCGTCCAGCAGCACGAACGCCTTCATCGAGGCCACCCTGACCGCCTCGGCCAGGGTCGGAGCCAGGGCCGAGAGAACCTCGACCGCCTCGGCGATGTACCGGAATGCAGTGGCCGTTCCGACCCCGAAACCGGCCGCGAGCTGCGCATACGGATGCCCGTTGCGGAGGTGGGCGAGGGTGAGCAGGGCCTGTCGGCCTGCGCTCAGGCGCCGCCACCGGGTGCCAAGGGCCCGGCGATGTGCGCGCAGGCGCGCAGCAAGGCAGCGCCGGACAGAGCTGGACACGTCGATGCCCGACGGGTAGACAAGCACACGAAGCCCCTGGTGGAGACGGAATTCTTGGTCGAAAACCCATCCACCCGTTCACCAGCCCTACGCCCAACTCGCACGACAGGTTGGAAAAGGCTCACTCAGTTATCTGACACCGTCAGAGAAGTTCACAGAACTTCTTGCGACCGACGGTTGAACCAGCCGGGACATCGCAGCGTTCCGGTTCAACAATATCGGCGACAACTCGGGTCAACTGCCCACTACAGCGAGTCTCGATCAATTTTGCGTTCCTGATGCAGGCTGGTGGCTTCATCTCTAGGGCACCATGATTCGCATGATCTACTCGTCATATAAGCATTTGAAACTCATGTATCCGAGGAGTGAACTAGCTACCGTTGCGCCCAACACTGTTCTTTGGAAGCTGCTCGATGAAACCTCGGGAATTCCCCAGCCTTGTGAGAGGAAACAATTAGGCCGAACATAATTTCTACCACGCATCGTGAGCTTAATGCAGAGCAGGACACGGTTTTCATTGCTCTAGCCGACTATAAGGGCATTCGGGGCCGGTTGATGCGCGGGATCATGGAGTACGAGGTTCACGAGGGAGGTAATGGAGCCGGTACCGTCCTGCGCTGGACGCTTCACGGATCGACCAAAATAGACAAGGACTGCATAATAGATGTGAATGAACCGTCTGCAGGAGTACTCGTAGAGCGGGACCGAGGGTACAGTGGTCACTACCTGGAAGGTCCAGGAAGGCTCACGTCCGGGGCACTTACGCGTAACAGTGCAGTCACGATGGGAGGTCTCTTCAAGGGGATTCAAGGGATTTGTTGAAAGGTCCCTATCATCGAAGGCGCTCACTCTAACTCGCAATTGAACTCGAGCCTCGACAATCCGGATGAAACTCAAGCTGGCGAAATCCCCC
This sequence comes from Streptomyces sp. NPDC019396, assembly GCF_040632375.1. Lineage (NCBI taxonomy): Bacteria > Bacillati > Actinomycetota > Actinomycetes > Kitasatosporales > Streptomycetaceae > Streptomyces > Streptomyces sp. NPDC019396. Next base: position 7,249 of record NZ_JBEYBS010000059.1, on the reverse strand, counting down.
CGCGATCGAGTAACATCACGATGAACTTATTGAGCACCCAATGCCATGATTTGGCAAGCTCTGCTGACTCTTTTGCAAACGCGCCGGACACGCATGGCATTAGCAACACAGTCAACAGCCTTATCGTCTACAGACGACTCCACTAGTGAACGTCGTGTGAATGTCCCGGGGCTGGGCGGTGAGTGCGCGCTGGCCGGAAAGATCCAGGGCGTTCGTGCGCACGAATTGGACCATCCTCGTGCGCTGGGCCACACATCCGTGTCCGAAGCCGCAATCCTCTGGAAGTTCTGGAAAATCTCGACAGCGATAATCATTTCCGCACCCGCATCAATCTAGGTGACAGCGTTTACGTCACGTCGCATTCTCGGTTCAAAGGACTATGGAGTTAAAGGTAAGAGCGTGCTCGGCCAGCGTAATAAGGAGATTTCTGCATTCTGAACGGCTACGGGCATCACCCATAATTATAGGCACCTCGCCGCTCAGGGCGAGTGCTGCGCGTATACTTTCGATGGGGTAGCGGTGGCTTCCGTCGAAGCAATTGACGCCGATCACGAAGGGCATATTTCTTCGTTCGAAAAAGTCTATTGACGGAAAGCAGTCCTCCAGACGTCTGGTGTCAGCCAGAACTACCGCACCGAGCGCTCCGGTGGCCAACTCATCCCAGAGAAACCAAAAACGGTGCTGACCCGGCACGCCAAATAGGTAGAGGGCGAGCCCGGCGCGGATGTCGATCCTCCCGAAGTCCATCGCGACCGTGGTGGTACTTTTCCTTTCAATTCCTGCAATGTCGTCGAGAGGGCGGCCGATTTCACTCAAATTCTCCTCAGTGCGCAGCGGACGTATTTGGCTAACTGTTCCCACCAGTGTCGTCTTTCCTACGCCGAATCCACCTGCTATGACGATTTTCAGCGTAATGGGAGAAGGGCTTCCTTTGCGCTTACTATCAGAGGACGTGTAGGCCATTGATCACTTCTCTCAACAGATTCTTATCGGCTATGGCGCCTCGCGCGTCGGGCCTCTCCACATGGACAAATCCCGCGTGTTCGAGGTCCCCCAGGAGAACGCGCACGACGCCTAGAGGGAGTTCAGTGGCGGAGCCGATGTCGGCAACGGTGAGGGCGCAGTGGGCACACATCTCGACTATGGCAGCCTGCTCTGGGGCAAGGAACACGCTGTCGGGTGCGGGCCGTACAGCAGTGACTACAGCTATCAAGTCGAAGGCTTGTTCCCCGGTCGGACGCGTCCGACCGGACGTCACCGTGTAAGGGCGTACGATCCGCCCCGCGTCGTGGTCGTACCAACGCAGCTCCCACGGACGGGCTTCGAAGCTGTCTGGGCAGGTTTGATCGGTGTTCGGCTTTGGCGGTTGTCTCTGCTCCGCGGACCCAGCCATAACTGTCTCATTCCCCAGTGCCTGCGGGAGTGCCGGATCGAGGGCGTACTGACAGATGCTCACTGAACTTCTTCACAAGGAGCATCATTTCGTAGACGACGAGGCCAACATCGGCTTCCACACCCGCAATGACCGCCAGACAACTGCCGTCGCCAGCAGCTGTGATAAACAGGAATGCCTCGTCGAGCTCGACCATGGTCTGACGGACGGCGCCGGCGCCGAAGTGACGCCCCGCCCCACGCGCGAGACTGTGAAAGCCTGAGGCGACGGCAGCCAGATGTTCGGTGTCCTCACGGCTGAGACCACTGGAAGCACCTGTGGCAAGGCCATCGCTGCTCAGTAGGACGACATGGTCAATATCAGCAACCCTGGCGACTAGATCGCTGAGCAGCCAATTGTCGGGAAATGATGCTCGGCCTATCTGCGTCATTGATTGTGCCTCTCTGCTGCCGCGGCATGCGTTTCTGGGTAAGGAACGGTGCTGATAGCATCCGCGGATTCGTGGGATGGGGGTGGGTTCTGAGCGGCGCCAGTGGTTGGCAAGAAAGGTGCGCAACCTTGCGTGCCTGGCGCTGTTGAGAGCTCAGATGTGGTTGTAGGGGAGTTGGCCCGATGGTCAGATGACGCGTTCTGGAAAGCCGCGAAGGATGCGCGGTGGTCTTCCGCTGTGCGGCTGTGTGCGCGGTTTCTGGGGGTGCTCGAATTCTTCGGCAGCGACTCACGAAGTTGCGGAACAAGGTTGGCCTGCGGCACTCTCCGTGGGAGCTCGTTCGCGGCCAAGGAGCTGTTCGTAGCGGTAGGGCTAGGCGTTAGTTCTTCGGGCATATCATGGCTGCTTCGATGCACAGGGTCTACTGCTGGGCCGCGCACTAGGGATTCACTGCGTGCTGTATGTAGAGCCGACGAATCTACGAGAGCGCTATTTCGGTACAGGGACTGTTCTTCGAGTACATCCGTAGCATCCGGTACGCACGGATGTGGGTCTTCCGCGATGCGGACTGAATCAGCAGAGTGGCTGACCACGAGTGCTGTATTGAAATCGGTATCACTCGGCGGCCCTTCTTCTGGGCTGGTCCTCGTGGCGAGCAGTCCTGGGGGAATCAGGATCACGGCGCTGGTTCCTCCGTACGGAGAAACTCGGAGAGTTACTCGAATCCCGTGCCGGTGAGCGAGACGGCTCACAACGAAGAGGCCTAGCCTGTCGGTGTCAGCAAGGTCGAATTCCTGTTCGATTGAGAGGCGTCGGTTGACGTCAGCCAGGGTCGCGGAATGCATACCCATCCCCCTGTCGACTACCTCCAGTGTGAAACCGTTGAAGACGGCTTCGCCGCTGACTTCGACTTGCGTGTGAGGAGGTGAATAGAGAATTGCATTTTCTATCAGCTCTGCCACCAGGTGGGTGAGGTCTGCCACTGCATGACCGACCATTTCGTGGGCCTGCTGCGGCAGGAACGCATTCAACCTCACCCGTTGGTAATCCTCCACTTCGCTGATGGCTGCTCGTACAACGTCAACGAGAGGAATGGGGCGGCGCCACACTCGGCCGGGGGACCCTCCTGAAAGAATGATCAAGCCTTCGGCGTGACGACGCATACGAGTCGTAAGGTGATCCAAGCGGAAGAGCTCTTCCAGCCGAGTAGGGTCAACGGTTCGGCTTTCCATGGCGTCGAGCAGCGTGAGCTGGCGGTGTAGCAGTACTTGGCTGCGTCGAGCGAGATTGACGAATACGGCTGAAATTCCACGACGGAGTTGAGCCTGGTCAACGGCAGCTTCGATGGCACTGCGCTGCACGGCGCTCATTGCCCGTCCTACCTGCTTGATTTCCTTGAGATCGGAGGAGAATGGAGTGACCTCGGCTGCAACGTCTACAGCTTCGCCGCGACGGAGCATGCGAATGACCGCCGGCAATCGGTTGCTGGCGATGCTTTGGGCGGAATTGCGTAGCGCAAGAAGCTCACGTGTGAGTGATCGACCGGTTCGCACGGAGACGAAGGCGGTGGCAATGACTGCTGCCAAACTGACTCCACCCGCAATAGCTGCCCGTGTGATGTTTTGATTTGCAAGCTCGGTAGTGCGAGAAGCCGATTTCTTGCCCAGAAGCGCGTCGATATTCTTTAGGTCTACTAGCACTGCATTGGTAGACGTGTTCCAACCGCGAAAGTCGAAAGAGTCAAGGGTGTTGACGGCGTGTCGTTCACTCTGGAAGCGAGTTTCGAAATCGCGGGCAATCTTCCACTTTGTGCTTGCCAATACTTTATCGTAAATCTCCCGATCTTCTCGAGGCAGCTCCTGAATGTAAACGTCGAACACGAAGTTGCGAGATCCTAGAGCCTCATAAAGAGCATGAGTTTGTGCTTCCTTGGCCTTGCCCGACTCGCCCAGGCCGGCGAGGATCGCATCCGCTTGGGAGTAGAATTCATGAGCCAAAGAAATTCCGACGTACGCTTCATCTAGCTTATCTACGGAAAGTGCCCTACGGAACTCGTACCCTGGCCTTACAGCCTCTCCATAGCGCTCCACCGCCGTAAGCCAGCTGATTTCACCGGTGGCAACCTGTCGCCGGAGATCCGGCAAGCTGTCGAGCGTATTCATTACTTTTGAGAATTTAATACGCTGCGCCTCGTTCAGATCAGACAATTGAGGGCTATTGCCGGAACCTCGAAGTCGTGATGCTATTAGTTCAGTGGCCGCTTGATTGTGCGCAAACCGTGGACTCAAGCCTTTTGTCGAAGTAGATGCAAGGAGCTGAACTGCAGAGTGGCGCTCTCTCTGGAGCGCGCTTTCAAGGTCCGCCACCACCCGACCGAAGTTGCGGTATCCATTTTCCGACCTTGTGAGGTCCACCGCCGTTCTCGTAGTCGACAGCGTGGTGTACGTCCACAACCCCGCGAGGGCAACTATGGGAACTACCAGGAGCGCCGCAATTTTTGTGCGTATCGATCTCATACGGAACGGCATGAAGTCTTCCAGATGCTAGAGGGAGATGCGAGTGTGGAGCCTGCCAACGGCAGTGCTGGACCCGGACGTGACTAAAGCCTACGTAACGTCGTCAATCGCGAGCGTGAGTAATCAATGCTCAGCGGTCATGCGGCAGGAAGCCCCTTGGTGATGGGCGCGAAGGAGAAGTCGGACAACTCGTTATTGAGCAGGAACCCGCGACCGGGCACGGTAATGGCAGAGCCACCAGTCTGCTCAATGGTCAGGATGTAGGACACGACGTTGCCCCATCGGTCCGAGGCCACCAGATGAGTAGTTGAGGGACCCTCATGCGGCTCCTCGCTAGCCGCGCCCTGAGCACCTACAGCAACGGATGTGCGGGGGTCTGCCGGCGTCACGGGGCTTTCAAAACGGAGTCGGACCGAATCAGGCAGGATCGGTGGAAGTCCGCGCTGGCTACTGGGTAGGACAGGCGTCTTCCGAGGAGTCTGGCGTCCGGATCCGGGATCCTAATTCGTGATCTGGACTGACCACTGGAGCTTGTGTCTACCATCCGAGTGCATCGTGGGCAGTCACATCGGCCGCTGTGCGGCGTTATCGACTAATGCTCCGGACCTTGGCTTTCGGGGGTCGGGTCTTGCTCACGCGTTCTTCATGTCCGGAAGTGCGGGGGCTTGAGGTGATGTTGCCGTTGACTCGATGAAGACTGCGCGGGATTGACGTATGGGTGCGCAATCGATTCCCTGAACTTGCTGGAGTCGTGCCAAATATGCTTCGCTGGTTGCGTGAACCAGACGTGTTCATAGACTGAGCCCGTACGCTGCCATCGCGCAGGAGACGTGCGACCGTTACTCCCCGAGGATAGCCATGCCCCCGACTTTTGGGCTTCTGGCATACCGGAATAGGCATTGTGGATTGTGTGGTACAGCGCGGCGATCGCAGGCTTCAATCATACCCATGGCAAGATGTGGTGAAGTTAGTGGATTGCGTCACTCTAATTCTAGCGGTACCTTTCGTTGAAACCTTCATAATTGAGCGAGACCGAGCCGTAATGCCGCAACGCGTCTCGTCTGATGCCATGGAGCTAGGCCTACTGACAAGTTCATCAATCGACGATTGCGTCGGCTCGCCGGTGGCTTGGTGAGTGGTTGTAGGCGCTCTTTCATCACCACCCTCTTTCGGTGCTGACTTTCTTGGTTTGGCTATGCTTGATTCCTCAGATTGCACATGAGTTCGAATGGGCGCCGTGCCGTCACTGCCAACGGTAGGGTCGGTCCATGGAGTTGCGCTCTCCGTGGAAGAAGTGTCGGTGGCCGTTGGCTGCACAGTAGGTTGACCAGCGTCAGTGCGCAGTTGGGCATTACCTACAGCCAGATTGGTTGCCTCGCGATCCGATATGCGCCAACCCATCAATAGGATGCCGATACCTGTCACGACACAGCAAAACAGATGAATTCGCTGGCGGCCATGGTGTGGACGTGCATGTCTTCTTCGGCTGGGCTCAACGGTAGTTGAGGCAGGGATGCACTGCTCAGGGGATACCGAGTCGTGTTGTGGACGGAGGGCAGGGGCCTGGGTAGACGCGGCGAGAGGCTCTCGTGCCTCGAGCAAGTCAGCGGGTGTTCCACAGCCTTGGCAGCATAGAGCGCCATTCGTGTACCGCTGGCAGGTCGCACAATAGTCCATGGGCGGGAAGCTATACCTCGTGCCGGGCACTGTAAATGAGCAATTGTTACTTGTTCGCAGCTGTAATCTTGATGGTTGAGGCTAAACCACTTTTGCGTAACTCCTGGAGCAAGGATCGCGGTTTTAGTTGTGAAACCAGCCTACGTTGCGGTGAATCGGTCGGTGATCAGATCCCTGGGTTGGTGCGCTAGACGTCGACCGAACTCGCGGCGCGACCGTCGTGCTCGGCAATGAGCCTTTTCCAACCTTACTTTGAGCTGGTCAGATGAAGAGTGAGGACAGCTTGGACGAGGCTGGTGATGCGGGTGGTCGAGCACCGCAGTCTGCGGAGAAGTCGCCAGGACTTGAGGGTGGCGACGGCCTGCTCGACCAGGGCCCGGATCTTCGCGTGGGACCGGTTGACCGCCTTCTGGCCTGCGGAGAGGGTCTCCCAGCGTCCCCAGCACGGGATGCGGACCGTGCCGCCGGCAGCCTCGGTAGCCCTTGTCGGCCCAGCCGGATGCCGGCCTCGGCGAGAGCATCGACGATGCCGTGCTCGCGGGCCGCGCGAATGTCGTGGACGGCACCGGGCAGGGCCGGTGAGGCCCACAGCAGCCGGCCGAAAGGATCGGCGATGACCTGCACGTTCATCCCGTGCTTCTTGTGCTTGCCGGAGTAGAACGGCCGGTCCGCGGCGACGCGGTCGATCGGCAGGAGAGTGCCGTCCAGGATCAGATACGCCTTCGTCGACGCGGCCCGCACCGCGTCGTCCAGACTCGGGACGAGGGCGGCCAGGAGCCCGACCGCCTCGGTGACGTAGCGGTAGGCCGTCGCGGTGCCGATGCCGAACCCGGCAGCGAGCTGGGCATAGGTGTGTCCCATCCGCAGATGGGCCAGGGCGAGCAGGGCCTGGCGGCCGACGGTAAGGCGCCACCGGGAGCCGATCGCGCGGCGGTGGCGCCGCAACTGCTGCGCGAGGAAACAGAGGGCGGAACTGGACACGTCGACACCCGACGGGTAGACAAGCATGTGAAGCCTCTGGTAGGAGCCGGTTCTCTTGGTCGAAAACCCATCTACCAGGGGCTTCACCACGTTGTCAGCCCAACTGCGGCACCCCAGAAGCAGGTTGGAAAAGGCTCAATGACTGGCGCCGCTCGACCTAACGAGTTGGTGCGTGATAGCGGGTGGGGCGTGTTTGCCTTGATCACGGCGTCTTTCACATGGTGATGTTGCGGTCGGAAACGAGGCTGGCAA
>NZ_JBEYBS010000058.1:0-8771 GCF_040632375.1 Streptomyces sp. NPDC019396 | reverse complement strand
GTTGATCCGTCTCCAGCCCTGTCGTAACGTCCCAGCTCAACGGCCCTGCCCTGGTAGCTTCCTGACGTCTTCGCAACCGTCACGCTACCGAGCAGAGCCGTCTACATGATCACGGGCAGCCAGACCAAAACCCCCATGAATAGGCCGCCAGCAGTTGTTGGAAACCACCGGCGTCGGTGGGAATCGTCAGGGTGGCCAGGCTGCGCCACGTCAAACCGCCTCGTGGTCAATCATCTGGGCACTTCCCGCATAGGTATAGGGTCGGACGGGTGAGTACAGAGACAAATCCCCCCTCATGCTGATCGTTAATGCCCTGGTGCCGATCTTCTTCGCCCTGGGGCTCGGCTATGGCGCCGGAAAGCGTGCCCTGTTCGACCATCAGCAAGTAATGGGTCTCAACAAGTTCACCATGTCGTTCGCTATCCCCGCCGCACTCGCGGCGGCGTTTTTGGCCAACTCACGAGCCGCGATCATCACACGGCATCAGCAACTCTTGGTATTTTTGATCGTCGTGCTCGTCACCTACGCCCTCGCCTACGCGCTTTTTCGGGTTGCCTTCCACCTCACAGTCGCCGAGAGTTCATTCGTGACCATGGCAGTGAGCGTGGGCGCGTACGCCCCCATCGGACTGCCCCTGGCCAACAACCTGTACGGCCCCATCGGACAACTCGGCGTCGCCCTCAGCTTGCTCGTAGCGGTGGTTACCGTTATTCCTCTGAGTCTGGCCTTGGTCGAGCGCGACTTGGCAAGGAGTAGTCGCGACGGAACGACCCCGCGAGCCCGGCAAGCCATTCGCGCCGCCCTCAGCAAGCCTGTGGTCTGGGCGCCCCTCCTCGGCCTTTGCTACACCTTGGTCGTGCCTGTTCCGCTTCCGCACTTCGCCGTCCTGTCCCTTCAGGTCATCGGAGTCGCCGCTGGCGGTTCTGCACTGTTCCTCACCGGCCTCATCTTGGCCGAGAACAAGCAGGTAATCGACCGTGTCGTATTCACAGGCATCGGCATCAAAAACCTCTTCCAACCGCTGCTGACTGTGGGCCTACTGTACGTACTGGGAGCGCGGACTTCCTCCGCGGACGAGACACTCCTACTCATGGCGCTGCCATGTGGGGTGTTCCCCGTGATCTTCGCGTTCACGTACAAGATGAATCCGGCTCGGCTCGCCTCCACCACCTTGTTCTCCACTGTGTTCGGCATCGTCACACTGACCGCGGTGCTCCTGTTTGAGGGTTCTTTTTTATCGTGGGGGTTGTAAGAAATTCGGCGTAACTCCGATCATTGACCTTCTTCAGCGTTGCAGCTCCAGGGTGAGAACAGCCTTGGCGATTGACGTCATGCGGTTTGGACTGCCTCGGGATCTGCGGAAGATCTGCCAGGACTTCAGGCGGGCAACAACGCGTTCGACGGGTGCCCGTGCAGCGGCCAAGGCGCGGTTACTGAGGTTTTCGGGTTGTCGTCGGGTGGTGACGGTTCATGATCCCTGCGGTATGCCGGTGAGGTGAGGTATCCAGAGGGCGGGGGGCCTGACCGCTGAGCGTCGGGCGTTTCGTGAGGGGATCCGGCTTCAGGCCGGGCAGAGGTTCGCGGCGGGCGAGAAGACCACGGTGATCGCGAAGGACCTGCGGGTGAGTGTCCGATCGGTGGAGCGCTGGCGCCGTGCCTGGCGCGAGGGCGGCATGGAGGCCCTGCGCTCGGCGGGTCCGGCGAACTCCCCAACCGTCACCGCCGGCCAGTTCGCCGTGCTCGAGGAAGAACTCGGCAAGGGACCGGCCGCGCACGGCTTCGATGACGAGCGGTGGACCCTGGCCCGTGTCCAGACGGTGATCCGCCGGCGTCTGCGCCTGACGTTGTCGGTGGCGACGGTGTGGAGGCTGCTGAAGCGGCACGGCTGGTCCTGGCAGGCACCCGCCCGCAGAGCCCTCGAGCGGGACGAACATGCGGTGGAGCTGTGGAAGAAGGAGGTGTGGCCCCGGGTAAAAGGCTCGCGGCGGCCCGCGGGGCCTGGATCGTCTTCGAGGACGAGGCCGGATTCTCGATGACGCCGCCCCGTGGCCGCACCTGGGGCCGGCGCGGGCAGACCCCCGTCATCCGTGTCCGTGGCAGGTCCCGCCGCCGGACCTCGGTTGCCGCCCTGTGCTGCTACAAACCAGGCGAGAGGAGCCGCCTCATCCACCGGCCCCGTGCCCATCTTCGTCTCAAGGGTGCACGCAAGAGCTTCTCCTGGCAGGACTACCGCGACCTCCTGGTCCGCGCGCATATCCAGCTCGACGGCCCGATCGTGGTGGTCTGGGACAACCTCAACACCCACCTCGCCGCCGGGCTGAAACGGTACGAGGCCGAACACGACTGGCTCACCACCGTCCGGCTTCCGCCATATGCGCCTGACCTCAATCCCGTCGAGGCCGTCTGGTCACTCGTCCGCAGGGCGATGGCCAACACCGCCTTCGACACCTCCGACGACCTCGACCTCGTCCTCCGCCGAGAGTTACGCAGGATCCAGCTCCGACACCACCTGATCGACGGCTGCCTCACCGCCACCGGCCTGGCTATCACCCCACCGACCCCACCCTGAAAACCTCAGTACGAGTCTTCTCAGTGGGGGTGAGTTCCTGCAGGGGTCTGCGTTTGATGCCCGTGGTCAGCCAGGGGCCGCCGCCCTGGTAGGCGAGATCGGCCAGGATGGCAACGCCCTGGCGCTCGCATCCCTCCCTGGACCATCAAGATCCATTGTCAGGGTGTCCACTCCAAAGGATCAGCCTCAATCCGCTGCTGGAGTGCTAAATGATAGTTCTGGTTTAAGGTCGCGACATCGCTGATCTTATCTTGGCGGCCATTTGCGTTTTTCTGGTGTGAGCAGATCTTAATTCATCGCCGCAAGCAGCGGCGTCAATGCGAACAAACAAGGAAGGGAAGTGGAGTCGAATGAAGTGCATGTGTATAGATAAACTCGAGGTAGAGCATTACTTGCTTCACATTATCGAAATCTCCTATTCCGTAACTGCTTTGCGTGAACCTCGTTGTAGTTGTATGGGCGGGTGCCGCACTCCCGTGAGTTTTGACCGATAGGCCGCTCTTCCGCGGCGACGGACCATCGTGAGCCCGCTGAGGCGGTGCCCCCAAACGGGCACACTATTGGCCCCGCCCCGATCCATCAAATTTTGCACGTGAACAATCCCCGCGCGATCCACTCGAGCCTCCTCGAACAACGCCAACGGCAAGCTCCGAAGCTCCCCTGTAGTAGCCCGGAGACAGCATGCACGCCAGGCTCAAAGTATCTCCGGATGCAAGGGGTGCTCGCCGTCGGTATAGTGGCTGAAGCCGGGTCCGCGCATTAGGAGCTGCTCATGGACTACGAGACAAGGGTTTGGCCATTTATCGGCCGAGAAAGGGAACTCAGATCGTTTCGAGAGTCAATACATGACGAGCGGACGCACAACTACATCATTCACGGTGAAACCGGTGTCGGCAAGTCTCGACTCGCCGAGGAGTGCAGAATAATCGCCGAGACATCAGGACATTCCACGGGGCAGACAGTCCCTAGCCTCGATTCCGGAATTCCGCTTTGCGCTGTGGCGCACCTCATTCCCATACCACTCAAATTCAGCAGTCCAAGCGAGGTGTTCCAAGCGTCACGAGCCGAGTTCCGGAAAATCAGTTCGGAGGGCAAGCGTTTCTTGCTCGTCGTCGACGACATGAATCTCCTTGATGAGGCATCGGCCGTACTGATCTCTCAACTACTATTCGATAAAACAGTCTTTCTCGTAGGGACACTTCCCTCTCACGCTCACGCAAGCCTACAGGGAGCATCATTCGCACTACAGAATGACGACCGCTCCCTCCACGTGGAACTCGAAGAATTTACGTTTCACGAAACACATGCTGCGCTGACAGCGGCTTTGGAGGGAGACGTAGAGCCGCGCTCGGTAGAGCTTCTATACCGGAAAAGTTCAGGGAACCCATTGTTCCTTCGCGAGTTCATCACAGGAGCCCTTTCCCGCTCCGCCATGGTAAATCGACATGGCTTGTGGCAGCTGGTCGGCGACCCTCCGGTGACACGTCATCTCAAAGACATCCTGCAGAAGCGTCTCGAGGGGTGCAGCGCTGAGGCCTTTGAACTACTGAACCTCCTCGCGCTGTGCCAACCGCTCTCGAGCCGGGATTTCAGGGAGGAAGTGCGCGAGCTTGAGGAAAAGGGAGTGATTGTGGTAACACGGCAAGGCCGCAGGGAAGTCCTGAACCTGAGCCATCCCGTGTACGCAGACCTTCTGCGACAGACTCTCCCCACATTTCAGCGACAGAGCCTACTCCTTCGCCAAGCGGAGCGAACACGAATTCACGGAATGCGACGCCGTGAGGATCCGATGAGAGTCGCTGAGTGGGATCTTCTCGCCACAGGTTCCGCAGACCCAGAGCTGCTGCTGAAAGGAATCATGGTCGCCAGAAGCGTCGATGATTTCTCCACCGTGCTGGAATTGTCCGAAGCTCTCTGCCGAGTCGATGACGGTTGCACACCGCACCTGTTTCGAGGGGAGGCACTGTATGAGCTTGGAAGAATCACCGAGGCGTGGGAGGTGCTCCAGAAATCGGCCGCACGCGCCACTTGTGATGAGGAGATCACCAAGGTAGTGGTGAACCAGGCGAGAATCCTTGCCTGGGGAGTGACCGACAGTGAATCCGCTTTGCAGATGATCGACAGGACAAAATCCCAGGTAGAATCCGCGAAACTCCGCCTGCGTCTCGATGCCGCGCGAGCATCGGTACTTGTATCCTTCGGTCTGCACCAATCTGCCCTCGACATGCTCGCCCAAGTGGACCTTGATTCGGACGAGCAAGCAGGAATCCTTGGGCTATGTGCAAAGGCCACGGCGCTGATCGCCGTCGGGCAAGTAGAGAAGGGACTCGCTCTCGGCCAGGAGGCATATGGTCGGCGAGTTTCCTACGACGATCCTGTCGGCGTGCCACATCCGGCCCATTATCTCGTTCCGGTTATTTTCGGACTCGCGGAGTCGGGGCGATTGAATGAAGCCTACGAAACGGCGGAATACGCTTGGGATGACGCCTCCGCCGACGAAGCACCCGGCCCCCAGGCATGGCTGGCTGTGACGCTCTCACGCTACGCCATGCTCCTCGGCATGCCCCTCACCGCAAGGCGGTGGGCGGAGCAAGGGGCTTCCCTGGCCCGTCGCCATTCACTGAGGGGGACCCTCCGAATCGCGTTGAGTAGGGCCGTGGAGGCGGCAGCCGTACTGGGCGACACGAAAGACGCCGAGGAAGCTATGCGGGAAGAATCCCCGCTGCCGACCTGGGGGATCTACCGACCCGAGTTGGCACTGGACGCAGTGTGGGTGCGGGTGGCTTGCGGCGACCTACCTTCAGCGCTTGCCAAATTGAATACCGCTATAATCGAAGCGCGAGACCAGGGAAACATCGCCAGTGAATCACGGCTACTTCTGGAAGCCGTGAGGTTGGGGGATACCTCCTACGCCGGTAGACTGGCTGAGATAGCCGACGCGACAGACGGCTGGTTCATGGGGGTGTACGCAGATTACGCCCGGGCCAAGGTTGAAAACGCTCCAGAGCGACTCCTTGAGATATGTGACTCCCTAGAGGATGCAGGAGCGACCCTGCTTGCCGCGGAAGCTGCCGCTTCAGCTGCTTCCGCTTGGCGAAGGATGGGAAGAGTACGACCAGCCACCTCAGCTGACATTCGCATGGCCTCACTGGCAAAACAGTGTCAAGGAGCGGATACCCCCGCGTTGATGAGTCCAGAAATGACGTCCTCACTCACCAAACGCGAGATGGAGATCGCTCTGCTCGCCGCACCGGGCCTCAGCAGTATCGAAATCGCCGAGCGTGCCCGCATATCGAGAAAAACCGTCGACAACCATCTTCAGAAAATCTACGTCAAATTGGGCATTAGTGATAGAAGGTCACTCAGGCGAGCGATCGAAGAAGGAAGAGGCTCAGGGCCGTCAGCAAGCCCTTCTTGATCGGCACGGAACGCCCACGGTAATCGCATCTGACGCCCGGCACTCGGGTGTGCACTGCCGTGCTGACCGCTACACACCCGGCCACCGATCCCGGCTGCTTTACCGACCACTCTGGGCGACAGCTGCCGCGGTGGCATCGACGAGTAACACCCCGTACGTCCCTGCATCATACCGCCGTTGCAACCGCTACTCCTTGCGGAGTCCGGTACGTCCCGTGCAACCATGTGCTGAAAAACAGAACACCGACCCCTGTAGAGGAAAGGTCGGCCAGCGCAGATGGCAGCCGCAGATATATCTGCGGCTGCCAACGTGCGAGGAGGCCAGCATTAATCCGGAGATGGCGCAATCAGCGAGTATCCCCGTCAAGCGCGACAGGAGGTATATTCTTTTTCGTCTTTCCGTCGAGCGTGTAGTATTCAACGGTGGTCACGAATTTTGCACCTTCGGCCTCTACCTTCACCGCGCCGTCAAAGTAGGCAGATCCGCCGTCAAACCACCCCCACCCCTGCCCGCTTTCTTCAAGAGTTTGAGGATGAGACAAGGTGAAGTTATAGCCGCGATCGGAGCAATCCCAATCCCAATCCAACATATGGCTCATTTCATAAAGCCACCCAAAGGCCGGCCAGTTTGTCCCGGGGCGATCATGCGGGGAGCTAACGTAGATGCTCCCAGTCAGCTTGGCCTTGATGTCCATATCAGCAACGGCTTTTGTGGGTGTCATCAGGGTCGTCACCTTGGCCATGGTGTTCGGTGGGACCGGAATGGTTTGACGCGGTGCAACATAGGTACGGGTTTCTGTCTTGGTGTTATCTTCCCCCGTTGCGAGGTTAAACTCAGGCGAGGCCCCAATGCCTGAGATGAAACCAAGTTTGGCAGAATTAATCACATTACCTATCTTGAAGCCTCGCTGAGTCCTTGTTGTCTTGGTGTCCGTGAATGTGTGCTGGACCTCACCAGATGTGATGTTAAGTTCCCTTGATGTGGGATTGGACAGCTCGCTATCAATAAAAGTGGATGACTTATCCGAGGCAGAGGAGTGGCTAACGCTCCGAACCTTGGCACTCTCGTATTGCACGCCCATTTTCGACGAGTCTACGTGTACAGCATCCGATCCGAAAGATCCTGCACATTTTCCATACGCGTCCTTGATGAGCAAATCAAGGTCGGTGATTCTGTCGGCGGTCGGGTACTTATACTCGAATCCGCCCTCAGCGTGTGCTGTACCTGGCAGGAGTGATGCTGATATTGCCAGAAGGGAAGCGAGGGTTACAGAAGTCGACAGTCGGGCACGCTTACGTCGAGCCGTTTCCATATGTCCTCCTTTAGGGAAGTCAGTAGCATTTGCCGTTGCTGATTTTTACAGAGCTCTTCCCCCGGGTCGATAGGGAATCATTGCCCACGCGGCGGTCCTTCACGTCAGGGCTGTTTCAAAGTCCTGCGGGGTTGGTGAAGGCGCTGGTCACGGGGTAATGCCAAGGAGGGCGAGGGGGCGGGTGAAGGGTTCGTAGGACATCTCGCGGAGGCCGGCTGCGATGTTGGCCGTGCTCACGGAGCTTGTTGATCGCGAGGTTGCGCAGGGTGGCCATGTTCTCCGGGCCGTGCCCGGTACGGACTTGGGAGCGGTCCTCGTGGAAGGTGACATCGCGGATGAAGTGCAGCCGGTTCTCGATCACCCACTGTGATCTCACGAGGCGGGCGATCTTCTCCGGTGATGCCTGTCGGCTGGTGAGGTCTGTGATCACGTAGACGGTCTCGCGGGTCCGTTTCCCCGTCTTCAGGCTGGTGCGGTGCCGGGTGATCTTCGCGAACTGGGCGGCATACGGGAAGTCCAGGTCGTCGACCGTGAGCACTTGGACGACCCGGGGTTCCCTACGGCCGTGGCCCTGGCTGCGGTGGTAGAACTTCGCGGTCGCCCGCTCCCAGGGCAGCGTCCGCAGCAGCTCGTGGAACGTCGGCTGGTACTTCTTCACGGTGAACACGTAGTGCGCCTTCTTCACCTCCACCCCGGACTGCCGCTGCGCCGTCATCCCTGGGTCGTGGGCTGCTTCGCAGGAACGGGCTGTGCGCTTCCGCGGTGGCAGACCCGCGGCCCGGCTGTGGCCATGGGTCGCCAGCCGTACACACTTCCGCCCGGGAGGTAAATGGGCATCTATGCCACATGTGCGATCCCCTGGTCTCGCGCTTCCCTTGAGGCATGAACACCCCGCGAGAAACGTCGGACCTCCGGCTGGTGCCGGCATCGGAGTCGCACGCGACAGACAGCCATCGCTATCAGCTCCCGCACTCTTCCGCCGCTGCATCCATGGCGCGCAGGGAAACCCGTGCGGCACTCGAAGACTGGGGTATGAGCGAGGAGGAAATATATGACGCGCTACTCGTTGTCTCAGAGCTGGTCACCAACTCAACGGAACACGCCCTACCCCCTGTGGTTCTGGAGCTGCATCTACTCCCAGGTGAAGCTCAGGTATCTGTGGGTATCAAAGTCACTGACGGGGGCCCGACCACGCAGGAGGGCACGTGGACGCGAAGCTGCGGGTCCGACGAGCATGGACGAGGGACCCTCGTGATCGACGCCATTACCACAGAACCGAGCGGTGTTTTTGCAATCCACGAGCACTGGGAAGCCCGGCAGTCAGCACACCATCTCGACGCTGCCGAGCACCGTTGCACCGGGGTATGTAAAGCTTTCGGCTCTTACAAGATTTTCGTAGCTGGTGATCGCTCGGGTGCGGTTGTCAGCTGAGCAGGATGCGTTGGCGGAGGAGGCGGTGTCCGGCGCGGCCG
>NZ_JBEYBS010000057.1:0-9400 GCF_040632375.1 Streptomyces sp. NPDC019396 | reverse complement strand
AAGCACCGGCGGCCTCACCATGAACGATCAGACTCCTTCAAGATCAGCAGAGCCCGCAAGAAACGAGCCCTGCCACAAAGTCTGACGCGCGACACTCGCACGTAGGCGCGCACTTATCCAGCGTTCCCTTGCAACGGTCAGCCTTGTGAGTCTAGGTATGACGGCCGGCGCCATCGCGAGGAGAACAGCCGAAGCGCCGATCGGCGCAGCGTCAAGTGAAGGCTGGCGAGGAAGCTCCAAAAAGACAGCCATAGCAAAAGTTCCTGCGGCTTCAGTTCCAGTGGGGGGCATGGCAAAATCATCTGATCCAAAAACCGGCGAGGTCATATATGTGCTACAGCCTAAGGCGGGGCAGTACCATGCTATCTCCTCCATCTGTCCGCATGCCCAGTGCGGTGTAAACCCTCCGCAAGACGGACAGTTTGTCTGCCCTTGCCATAATTCACGATTCAATGCCGCTACGGGTGAGCTGCTGCAGGGTCCGGCAACGAAGGGTCTAGCTCGTTACGGTATTCAACGTGTCGGAAAAGACCTTCTGATTAGCGACAAGGAAACCACTTAAGCCATGCGCCCAGCTTTGCCAGGTTTTCTGTAATGCACTTCTGAGCGAGAGAGTATATTATGCGGCTAGCAACTATTACTGCTGTTGCATTCATGTTCGTCCTGGGAGCTTTCGCGGTAATGGCGACCACGGACTGGACCAACAACGTACCCCTGGCCACCCCTTCTACTCCAAATGCCTCCGCATCTCCTGAAATAAGTGCATCCTCAAAAGAATCTGTATCTGACATGTGGACCAGGGTGAGTCTTACCAAACAGCTGGTCGCCGACCTTAAGCAAACCGGCCCGGAAAAGGCCCTGGCTCAATTGGATGCCACAATAAGGGCATTTCCTGACGTTGCGCGCTTTTGCCACCCCGTAGCCCATGAGCTCGGCCACGCGGCACTTGCTAAATACGCGGGCGACTTCAAGAAGGTTTCAGAGTTTCGCAGTGATGTATGCGGCTCTGGGTATCTTCATGGGATTGTTGAAGAGAAGCTACGGAAAAGTAATGATCCCGAATCCGACGTGATAGAACTATGTGCCCCGGAGCAGACGAATTCGTGCCTGCATGGAATCGGCCACGGCGCGATGTTTGTCTCGGGTTTGAATATAGAAAATGCGGAAGAGCTGTGCAGCAAATTCCCAAGCGGAAGAATGGTGACAAGCTGCTCTGAAGGCATCTTCATGCAGCTCTTCGAGCCGGATGAAAGCGACCCGAAAGCCGTGGCGAAACTCGCCAAGGACAAGCTTTCTAAGGATCCTCTATATCCATGTCCTGATCAGCCTATGGAATTCCGTAGCGGATGCTACTACTATGCGCCGGTTTACTTCTTGCAGCGAAACAAGTTTGCATTGGGCATGACAATAATGCGCGCCACAGGATGAGTCGAGCATTGGTACCTCCCTTGTCCGGAGTCCAGCTCTAGCATGGTACGCATTTCGGGAAGGCGGGAAGTCCAACTGGCGAAAGCGAACCGCAAGCGAGGGGGACCGTCGAGTGGGGCCCGGCATGGCCTGTTGCAATGTTGGAAGGCTCTGCCGACTCCAGAAGGCTGGCTTGCATGGTTGTGGGAGGCGCGCGGAATAGGGGAAGGAGCTGCGCGATCGCAGCGGTTGCAGCTTCTGGGCCGGAGACGCGGTGGCGAGTCGGCTATTTGCGGGAGAGGACTGCCCTTCCCAGCTTCTGCCGTACGGAGCGCGATCGGAGGTATGGTCCGCGCCCAGCAGGGCGTGTGGCGGGCAGGGGTGTCTCAATCGTCACCGTAGTGGCGTTGCAGGTAGTGTGAGGCGGTGAAGAGCTTCCCTTTTACATCGCGGTGACGGTGCCCAGCAGTTTGGGAATGCCGGGAGGTGCCAGAACCATCTCGATGCCGGCGACGACCCCGCCGGCGAGACCTGCATGGCCCCCGAGCAGGCTCTGTGCAAGCGTGAGGTGGCGGGTGGCGAGGGGGAGTGCTTGCCGGTAGACCACACCGCGGACGCCGGCGAGAACATCGTCGCTGGCGGCGCAGATGAGTCCGCTGAGGGCGATCCGGCGGGGGTTGTAGACGTGCACGAGTGTTGCCACCACTTCGCCGAGGACCGCTGCTGCGGCGCGGACCTGCCGGACAGCTGTCGGGTGTGATTCGCGGAGCATGCGGGCGAGGCCTTCGATATCGGTCAGTTGCGGGTGATCTGCGCGCAGTCGCTGAAGCACTGCTTCAGCTGAGGCGATGGCCTCCACACATCCGACGTTGCCACAGCGACAAACCACGTTGTCGGCCCCGGGAACTCGGATGTGCCCGAGATCGCAGGCTGCTCCGTCTGCTCCGCGGTGCAGTTCCCCGCTGGCTGAGATAAGACCCCCGCCGATGCCTGTACCGATTTTGATCAGAAGCAGGGGAGCCTGGTCCGCGGGGAGTGCACGTGCTTCGCCAAGTGCCATGAGGTTGACGTCGTTGTCGACGAGGGACATGCAGGAGAAGCGTTCGCTGATGATGTCGCCGACGGGGAAGCCGTCCCACCCCGGCATGATCGGTGGCCGCACGGGCCGGCCGGTCCGGGAGTCTACGGGGCCGGGCAGTCCCATGACGATGGTTTTCACGGCGGTCGCCGGAAGACATGCATCAGCGAGCAGCGCGAACAGTGCCTTGGTGATCTCGTCCAGTGCGTGTTCGGGGCCAAGACGTAGGTCCAGGCGCATATGCCGGTGGGCGAGAACGTTCTGTCCTAGGTCGGCCACGGCCAGGCGGGTGCTGTGCGGTCCGGCGTCAACGGCCAATATGACTCCAGCGCGTGGGGCCAATGCCAGGAGGTGTGCGGGCCGGCCTCGTCCTTCGGCGGTCTTGGGTCCGCACTCGATCATGACCCCTGCCTGCAGGAGTGCGTTGAGGTGATGATTGACCGTGGAACGGGCCAGTCCCGTCGCGCGCACAAGGGCGACCCGGTTGTCGGCGACGCCCGAGGCAACCAGTTGGGCGAGTGAGCTGCAGACCAGCTGTCCGTCCGCGCGCCCGGAGGCGTGGGGTATGGCGAGACGGACCGGCTTCCACTTCACTACGGATCTCCTAGGCATTAATGGCTCCATTATCGACTGACAAGAAAACAATCTAGACCTCTTGCCGTCGTAAAGTTGCCGCTCTTAAGGTCGAACACGCCTGAACCGTGGGTGATCGGACGAAGCTGCTGAATGAAGTGCAGAGGAGTCGTTCTGCTCTGCACGCAGGAGCGTTAACCGGTCGCCAGCCGCGGTACGTCACGCGCTCATCGGTGCCCGACTGCGGGGCATCGAGACCTTTGACCGCGGTACAAGGCCACACCGACCGGCTGTTGGCCGGTCCGCGGGGCGAGCCCCCGTCGGCCGCGGTGCGCGTAGCGCACCAGTCCGTACCCGTCCGACTGCGCCGGGATTTTGTTCGTCATGCCCGAAAGGTGATCCAGTGATCGATGTGAATGCAACCCTCGAGCCGCCCCTCAAGGTGGGGGTCATAGGCCTGGGCTGGGCGGGCCAGCAGCACCTCCTGGGCTACAAAGCTCTTCCTGGTGTGGAAGTCGTCGGACTCTCCGGTAAGGAGCCTGACACCCTGCATGCACTTGGAGGGGAACACGGCATCGACGGGCTGTTCGAGAGCTGGGAGCAGCTGCTCGACGAGGCTGACCTGGATGCTGTCAGTGTCGCCGCTCCCAATTTTCTGCACGCGCCTATCGCCATCGCCGCGCTCAAGCGGGGCATCCATGTCCTCAGTGAGAAGCCCATCGCGCGAAATGGTGCCGAAGGGCAGCTGATGGTCGACGCGGCCCGGTCGGCCGGGAGAGTGCTCGACGTGGCGTTCAATCACCGGCTGCGGGGAGACGTGCAGGCGCTGGGCGAAGTGCTGCGGCGCGGTGACCTGGGCCGACCCTATTACGCGAGAGCGTCCTGGATGCGCCGCAAGGGCATCCCGCAGCTCGGCGGCTGGTTCACCAGCCGGGAACTGGCCGGGGGCGGTCCGCTGGCCGATATCGGTGTGCACGTCCTCGACTACGCTCTTTTCCTCCTGGCCGATCCACAGGTCACATCGGTCACCGCCGTGACCTACAACGAGCTGGGTTCACGCGGCATCGGCGGGGCTGGTCCAGTGACGGCCGACCTGCCTGGAGCAGCCTGCGAGGTGGAAGACTTCGCTGCCGCCTTCATGCGGCTGTCCAACGGGGGCACGCTTGTGCTGGAGACATGCTGGGCCGGCTACCGTGACCCGATCGACCTCATTGACTTCAGCGTGCTGGCCACCGAAGGCGGAGCCGAGCTCAAGGCTGTGGGAGCCACCGAAACGCCAGTGGCGGAACTGTCCATCTTCACGGACCTGAACGGCAAGCCTGTAGATTACACGCCAAAGGCCGAACCAGGCACCGGCCACGCCGGCGTCGTGGAGAACTTCGTCCGAGTCGTACGCACGCCGAATCAGTGGCCTGCGCACGACGGCTCCCTGCATCTGGAGCGCATGCGCGTCATCGACGCCTGCTACGAGTCCGCTGTGGAGCAGAAGGAGATCACGCTCACGTGAGTTCCACATCTGCCCTTCGCGTCACCGTCTGGAACGAGGGCGTCCACGAAGCCCATCAGGACCCCCCTCACATCAGCCGCATATACCCGCAAGGTCTGCACGGTGCCATCGCCAGTGCGATACTCAGCCAGATCCCGGACGCGGTCATCACGACAGCGCTTCTTGACGATGCGGAGCACGGGCTGACAGATGAGGTTTTGCACCGCACCGACGTCCTGGTGTGGTGGGGGCACATCGCCCATGACAGGGTCGAGGACCACATCGTCGAGCGCGTGCACAACCACGTACTCGGTGGCATGGGTCTCATGGCGCTCCACTCCGCGCACTTCTCCAAGATCTTCATCCGCCTGATGGGGACCACCTGCGCACTGAACTGGCGTGACGAAGGCGAACGCGAGCTGCTGTGGACCGTCGCGCCTGCCCACCCGATCACCCAGGGCATACCCAGCCCTGTGATCATTCCGGAGCAGGAATGCTACAGCGAGTTCTTCGACATCCCGGAGCCCGATGAGTTGCTGTTCATCAGCTCGTTTCAGGGCGGGGAAGTGTTCAGATCCGGAGCTACATTCACCCGAGGGAAAGGCCGGATTTTCTACTTCAGCCCGGGAGACCAAGCGTATCCGGTCTACCACCAGCTCGAGATCCAGCGGATCTTGGCCAACGGTATCCGGTGGTGCGTCGGCGCGGCCCGTGACCGAGCCATGCCTGAGGTTCGCAACATCCCCGCCCATTGGTTCTGCTCCGACAGTCAGGCGGAAGGCAGCCCCTCGTGAATGCCCATAGCGTCTACGACGCCCTTGTCCCCGTCTCCACACAACGCCCTCGGCGCCGGGTAGCCATCCTCGGCGCTGGGGGGATGATCGCAGAGGTACACCGGCGAGCAGCACTCGCCGCAGGCGCCGAGGTGATTGGGGCTCTGGGCTCCTCTGCGGGGCGATCCGAGGAAATCGCTCGTCGCTGGGGGGCCACCCGAGCGTACGCCAGCCTCGACGAAGCGCTGTCCGACGACAGCGTGGACACAGTCCACATCTGCACACCCAACGCCTTCCATGCATCCTACGCGCAGGCGGCCCTGCAGGCAGGCAAGCATGTCATCTGCGAGAAGCCACTCGCGGTGTCCCTCGAAGAAGCCCACCGTATGTCGGTTGCCGCAGCCCAGTCCGGGCTCGTGGCCACCGTCCCCTTCATCTACCGCTACCACCCGCTCGTGCGAGAACTGCGTGAGCGACGCATCCGGGGAGAGTTTGGTGACTGGATTCTGCTGCACGGCAGTTACCTCCAGGATTGGATGCTTTCTCCTCAGGTGTCCGGATGGCGTGTCCATCCCAGCCTGGGCGGTCCTTCACGCGCTTTCGCTGACATCGGTTCTCACTGGTGCGATTTGGTGGAGTGGGTGAGCGGTGAACGGTTCACCGAGGTCGTGGCCACCACCACCGTCGCAGTACCTGAGCGACCTGCGACCAGCTCCTCTTCCTCGGGCGGCAACACCGAGGAGAAGCGCTGCCTGCCTGTGCGCACCGAGGATGCTGCACTTGTATTCATGCGCACCGGCGGAGGCGCTCTGGGCTCAGCCACTATCTCGCAGGTCGCAGCGGGCCGGAAGAACCGCCTGTGGTTCGAACTCGACGGTACCCAAGCTAGTGCTGTATTCGACCAGGAAAACCCGGAAACTGCCTGGGTGGGCACCGCCGATGGCGCCCGCATTCTGCTCCGTGACCCAAGCCAGGGCTCGCCCGAGCAGCGGCGGCTGTCGGTGCTGCCCGCCGGACACCCCCAGGGCTACGCTCACTGCTTCGAGGCCTTCGTTTCCGACACCTACGCAGCTATTGACGGCGGCACGCCGGAAGGCTTGCCGACATTCATGGACGGTCTCCGGTCGGTGCAGTTGATCGACGCCGTCCTGCGTTCATCCGCACACGACAGCTCATGGACAAAGGTCTGATTATGCAGCTGGGAATGTTCACCGCCTGCCTGCCCAAGTGGCCTCTTAACCGCATCGCCACCTGGGCGGCTGAAGCCGGCTACGACGCTCTGGAGATCGCTTGCTGGCCTAGGACTGGCGGACGCGATTTCGAGGCGAGCCATCTGCCTGTTGCCGACTTCGGCCCTGCCGAGCAGGAGGAGACGCTCCTTTTGCAGTCCCGACATGGTCTGACGTTCTCGGCACTGAGCTACTACGAGAACAATCTGCATCCCGACCCCGAACGTCGTCGTGAGATCCACGCGCATTTGCGGCACACCATCGACGCCGCCTACGCGCTGAAGGTCCCATGCGTGGGCACCTTCATCGGCCGCGACCCTGGCAAGTCCGTTGCGCGAAATCTTTCGGACGCCGAAGTGATCTTTCCAGCGCTCGTGGACTACGCCGGTGAACGGGGCGTCAAGCTCGTCATCGAGAACTGCGTCATGGAAGGCTGGCATCCCGACGGATATCCCGGAAACCTGGCATACTCCCCGGAACTGTGGGAGTGGATGTTCGGCCTGGGCCTCTACCTCAACTGGGATCCCTCACACCTGACGTGGATCGGTATCGACCCGGTTCCCACCATTGCACGGTACGCCGACCGGATCGCCCATGCCCAGGCAAAAGACGTGGAAGTCGACTCGTCCACACGCCAGCGGTACGGCTTCTTCGGCAAGACCATGAAGGGCGACAATCCCTGGGACATGGGCTGGTGGCGCTACCGGGTCCCTGGCCTTGGCCAGGTGGATTGGGCGAAGGTTGTCGACCGGCTTTACGAGCACGGCTTCACAGGGGCTCTGTGCGTGGAACACGAGGACCCCATCTGGACTGGGAATCCACAGCAGACTACGCAAGGGCTGCGCATTGCCCACCGCACATTGCGCCCCTTGATGGTGCACTGAGCACGCCAAGGGGATCCAGCACCCGGGCACCCCAGGTCCATTACCCGCCATCAGTTCAGCCACCGTCCTCAGAAACGCCGGAACCAGACTCTGCCCTGCGAGCACCCAGCCTGGCCAACATGCTTTGGCCTCAGCGGAGACACCGTAAACCGCAAGCCCGCACGGGAGCGCCCAAGCGCCGATGCGCCTCCGTGGGCCGAAGGCACACGGCCGAGCAGGTATCCCTGGTTCGTCGACCGGCTCCTGGCCGCCCTCATCCTTCTCCGCCATGGAGCCACTCACGATGTGCTGGCCTGCTGGGTCGGAGTGGACCGCTCCGCTATCACCCCGGGCCATCGGCGAGATACGGCCCATGCTCGCCGAGCGGGGGGCAGTCCCGGCGTCCGGCTGCGAACACTGGCTGAAGTCATAGACCACCTCGGCGCCATGGGCAGGTCAGCATCATCGACGGCACCGAGATCCGGGTCCGGCGGCCGGCCACCGGACGCAAGGACCGGGACAAGTTCATCTCCGGGAAGAACAAGCAGAACGCCGTCAAGGCCATGGTCCTCACCGATCAGAGCGGGCGGGTGCTGTTCTGCAGCCCAGCCAGGCCAGGCAGCTGCGCGGACATCACCCATGCCCGCCAGTCAGGGCTGGTCAGGCTCCTGGCGGACGGCCCAGCGGTCGAGATCCTTGCCGATGCCGGCTACCAGGGCCTCGGCTCCCAGACCGGCGGACGCGTGATGACACCACCGCACCGCAAGTTCAAGAAGAACGCCACCGACTGGTACGAGGAGATGTACGAGCGACAGCGCAAGGCGCATTCCTCCAGGCGGATCCGCGTCGAGCACGGGATCGCTCACCTCAAGAACTGGCGAGCACTGGCCCGCCACCTCGGCCGCCGTGAGCACATGAGCGACACTGTCCAAGCAGTCGCCAGCCTGCTCTCTCACCAGCAGACCGCGGACCTGGACCCGCGACGGGAAAGGTGAGCACCAGTCCCACCGAAACCCTCGACGTCACCGCCTACCGTGCACGAGCTCGTTAGCCGGAACGCTTCGTCACATCCACGATGTCCAACTTGGAACGGCACCGGGCGATCTGTTCGTCGTCGGGTTCGAAGCTCGACCTTTATAGTATTCGCCGAGCCTCCGCTGATCACGTTGCGACAGCCCCAGCGCGGGAAAATCCGCCGTGACCCTGCTGGTACGCCGGTCCCTGAGAAGCGAGCCGGCGCTGCCACGAACGACGAAGTCCCGGGAGAACAGCATCTCTTCCCGTATCGGCGTTAACATCTTTCGTGCGGTTCCGCTTCGGTTTAGCCCCCGCCGGACATCGGGTTCTTCGGTAGTCGATGCGAGACCCCGCCTCGAGACGAGAGCGAATGCGCGTGGAGGCTGGCACCCAATTCCACATTCGCGGTAACTCCTATGAGTTCGAGCCAATTCCAGGAGAGACTCGAGTCTCGTCATTCGCCCGGGGCGCCAACCAGGGAAGTAGCGGATAAACGGCGGGGCATTACTTTAAAGCACCCTGGAGCAGCTCTCGTGCTCGCTCAGGGCTTAACGAGTTGGTGCGTGATAGCGGGTGGGCATGCTCTGTTGGTGAAGGGCATGGTGGATCGGGTGGTTCTGGCGCATCCGTTGTTTACGGGTGTCTCGAAGAGTCATCTGTCAACGTTGGTGGCGGAGTTGGCTGGGCCGTGGACGGCCAGCGTCGAAGGTCGCCGGCACCAGGCGCGGGGCGGGGCGAGGAAACGGGCGCCGGGAGCCGGCGCCCGTCATCGGCTGGTGTTCGTGGACCGTTTGGTCGCCACGCTCATCCACCTGCGTCACGACCTGCCGCATGCCGTCCTGGCCCTGCTGTATGAGGTGGACCGTTCGACCATGACCCTGTCCCGCGTCAAGTAACTGGCATGTTTTCGGGTTCGGGAAAGCTGGGGACGAGAGGGTCGGCGTCTTCGAGGTGAACGTCGTGGGGCCGGTTCC
>NZ_JBEYBS010000056.1:0-9492 GCF_040632375.1 Streptomyces sp. NPDC019396 | reverse complement strand
CGCGAAGAAGACCGCGGCTTTTCGCAGCACCTCGATCGTCTTGGCCTGCTCGGCGGCCAGTTTCCGCAGCCGCTTGAGCTCCTCGCGCTCGACAGCCGTGAGCTCGCCGGGACGGCCCTCGCCACGGTCCGCCTTGGCCTGGCGGTACCAGTTACGCAAGGACTCCGGGCTGACGCCGAGATCCCGGGCCACTTCGGTGACCGTTCGGCCGGTGGAGTCGACGAGCGCGATCGCGTCCCGCCTGAACTCCTCCGTGTACCGCTTGGTCCGGTTGTTGCTACTTCCCACCTGGCACTACTTCCTCTGGAACCTCAGGTCCCAGTCTCCAGGTGCCCACGATCAAGGGGAAGCTTCAGTCGAGCGTAATGACTCAAGCAGCCGTATCAGCCCAGACGGGCACAGGGCGGCCATCGTGCACTCCTCGTGGTTGAACTGGGCGTTCAGTTCACCAAGGAGAGTTACGCGTTGGTCCGCCTCCTGTTCAGGGAGCGGTACTCCCCCGTGGAAGTGCGCCCTGGGCAGACGCCCACGCACCCCCAGCCGCTGATCGCCAACACCACGACGACGGACACGATCCGCCGCCAGCCGTCATCCAGACCCTTAACCCAGCACCAACACACAGCCTGCCGGCCAAGCACCGCGGCCTCCCCGCGACCAGGGCACAACGGCTTCATAAACGCCCACAGCTCATCCGAAACGATCTACGGACGCGACTCCCTCTTTCCCACGAGAAGACCAACGGCATCCGGACCGACAGTCACGGCTTCTGTGACTCCGTGAAATTCTTACTTGTTTCCACTATGGAAATATCGACCGACACCTACTCATCTCCACATTGAAACTCATCACTCCCCTGGAGCGCTTGATGGGGTAATTTACCAGTACACCTTTGCCGCCCTTTCCAGGAGCGTCGGCAACGAATGACCCCCTCGCCTTCATTGATAGCACCTCGAGGGTGGCGCCAGAGGGCGCCACTACCGGCTTCGCCTCCCTAAGGAAAAGATGCGGCTGGCCCTATTCCAGACGTATTTCGAGCGCGTTGCGTCGTTTCACACGTAGGGCCGGGCTTCCCATGACTATCGGATGCCCATCTGCCCGCCGGGGGCAAATTTGCAAGCAGAGCCATGATCGCAATACTACCAGCGAAAGTCGCCCATGCGGGAATTCTACGAGCCGGGCGCCGATGAGTCACGGGGCCGCGCCGTCTAATATCCTTCCAAATAAGGCGCTTTGCAGCATACTCTCGCCCGCCCCATGGCAAGATTATTCTAGCGAGCAGATCACCACAATTATCCTTGATCTGCGCTAGCTGATCAAATGCTTCTGAGCAACGGGAACATCGACCAACATGCTCGGCAATTTCCGGAGTTTTTCCATAGCCGTCATAGCAGTCGGCCCACATTCCACTGGATTTTTTGCACGAGTCACTGGTCGCCAGCTCCTCATACGCCTTTACATAGGAATATCGAAATACTTCAGTAGCGCTACTCCTCCATCGACGAACAGTACCCAAGTCGGCGCGGACGAGGCCAGCGATCTCGGCTACACTGTCCCATTCGACGTAACTATGCCACAGGACAGTTTGCCTACTCAATGGGAGTGCATGGAACGCCCTCAACACCACTTCATCGACGGGAGATGAGCCGCATGACGAATCATCAATCCAGGCACATAGACCTGGATACAAGTCCACCCGCTTTTCAGAGTTGGCCCAGCCTGCCGCAGCTTTCAGTGTTTGCGACAGAACTGAAATCCGCTGACAAGTGCGCGACTGCCTCACCTCGGAGTATTGCTCCAAGGCAAGCATTTTCGTTTCATCTGCGAGGACTGCAGCGGCGCGCTTCTCAATCACGCAGGTTTGAGCATAGTCAAAGATCGCCTCAATGTCCTTAATCCGGAGTTCGGAAATTGCCCCCTCGGTACCTACAGAGATAGCAGAACTCGAATCCGTCCCCACAGATTTCTCCGACTGAAAGTGCAAGGCAGATTCAATCCTTTCATTTCGAGGAAACTACATATCTCACGAGTGCAACAAAACCGTCTTGGTATTGCTCGGCGCTCCCTTGCACCTCAACCTAGCCGGTTCAGCTTGCACGACATGCACCCCCGAGCATCCTCCTGTCGAACCTCTAAAGCATCCGTTAGAATTACTCAAACACCGACAAGGATCCTCAACTTTCCTCAACAGCTCCTGCTGAATGTTCGGTGCCTCCGGCTGCGCTGTGGGAGTGATTCGATGGGTAGCCACCCCGATTGCTGCATCCCTGGGCGGCATCCCTCAGCGTGTAGGCGGCAGCAGTTGCCGCCCGGCGTTTGAGCAAGCTGGCTCACTGACGTTTTCTCAACGAAATGACCTCTGCGAAGCCACGTGAACAGCCGGAACCCGGGGACCAATCTCAGCAGGCGAGTGATCGGCTAGCGTCTGCGCATGCATGCGGAGACATCTCAACCAGCGCGTCCTGAACATGAACTGGTGGCCACCAGCACGACCGTCGTCTACACGAACCGCTGGATGACCGTCCGCGAGGACAATCCCCTGCGGTACGACGGCGTCGAGGGCATCTACGGCTTGGTGGAAAAGCCCGACTTCGCGCTTGTCATCCCGTACGCCGACGGTGGTTTCCATCTTGTCGAGCAGTACCGGTATGCGGTGAAGGGTCGCTACTGGGAGTTTCCCTCCTGGGTGGACAAGCCGGATGCAGATCCACTCACCCTCGCACTCGGTGAACTCGCCGAGGGGGCCGGGCTGACCGCTGGTGCGATGACACCGATGGGGCACCGGCCTGGTCCTCAACGCCGTGGTGCTGTGGAACACCCGCTACCTGGGCGCCGCCGTCGCCCAGCTCCGCGCCGAGGGCCACGACATCAAGGACGAGGACGTGGCCCGGCTCTCCCCGCTCAAGGACCGGCACATCAACTTCCTGGGCCGCTACCTGTTCAACATCCACGGCAGCGGACCCGAGCGCGGCCTGCGCCCGCTGCGTGATCCCGATGCGCCCGAGGAAGCCGACTAGTGACCTGAGTCAGAGATTCGGTGGCAGTAGGCGGCGACCTTGTCGAGGATCTCGTCTGCGGTCTTTGTCCAGACGAAGGGTCTGGGTTGGTTGTTCCAGTCGGCCAGCCATGACCGGATGTCGCGTTCGAGGGCTTGGACGGAGCGGTGGACGCCACGCTTGAGCTTCTTCTGTGTGAGCTGGGCGAACCACCGCTCGACCAGGTTCAGCCATGACGCACTCGTGGGTGTGAAGTGCAGGTGGAACCGCCGGTGAGCCAGAAGCCACTTCTTGATGTCGGGTGTCTTGTGCGTCGCGTAGTTGTCCAGGATCAGGTGGACCTGAAGGCCGGCCGGGACTTCCTTGTCGAGCTTGGCCAGGAACTTCTTGAACTCGACAGCCCGGTGGCGGCGGTGCAGTGATCCGATGACCTTGCCGGTGGCGACTTCGAGGGCGGCGAAGAGGGTGGTGGTGCCGGCGCGGACGTAGTCGTGGCTGCGGCGTTCGGGGACGCCAGGCATCATCGGCAACACGGGCTGGGATCGCTCCAGAGCCTGGATCTGCGACTTCTCGTCCACGCAGAGGACCAGGGCCTTCTCCGGCGGGTCGAGGTAGAGGCCGACGAGGTCGCGGACCTTGTCGATGAAGAACGGGTCGGTCGACAACTTGAAGGTCTGCGAGCGGTGGGGTGCCAGCGCGAACGCCAGCCAGATCCTCGAGACCGTCGACTGCGACATGCCCGTCGCCGCCGCCATCGACCTCGTCGACCAGTGTGCTGTGTTCTTCGGAGTCTCCTCGAGCGTCCTGATGATCACCCTTTCCACGTCCGCGTCGGTGATCTTCCGAGGGACACCCGGTCGGGGCTCGTCGCACAGGCCGTCCAAGCCGTTCTCCAGGAAGCGCCGCCGCCAGGTCCGGACCGTGTCCGGAGCGATCCGCAGCCGGCGGGACACCTCCATGATCGAGTGACCGTCAGCACACTCCAGCACGATTCGAGACCGCTGAGCCAACGCCTTCCCAGTCGTACGCCGCCGCACCCAGCCCTCCAACACAACCCGTTGGGCATCAGTCACTGACAACGGCGGAATCTTCGGACCCGGACGACTCATACCAAACTAACGACAAAACCTCTGACTCAGGTCACTAGGAGGAGTAGGTCAGTTGCCGCGGGGCGCGTACATGATCACGGCCATCCCGGCGAGGCAGACGAGGGCGCCGATGACGTCGTACCGGTCGGGGCGGTAGCCGTCGGCGACCATGCCCCAGGCGATCGACCCGGCGACGAAGATGCCGCCGTAGGCGGCGAGGATGCGTGCGTCGCGTCCCTCCTTCACCGCGATGGCGGCGATGACGAGGGCGGCGATCGGGTCGGCCCAGGACCAGCCGAGCGTGGCATTGAGCACCAGGCCGACCAACAGCACGGCGGACAGGTAGGTGCACAGCAGGGTCTGCTTGGAGTCGGCGACCGCGCTGGCTGAGCCCAGTTCGCGGCCGGCCTTGCGCTGGGCGGCCGACAGGAACGGCATGATCGCCAGCGACAGGGCTGCGATGACGATGCCGGGGAGGGACCGCTCGGCCTCGCCGGTACCGGTCAGGGCCCGGAGGGCGTCGAAGGTGACGTACGCGGCGAGCGCGAATGAAGAACACCGCGATGATCCGCAGGGTGGTCTTCTCCCGCGCCTCGCGCACGGCGTGCTCGCGGGCGGAGAACTGCCAGGCGACCGCCGCGGCGGAGGACACCTCGATGACCGAGTCCAGGCCGAAGCCGATCAGGGCCGTGGAGGAGGCGATCGTCCCGGCCGTGAGGGCAACGATCGCCTCGATGACGTTGTAGGTGATCGTCGCGGCGACCAGCAGCCGTATCCGACGGGTGAGCGCTTCGCGCCGGGCCGGGATGGGGCCGAGGGATATGGATATCTCCGCGGTCATGGTCAGCAGCAGCCCTTCTCGTCGGCGTCCGGGCAGGTCCGGTCGGTCTCGACGGCGACCACGGCGGTGCGCAGGTCGTCCAAGGCATGGCCGAGGCGGTCGTCGGCGAGCTCGTAGCGGGTGCGGCGGCCGTCGGGGACCGTGACGACCAGGCCGCAATCGCGCAGGCACGCGAGGTGGTTCGACAGCCGGGTCCGCGAGACGCCGAGGGCGTCGGCGAGGTCGGCCGGATAGGCGGGGGCGTCCCGCAGGGCGAGCAGGATGCGGCAGCGGATCGGGTCGGCGAGCGCGCGGCCGAACCGGGCCAGCACCTCGATGTCGGAGGCAACAGTCAGCACACCCACGACAGTACACATAATCCTGAATTCAAAGAACCATGGATCATCTACGGTATCCAAGGCTTCAAAGAACCTTCGTTTTCTGAAGAACACCCCGCGAGGCTGCTCGGACCCCGCAGAGCCTTCAAAAACCCCTTCAAAAACCGGAGTCGTTCAACAACCCCGGACCCCCGTTTTCTGACATGATCCGGGGCCATGACCGTCCTCGAACCGGCCGCCACACCGGACCTCCTCGTCGCCGAGCCGCTCGTCCGCACCGAGATCAAGATCGGGTACGCCCGGGTCTCGACCGGCGGGCAGAAGCTGGAGCGGCAGCTCGACGCGCTCACCGCCGCCGGGTGCCGGAAGATCCTCGCGGACAAGAAGTCCAGCAAGACCGCGCTCCGCCTCGAGCTGAAGGCGTGCCACGCCTTCCTCGACGCCGGCGACACCCTCGTGGTCCCCTCGCTCGACCGCTACGGCCGGAGCCTCCAGGACCTCATCAACATGGTCGCCGAACTCCGCGACCGGGGGATCGGCTTCACGTCGCTGCACGAGAACCTGGACACCACCACCCCCGGCGGCAGGCTCGTCTTCCACGTCTTTGCCGCCCTGGCCGAGTTCATCCGCGAGCTCATCGTCATCGACACCAACGAGGGCCTGGCCGCCGCCCGCGCCCGCGGCCGCATCGGCGGACGCCCCACCGTCGCCACCGATGAAGTCATCCGCGCTGCCCGCGACCTACTGCCCGACCCGGGCCGGTCCATCACCTCGATCGCCAAGCTCCTCGGCGTCTCCCCGGGCACCCTCTACAACCACATCCCCGACCTGCGGGAACTGCGGGCAGGCGCCGTACCTCGCCAGCTCCAAGCCCCCGCGGAGTAGCCAGACGCCAGCAAGATCAATCTCAGCGGCACTTTCTGCACCGCTACTCCTCACACCCAGACATGGGTCGGCCACGCCAGAATCCCGTTCCCAAGGCTGGTCGCCTAGAGTATCAGGAGAATGCGGTCGATTGTCGGAAATTGCTGGTCTTATCAAGCCTCCGCTAGCCATTCCCTGAGGGATCTTCTGCTAGTAACGCCCAATTTTCGGTATATATTCTGAAGATGATTGTCGACTGTGCGACGTGAGATCATCATACGGTCGGCCATTTCTGCACTAGAGAGCCCTTTCGCAGACAACAAGGCAACTTCCATCTCGCGACCTGTAAGCGGTGTCGCAGCCTGGCGCGCCAAGAGACTGGGCGTCTGGGCTCCTTCGCAGAGGGACGTCAACGAAGCTGCTTTGTTGTTCGCAGCGGTTGCCTCGCGGGAGAACCCCCCTCGCTGCCAAGCCGAGGCGGCCGCTACAGCTGCCTCTGCAGCAACGAGAAGGGCTCCGGTGTTCTCAAGAGTGGTGGCACATTCCAGCAATTGATCTGCATCACCCCGAACCAAGGCACGTACATACTGTGCCCTAGCGCGCGCAAGCGCTCCGTCGCAGAATCCGGTGATCTCCGTGAGCCGGGCGACAACCGAGACCGCTCCACCCAGTCGCGCGATTTCAGTGAGCAAATATGCCTCACTAGTGAAGTGTTCAGCATCCCTAGCAGCGGCAGCTGCTTCCGCTAGCAGGCCGCGACCTGCCGACAAATCCCCCTGCGAAGCTGCGAACCAGCCCTCACTGACTGCATTTTCCGGCGAGGGCATGCCAAACTCTACTAGCGAACGAGCCTCTGAGATAGCGCGATGTGCTCCTGTGGGATCGCCTAGCAGCACCGCCGCTTCCACCAATCTGCTCAGTGCAAAGCGCAACGGGGCGGGTTGGGAATGGCGACGTGCCAGAGCAGCCGCTTGTGCCGCCCACCGCCGTGCTGTCAGGGGCCTCCCTTGGAGCAATGAGCAACGAGCCAACTCTCCGGAGAGCCACATTTGCGCATCAGGCATTTGATGTTTTATGGCGACCTCCCACCCCTGAGTGCCTAGTCCATAGGCTTCCTGAAGCCTTCCAGATTCTTCGAGAGAGAATATGACAGGAATAAGAAACTGCACAGGATGCGGCAAGGTAACGGAATCGTTCAGTTGCAGCCGGTTAAAATGACAGATTCTGCTCAGATTGAGCCCCTGCTCCACCTGTCCTGTGGCGACCAAAGCAATACATTGGGCCCTTTGGCCAATGAGGCGGGTTTCATCGTGAGACATTGACGCGACATCTACCAGCAAGGGAAGTGCTTGGTGAAAACAGTTGAACGAGACCATGGTTGAACCGCGTAGTATTTGCATAGACGATCGCGCGTCCGCCGTGTGGACCTCTGAAGCAACCTTTGTATTCTTCCGCAAGCCTTCGGTCAAAGATACGATCCCCGAGTCCCCCATACTTGCCTGCTGGACGGAAACCGCGATTCTGTCGTCGTCGCTTTCTGCAAGCGCCTCGATCTCTGACAAAACCTTTTCTGCCTGATGAATTTCTCCCAGCTCCTGCAGAGCGCGTGCTAGCAGCAATCGAGGAAAGAGGCTTTCAGTGACCTGAGAGGCCGCCAAGGCTAGCTTGCGTGCCAACTCGAAATCGCATGACTCTTGTGACACCTTTGCGCCTTGGAGCAGCGTATCAGGTTCAGCCCTCCCCCACGCCGCCAGTTCCCAGCTTGCTATTCTCGAAGCGTCCTCGCGCCGGCGTGCCCCATGGCTGTGAAGTCGTTTAATTTGCTCAATCCAGATGACTCTTCGCCGAGCGGCAGAAAGAAGACTTCGCACAATATCACCATACAGAGGATGAGCCATTTCCATGATATCACGTCGACCTGCCGTAAATTCCTGCACCAGTCGGGCTCTTGCAAGTTCATCGACGGCATTAGCAGGCATATCCCTGGCCTCAACCGGTCCGCATATCGCGACAGTTTCGAGAACCTTCATCGCAGCTTCGCTAATTCCATCCAATCGCGATGAAACATGCTCAACGAGTCTGCTAGTACCGCTCAGCGATCCCACAACCAGCCATATCTCGTCATCGCTAACCAGACAATTCGAGCTCAACGCCCCTATAGTAAGTTCTCGAAGATACAGCGGATTTCCGGCACTCGCAGAATAGAGCAGACTTACCGAATTGGGCTCCACAGGGCCTCGCAGGACCGAAACGAGCAACTCCTCAGTCTCTTCTTCGCTTAGATCAGCGATCTCAACATGGCGCATGTGGTCTCCCTTCTCCAGCACGGCGGTAACTTGTGGCAGCTGGCTGCCGTAGCGCATCGTCGCGACGAGAAGGACACTTCCAGAATCCAGCAGCTGAACGATTAGTGTGGCTGATGCACTATCTATCAATTCAAGATCGTCCACGAGGAGAACGAACTTCTTAGCCTGTCCTTGAGTAGAATTAGTCCGAGCTGCTCGTAGCGATTCGTTCACCTGCCTAAAAATGCATGCTGGGTCGTTCTTATCGATTCCGACTGGCAACAGGTGTGCCAGAGAAGCTAGGGGCGCTCCTGCTGTGGCATGAGCCGCAGCACGACCACCACGGTGACCATTTTTCCGTGCAAGTTTCAGACATTCAGATGCAAGTCGCGATTTACCCGTTCCGGTGTCGCCGTGGATGATAAAGCCTTGACACTCTTTGTCTGCAAGCGCGTCACAGAAGGCTCGCAATTCAGCGTCTCTTCCTATGAAGGGCCACAGACCCATAGCAGCATCGTTCATAAACAGGCTCCCCTTGGGATCCCCAATTCCTGATCTGGAATGGTCCTTTGCACTGAGGGAATCTCCTACCGTCGTCTACCGGTCCGCGAGGTTCGCAGAGTGCGGGGAGGGTCGAACCTCTGGATCGGTCAACTCCGCCAGATACTTGGTGGTGAGCGTGTCAAATATGACGGGTACTTACCTGAGCAATTCATACTCAGGCAAGACGATCCATGAGGCGCAGTGGTGTCAGCTCAAAGACGATGCTTGCTTACGAATACGCTCGGCATAGGGGCCGTTTGCGGGGGGGCCTGGCGATCATGTGTAGCCGATGGACGTACGAAGTAGCGCAGCTTCACAGTCAAGCTGCTGGCCAATGACATCGCGTGGGACGTCTCGCGCAGAGAGGGCTCAAGGGCGCTTGGGCCGTTCGGCGGCGCCTACCTGGTCTGCGACCGCCTCGAGCCTGTCATCGAAGTACTTCTGCCGGCACCGAGCCGTGCGTCATTGAGCCCTTTCCATCCTCAGTCTGAGCTGGCCAGATGCAGGGTGAGGATGGCTTGGACGAGGCTGGTGACGCGGGTGGTCGAGCAGCGGAGTTTG
>NZ_JBEYBS010000055.1:6789-10485 GCF_040632375.1 Streptomyces sp. NPDC019396 | reverse complement strand
GCAGCGCAGGACAGAGCTGGACACGTCGATGCCCGACGGGTAGACAAGCACACGAAGCCCCTGGTGGAGACGGAATTCTTGGTCGAAAACCCATCTACCAGGGGCTTCACCCGTTCACCAGCCCTACTGCCCAACTCGCACGACAGGTTGGAAAAGGCTCATTGCCTAGCCGAGTCTGGACTACGCACTCCCGCCCCACCGGCCCCTCCCACTTTGGGTCAGCAGCGAGGGCGCCGCCTCCAGCATTACCAATTCTGACCGCCCGAACCGACGAGGCGGCGGTGGCAGATGAGGGCAAGGAATATCCCGCGAAGGCGAGAAAGCGTCGCCATCCAGCGAGCCAGCACACCGCGCGCTCCACCATGAGGGCCGCCCACGCGCTGGGACTAACCGATGCCGCGGCGGGTGAACCCCCGGCACGATGCCGCGCTGTTGCAGTGGTTGCCGCAGGGTGGGTAGCCGGGGCCCGGTCATCGTGCAGCTTGGCTGTCCGTTGGCGGGGCGTTCCGGGGCTGGAGCGGATAGATGGGATGACGAGAACCAGTGGCTCTAAGGTCCGGCAGTGGTGCGGGCGATGCAAAGATCCAGAGCGAGAGCGCCGACCGTTGCGGTCGCGGATCAGATGATTCTTTGGTCCTGTCGGATACCCCGCCTCCTGAGGGCGCGGACGCTCACCGAGTCAATCGCGTCCCCTGGACGATCGGGCTCGCTGTATCCGAACTCATCCAAGATGACCCTCCCGGTCGAGGCGGGGCTCCCCCGTGCTCCCCGATCCGACGCGTGAACGCTTGTACACAGTTTGCCGGTAAGCCCCGAAGTGGGCTTGATTCGCTTTGACGGACATCTGGGATCAGGGGCTTCGGCCCCGGAACGCTGATGTTCATCATGGAAAGCATGAGGAAGAAAGCCGCGTCCTCGCTGCTCGTTCACGCCGGAGTTCAAACCGAGATCGTCGAGCTGTGCCGGCTAACGAGCGCATGGTTGGCGGTGCGACGTCGAAGGTGCAGGTTGGCCTAGTGGTTACTGTGGTTGTTTGGGCTTACGGGTCGCGGTCTGCTGGTGTGGGAGCAGGCTGGCGACGGCTTGGATCGTGTCGTTCACGTGGTCCGACGGCCATGGTGGCGGGCGAGGGCTCTCCAGTTCTTGAGATGTGCGATGCCGTGCTCGACGCGGATACGTCGTGAGGAATGTGCCTTGCGCTGGCGTTCGTAGATCTCCTTGTACCAATCTGGCGAGTTCTTCTTGAACTTGCGGTGTGGTGGCGTCAGGACGCGGCCGCCGGTCTGGGCGCCCAGGCCCTGATAGCCGGCGTCGGCAAGGATCTCCACGGCCGGGCCGTTGGCCAGGTGCTTGACCAGTCCTGACTGTCGGGCGTGGGTGATGTCGGCGCAGCTGGCCGGCTGGGCCGGGCTGCAGAAAAGGAGCCGGCCACGGGCGTCGTGAGGACCATGGCCTTGACGGCGTTCTGCTTGTTCTTGCGGGAAATGAACTTCTCCCGATCCTTGTGGCCTGCGGACCCGGGTCTCGGTGCCGTCGATGATCCCGGTCTGTCCGCTGGCGCCGAGGTGGTCGATGACCTCGGCGAGGGTACGGAGCCGGATGCCGCCTGCGATGGAGCAGCCTCGCTTGGCGAGCAGGGGCCGCACCTCGCCGATCGCCCGCGGGATCGTGGAGCTGTCAACACCGAACCAGCAGACCAGCACGTCGTGAGTAGCACCGTGCCGAAGGTGAACGAGCGTTGCCAGGAGTCGGTCGATGAAGACCAGTCGGTGCTTTGCACCAGCGCCGACGGCCCGCTTACGCGACCTGGACTCAAGTCTCGCCTGGTGTCGTTCGTGCCACAACAGCGCCACCTCCGCGCCGAATTCGGAGATCACATCGGCCGAGAGCCCGGTGACCCTCCGGTCGCTGATGATCGCTGCACGAGCCCCGTACCCCATCACACGAACATGATCAGGGATCACGATCCAGCCCCGCACCGCCGACCATGCACGAGGTCGCTAGGGGACGGCTCGGTCGGTCAGGTCGTCGAGGACTTCGGTCTGACCGAGACCGCAGTCCGTGACCGGGTGAAGCGGGCCGAGGTCGATGCGGGTGAGCGATACAGCCTGACCAGCAGCGAACGCGAGCAGCTGGCAGCTTTGCGGCGGGAGAACCGCAGGCTGCGGGAGGACGTGGAGGTCCTCTGCGTGCGATGGCTCGCTTCGCGATGGAGTCCCGGCGAACGCACCCATTCATCGAGGCGGAGAAAGCCGCCGGCCACTGCGTTAAAAGGGCGTGAGAACGGCTCTGGGGCAACCGCGGTCGGAGTGAAAGATCACCGGGCTGGCCGACGACTTCGGCTCCACCCTGAAGCACGAGCTGGGCATCCCACCCTGGCCCACTCGGGCAGCCGCCCGAACCTCGATTTCGAGTGGCCCGAGAGCAGGTGCAACTTGCACCGGCTCACAGCAGCCTCGGCTACGCAGTCCTGCCGCCTACGAGGCCGCACTCGCGGCCTGACGACCACATTGATCAAAGCGGACGAGCTCGGACCGCCGCCGACCACGCCCAGGGCACGAGGCACCGCACGTCAGCGGCACGTCCAGCACCAGCTACGAGACGGTCCAGGACTGGTCTTCAAAGAGCTGCTCTCCAAAGAAGGCAAGGTCTAAGCACGACTTACTCATGCGGCCGGAGTGTCAGGTTGGATAGGCATGAATCATCCGTAAGCGGACGAACGCTCGAATGCCGAAAATGCCGGTAGCCGGTGGACTGGCGCATATTGCCGATTCTGTTGCGCCAGCGATGGGCTTGGGCACAAGCGGACGAACCACACGACGACGAGGCGCAGGGCTGAACCGTGAACCTTCATGCATCAGGTAGCACCGATACAAAACGCACGCTGGCACGAGAGTCAGCGGCTGGTTGGATGAGGGTGAGCGAGCTGCGCCCATTGGTAGCGGCGATGACATCTTTGCGCGATGGCGACTTTTCTTGTCGGCTGAGCTCAGAGAGCAATGGAATCGTCGCCGAGTTGGCAGCATGCTTCAACCAAATTTCTATGCGTAATCAGCATTTTGCCGACGAGCTGAGTCGTGTCCGTCGTGAATTCGTACGGCAGGGCCGTCTTGACGAGCGGCTTTCAGCCGGGCAGGGGCAAGGCGCATGGACCAGCGCAGTCGCGTCGGCCAACACACTCATCGATGCCTTGGTGGTCCCTACGGTCAACGCGACCCGAGTCCTGGATGCTGTGGCGAGCGGCGACCTAAGCCAGCGCGTGGATCTCCATGACGGGAACCGTCAGTTGCGAGGCGATCTGAGGCGCCTAGGCCGCGGGGTCAATCACATGGTGGATCAGTTGTCAGTGTTCACGAATGAGGTGACCCGGGTTGCCCGTGAGGTCGGCATCGAAGGACGTCTGGGCGGCCGCGCCAAGGTTCGAGGGCTGTCTGGTACCTGGCGCGAAGCGACCGAATCCGTCAACACCATGGCCAGCCGCCTCACAGCCCAGGTGAGAGACATTGCCGTCGTCACTACTGCGGTGGCTCGTGGTGATCTCACTCGATCGGTGACCGTGGAGGCCACGGGAGAGCTGCTAGAGCTCAAATTGACGGTCAACACGATGGTCGATCAACTGTCAGCCTTCGCCGACGAGGTCACCCGGGTGGCCCGCGAGGTCGGAACCGAGGGAAACCTGGGCGGACAAGCCGTACG
>NZ_JBEYBS010000055.1:0-6695 GCF_040632375.1 Streptomyces sp. NPDC019396 | reverse complement strand
GAGGTCGGAACCGAGGGAAACCTGGGCGGACAAGCACACGTACGAGGCGTGTCCGGCGTGTGGAAAGACCTCACGGACAACGTCAACTTCATGGCAGACAACCTGACCTCACAGGTGCGAAACATCGCCCAAGTGGCCACGGCCGTGGCACAGGGAGATTTGGGTAAGAAAATCGACGTCGATGCGCGCGGAGAGATTCTG
Source organism: Streptomyces sp. NPDC019396 (assembly GCF_040632375.1). Lineage (NCBI taxonomy): Bacteria > Bacillati > Actinomycetota > Actinomycetes > Kitasatosporales > Streptomycetaceae > Streptomyces > Streptomyces sp. NPDC019396. The sequence continues at coordinate 6,494 of NZ_JBEYBS010000055.1, read as the reverse complement.
GCGCTCAAAACCACCATCAACACTATGGTGGACACGCTGTCCTCCTTCTCCTCCGAGGTCACCCGGGTGGCCCGCGAGGTCGGTAGCGAGGGCCAGCTGGGCGGACAAGCCCGCGTAGAAGGCGTCCACGGCACCTGGAAGCATTTGACCACGAGCGTCAATAGCCTTGCTCTTAACCTCACTACCCAGGTGCGTGCTATCGCGGAGGTTGCCTCGGCTGTCACACAAGGCGATTTGTCCGGATCCATTACGGTTGAGGCTCGTGGTGAAGTGGCGGAATTGAAGAACAACATCAACCTCATGGTCTCCAAACTTCGGGAGACCACGCGCGCCAAGGACTGGCTTGAGTCGAATCTGACCCGGTTGGCTGGGCTTATGCAAGGGCATCGCGACCTCAGAGAAGTAGCTGAACTGATCCTCCGTGAGCTCACTCCACTAGTCAACGCACAATATGGCGCCTTCTTCTTGGCTGATGGAAAAGTCGAAGATGATTCCAGTGATGCTACGGAACCAAGGTCTAAGGATCTCGCCTTCATAGCGGGTTATGGATCGAGGGGGGCTACGGCGGACACCCCAGGCATGCCTGCCCATGGTTTGGTATGGCAGGCAGCGGTAGAAAAGAAGCGTATTCTAGTCGAGCAAGCACCGCCCGGCTACATAAAGATCAACTCGGGACTTGGCGAGTCGCCACCCGCCAGTGTCGTGGTCATACCGATACTCTTCGATGGGCGACTCCTCGGGATTATTGAACTGGCTTCCTTTTCGAAATTCTCCGAAGTTCATCTTGCATTCTTCGATAAGTTCGTTCATACCATCGGAGTCGCCTTCAATACCATCCTGGCAAATTCTCGCACCGAGGCCTTGCTGACTGAATCTCAGCGCCTTGCTGGACAACTGCAAGAACGCTCTGATGAACTCCAGAGCCAACAGGAAGAACTACGACGCTCAAATTCTGAACTGGAAGAGAAGGCGGAATTGCTGGCAACCTCATCTCAGTATAAGTCCGAGTTCTTGGCCAACATGTCCCACGAGTTGCGTACCCCCCTTAATTCGCTGCTAATTCTCGCGCGTCTGCTGTCCGAGAACCCAGATGGGCACCTGACGGAGCAAGAGGTTAAATTCGCATCTACAATCTACCGATCTGGCTCCGACCTCCTTCAGTTGATCAATGACATTCTCGACCTGTCAAAGGTTGAAGCAGGCCGTATGGATGTCCGGCCCAAAAGAATTCCGATCCTCAAACTCGTCGACTACGTCAGTGCCACGTTTCGTCCGATCGCTGTCGACCGCGGACTAGGTTTCGAGATTTTCGTGGGCGAGGATGTTCCTTCAGAAATCTATTCCGACGAGCAGCGGATTCAGCAGATTTTGCGAAACTTGTTGTCAAATGCTCTCAAATTTACGTGTGCTGGACGAGTAACCCTGCGTCTCCAGCGCTGCACGGATCCAGGTAGCGTGATCGACGAAGCCACGGACGTTCTAGAATTCGTCGTAAAAGACACTGGAATAGGGATTGCTCAAGAGAAGCTTTGTTCTATTTTCGAAGCTTTTGAGCAAGCAGACGGCACAACGAGCCGAAAGTATGGTGGGACCGGTCTCGGCCTATCTATCAGTCGTGAGCTCGCCGATTTGTTGGGGGGAAGAATTTTGGCCACAAGCAAGCCCGGAGTCGGAAGCCGCTTCACCTTGTACGTGCCGACTGTCTGCAGAGTCGACTCGGGCACTAATGAAACTCCGCTGGAAAGACGAATGCCGACGCCTGCCATCACTGCCGCGACTGCACGTGATTCGCAACAGACAGATTGCACTGCCAAAGCGGAGGTCGCGCCCTTTGACGATTCTGAGTGGCCGGATACCAAGCGGATGGAGGAATGGTCTCAAGGGCGAGCTGGCCAGGTGCTTCGGGACAAGCGAATTCTAATTGTCGACGACGACATCACTATGGTCTTCGCTCTTACTCAGGTGCTAGGCCGAATGGGAGCTTCCGTACTTTATGCAGAAAACGGCAGAGAAGGCATAGACACTCTGCAGAAGAACCCAGATGTGTCACTTGTATTGATGGACATCATGATGCCGGAGATGGATGGATATCAAGCCATCGAGGAACTGCGTGGAATGCCACGTTTTGTTGATCTTCCCGTCATCGCTGTTACAGCAAAAGCCACGACCGGCGATCGGCAGGAAACTCTCGGTCGCGGAGCAAATGAATACGTCCCCAAGCCGGTCAATGTCGATCGTCTACTTTCTATCACCTGTGATCTGCTCGCTGGCAAGGAATCTTCAAATTCCGCACAGCAGAAAGAACTAGACTTGGACGGCGAGACGTCGGAGTATGACAAATGACTCGAGATCTTCTCTGGGATAAAGCCAGCATTCTCATAGTCGACGACGTTGAAGACAACCTCATTGCCTTGGAAGCAGTGCTCGATTGCATGAACCTTGACATCGTGCGAGCGCGCTCCGGTCCCGAAGCTTTGAAGGCGCTCCTCCGCCAACGATTTGCCGTCATTCTTCTTGATGTCGTAATGCCAGGAATGGATGGCTTGGAAACAGCTAGCAATATTAAACGGCTCGATCAAACCCGGGATCTGCCCATCATATTCCTTACCGGGACAGAAAGAGGCACCAATTATGCCTACCGCGGGTACTCCATGGGAGCGGTCGACTATATAACCAAGCCATTTGACCCTTGGATCCTGCGCGCCAAAGTAGCTGTTTTTCTAGAACTGCATCGCAAGAATAGACAGCTGGATGAAATAATCTCTCAAAATCGCAAGATTGTCGAGAATCTCGAAGATCAGATATCGAGCGCGAAAGAGCGACTTGCATCGTCACGTGAGGACGCCCGCACAGAGCCAACCCTGAATCAACACATTGTGCAACTGGAGGATATTCTGCAAGAACTACGGGCATGGCTGGAAAATCCTTACGCCTCCTATGACCCAGGAAGGTCACAGATTTCCCTTAACAATGGGCATCAAAATCTCGAAATAGATCGATCGCCATAGTGATATCAGGAGCGGAGCATGAGCCAAAAACGGCCCACAATGGTGAGGTGTTATACCCTTCCAGGCAACTCGGAGGCGCCTGCGTTGGCGCGCCGATTTCTTCGCGCCGCGCTAGACACCTGGACGCAAAGTGGGCTTTTGGCCGAGGAATCCATGGAGAGCTTGGTTGACGACGCGCAGCTCATGGTCAGTGAGCTCGTCACCAACGGGGTCATACACGCCGGCACTAGAATGCAATTGACTTGCCGCTTGGAAGGCCCCGCCAGCGGTGATTCTCCAGATACCTTCACCGTCGAGGTATCTGATCACCATCCAGGCCGCTCGCCTGTGCCAAATGAGCCCGACACCTCGGGCTCTCACGGCCGGGGACTGAAAATAGTCTCCAGTCTTGCTCATTGCTGGGGCGTCAGCTACGGTAACGGATGCAAAACCGTCTGGTTTAGACTCTGCTATCGCGGCAATGACGAATCTACGAATTTTCCCCCGATTTTCCCGATGCTAGAATCACCCGAAAGTCAAGATTGCGCGTCCATGGATGGCCATGCAGAGCCTTCTGAGGATGATTCGGAATTCTATCTACGCTATGACAATCGAGAGACACTCGCCTTTCTCGCTGAGGCATCAGATTTGCTGTCAGGGCAACTCGATGAGGACAAAGTGGCGGCTCTCGCCGGGCAACTAGTCGTCCCCCGCCTCGCAGACTGGTGTGCAGTCTGGATTGAGCAAAACGGAGCGCGCACAAGATCCCCAAGGCTCGCCTGTGTTTGGCACACCTGTGAGCGCCTACTCCCCGCTCTCCGCGCCACTTTGGAGAGAGATACGACCGAATTGGTGAATAGCGCATCGCCTTGGCCTGCCGCGCTCCAATGGCCGCCAGCTACGCCCGAAACAGCCGCGATGGAAGAGCACAGGGATCTCCGGGGTCAGGCCATCACGTGTCGACTCGATGCAGGAGGTCGCAACGTGGGCACGTTGATGCTTGGGCGGACCGGCGCGGCAATAACAATTCCCCTGCAAGTCTCCACACTGCTCGCAGATTTTTCGCGTCGCCTAGCCCTCGCGATCTCCGGCGCTCAGCAGTATGCCCGCCATGCTAAGACCAGCAGTATCCTCCAACGGGGACTCTTGCCAACTAGCCTGGCCACGATCCCCGGTATGGACACACACGTGGTCTATGAGCCGGCGGAGGAAGGTGCTCTGGCTGGCGGCGACTTCTACGACCTCTTCCGCACAACCGATGGTCGATGGTGCTTTGCGCTAGGAGACGTGTGTGGTCACGGGCCGGAAGCAGCCGTCGTCGTTGGGATCGTTCGCCCCCTCCTGAAAATACTGGCCGAAGACGGCTTTAGTGTCCCAGGACTCCTTAACAGGCTAAATCGGGTCCTCGTTGACGATTCAATGCCATCGGTGGGTATTACAGCTGTTGGCAATGCTTGTCGGGAAGAAGACATAAAGCCAGTGTCGCTGCTCTATGGAGAGCTGCGATCGGACTCTCAAGGCAGCCTGCAATGCACACTGGCCAGCGCTGGTCATCCGATGCCACTCCTGCTTCACGCTCACGGGCAAGTTGAACATGCGGCAGAGCCACAACTACTTCTCGGTGTAACAGAGCAAAGCGCGTATCAGTCTCAGTCATTCGTATTCAAACCAGGCGACACCCTGTTGTGTGTGACAGATGGCGTCACCGAAAAGCGAAGCGGATTGCGTCAGTTTGACGATGAGGAAGGGCTGTCCCGCGTCCTCTCTTCCTGTGTCGGACTTGGGGCCGCTGGAGTCGCAGAACTGATTCGCCAAGCCGTACATTCGTTCGGAGACGCAGCACCTCAGGATGACTTGGCCCTGCTTGTCCTCCAAGCTCGTCAACCTAGCGAAGTATTGAAACAAGAGAGTCTGCGCGCGATTGTCACACCTCAATCCGTCGTTGCCTGATAGTATCCATCGGTTCGATTTGAGAAGGGCGCCTACTGGTTCGATGGCATGACACCTACGGCGCGCCTGGTTCTTCGGAGCCCGCCTTGCGGTTTCCGCTGTGTGCTCCCCGAGTGGGCCCACTACTTGACCCTTATTCTGAGATGGCGAACTTCTGGGGAGAAGTGGGTACTTGAAGCAGCTTCCCTTCCTCCCACGTTCGCACTGGTCGACCCACCTCACGCCCATCACGTGTCGCCACGATGCTACATTCCTTGACTCATCTCCCACGTTCGAACCCTGACTCGTCGCGGGCTCGCCGGAGGACTCTTCGCGCTTTGGCCGTCAATCACGCAGGCGTGCGGGGCTCCGCCTAGGTTTCCTCATTTACCGCACCAAAGCCTTGAGTCACCGTCGACCTTCTACCATTTCGCGAAGGTGCCTACGAACTGTCCCGTAATCCTCAGTGGGTCAGCGCGCGGCGTTATCGGCGTCGTGCGCCCACTGGGGATTACGGGACAGCCCTAGCCTCCCTTCACCCAGTCATTGGGCAAGGCAAGTGCGGTGCGCGCCTGAGAGCTGCGCAGAACCACTACACCCTACGCCGGTGTATGCGCTGGTGTTGCCAGGATCAGCGTGAGAAGGGCTCGCCGTACGTGCTGGGGCCTTGCTGGCAGCCAGTGCAGCCGATGGTGGAGCATCTCGCATAGAGCACCTAAATATTCAACAGTTCATCCCATCCTCGTGGTCAGGACATTCGATCCCGGCTCGAACTGCGACCAATGCCCGTGGTTCGGTGTGGTGGTGGTGGACGGACGGGCTGGAACTCACCTGCTTAAGAAGATAGGCAGTTATGCAACGGTTGTGGCCGGTGATCAACACGACTCTGTTCCGGCAACGGACAGCCATGATTGGCGAGATCTGCGTTCCTGGTCCGGGAGCAGAAAATTATGCATGCCGAGCAACGCAGGCCCTGCGAGCCTTTGGGCCAATGCCGATAGCTGGATCGACTGGAGCAGTGTGTGGGTGACGCCTATCTCCTGAGAGGCCCATCAATACGCGGCGGGAGTCTGTTCCCGTTTTCCAAGGACTGCCCGTAGGCGACTGGTGCGCGCCGCCCCCTCCTCTGGAGCAATTTTGAGTAAGCCTTGCTCAGGCCACATGGCCGGGGCTGCAGGAAAGTGGCAAATGGGTCAAGACCCCCCGCAGTTCGGTGTCCAACTCTCCAGCCAAATCTGTTCGCTTCCAGTCCCGGACGTGATCGCCATGCTTGGAAGTAGCCTCGTAACAAACGACTCCAGTACGGATGGCGGTTCAAGCAGGAGGGACCAGGCACCCCACCTGCCCCGCCCTCGCCAGCCGATAGATTTCTCGCAAGCTGCGGCGTCAACGAACTGTGGAGTTTTACGAGTTGGTGCGTGATAGCGGGTGGGCATGCTCTGTTGGTGAAGGGCATGGTGGATCGGGTGGTTCTGGCGCATCTGTTGTTTACGGGTGTCTCGAAGAGTCATCTGTCAACGTTGGTGGCGGAGTTGGCTGGGCCGTGGACGGCCAGCGTCGAAGGTCGCCGGCACCAGG
>NZ_JBEYBS010000054.1:0-10822 GCF_040632375.1 Streptomyces sp. NPDC019396 | reverse complement strand
CTGGTCACACTTCCGGCGCCGCAGCCAAGCCCGAGCCCGCCGCTGCCACTACCAACACCGAGGCCACGACCCCCACATGCGGTTGCAGTACTAGGAGTGCAGTGTGAGGACTTTCAGGCCGGCGGTGTCGTCTTGGCGGAACCACCATTCGTCGGCGTGTTGTCCTGTCAAGGGGACGACGGCGGGCAGGTTGTAGAGGGCACGGGTTGTCGCTCCCGGTTTGCACACGGGGCTGGCGACGCAGCGGAAGTGCACTTGTTGGCTGGGTCGGATGGCGTCGAACATGGTGTCGATGGTGCGGGTGGTGGTCTGGCCGTATGTGTGGGGCAGCCGGATGGGGTCGGGTTGGTGGCCGGATTGGAGCAGGATGTGGGGGCCGGTTGGCGGGCAGGCCCGCCGCCTGAGGAAGAGCGGCCAGCGGGGGCGGCGTAGTGCGGCGGTGCAGTGTTTGAGCAGCGTGGTGTGTGCGGGGTGGTCCGGTTGCCCGGTGATGGCCATGGTGAATGCCGCGTCGGTGAGGTAGTAGCGGTGGGAGAGCAGTGTGGTGGTGTCTCCGCTGCGTTTTCCTCCGTCGGCGGTGTGCAGGTCGCGGACCGGGCCGGCCGATGCGCACGGTCGTGCGCAGCTCGGCCAGGCCGTTGATGGCTTCACCTCGTGGGCGGCCGAGGGCGGCGGCGAGCAGCCCGATGATGCCGGATCGGGTGGGGGAGGGGGCGGTGTCGCGTCGGTTCGAGGGAACGCAGGTAGCAGACGGATGCGGGTAGATGTCGGTGCAAGCCGGTGAGGCTCTGCTTGCAGAGCACGTTCAGTCGGCTTTCGGCCGTGCTGCGCCGTATCGTGCCCTCCCGACCGGAGCCAGCGGTGACGGCCAGCGCGAAGGAGGCCCCCAGACTGCGGACTTACTCGCCATCGGCACCCGGTGAACTGACGGTATGAGGCCAGCCGTTCCTCCCAGGCCGGTCCCGTACTTTGGGCTTTCTGTGAGGGAGCCTGGTTCGCGGGGCGAGGTGTGGGATGAGCGGGTCCGGGATCGGCGTCATCGGTAGATCTCCTCACTTCTCAGACGTCGAGGGCGCGGGCTTGGGGCGCGGGCCGCCGAACAACGCCACGCGGGCTCCTTCCACGGCTTTGACTCCGCGCTGGGTGCGGGCCGCAGTCGCGGTGACGTCCTCGTATGCGCGTAGGGCGAGGCGCAGGAAGGTGCTCCGTACGCCTGCCGCGTCCAGACCACCGTTCAGTGCGGTGCCGGTACGGTCGAGGTGCTGGAGTGCCGCCAGAACTCCACTTCTGCCGCGGGCCAGTACCGGGCGGCTCCTTCTCTTGCCCACGCTTCGGCGCTGTATTTCGGATCGTTCACGTAGGCCCGCTATGCACGGCGCAGGGCACAGTCCAAGCGGTTACCGAAAAGCTCACCCAGGACACGCAGCCGGCCCACTGCGGGATAGTGCGAGCGGTTTTCCTCTCTGCGAAGGCGAGTACCCGCGGTGTGACGGCGTCGACGAACTGGAAATCTTTGGCCTGCCCGTCCTGTGCAAACCCCAGGGCTCGCACGCGCATGTCGGCGGACAGTTCCACGGCCCAGTCGAAGACGGAGGGCCGGCGCGGTTGCGCGGTCCCGGACAGGTCAATCAGGAGCAGCGCGTCCAGGTCCCGCCACAGGGCGCGATGTGAGTCAGCAAGGCGGGGTAGAGGTCGCCCTGCTTGCTGAGCTGCCATATCAGATAGTCGTCGTATGGCCGCGCTCTGCGCCCCTGCCGGTGAGCCCACGTGATGTACGAGTCCTTCACCTTGGTGGGGTCGCCTTGGCACGGCAGGAGCAGCAGCGCGTGCACGGACGACGAGGTCAGCCGGGAGCACGGCCCGTTCGCAGCAGGCGGCGGGCCCTCTGGATTGGGGAACCCGTCCCACTCCCAGGGGGCACAAATCGGCTTCGGCTTTGACGTCCCGCTTCGGCGGAACCAGCCCGGCCAGCAGGGTCTCGAAGAGTGTTCGTCTTTCGGGGTGGTAGGACAGTGTGGTGCGCAGTGGGCCCGCACCGGCGCTGGCGCTCCTGACTCTGCCGACCTCGCGTGACGACCACCGGCCGGAAGGTCCGTCGTAGTGCCATCCCAGGAGCTTGAGCACCGCCTGAGATGTTGTCACCGGTTGGGGCCGTGCATCGCTGCCGTGCGTAAACCAGGAATGATTGTTGCCCGAGGGGCGAGTGAGGATCAGCTTGTTGGCGCCCGCGGTCTTGTCGGGGTCGCATTGGGGGTCTTCAATCTTGAGCGGTGCGCCTCGCTCGGCGCCCTGACCCTTCGTCACGGTCGGGAGCCTGCGAGGGCGCTGGTGCCCCTGATACAAGGAGCCCGTGGTCCTGAGTGATCATTTCTGTTCTCTAGGCAGAACGATCATGTGGGAGCCACGGGCGTGGTCAACGATACGACGTTGCTGCTCAACCTCGACGGGGTGTCCGTCATACGGGTCGAGCGGCTTGAGGACGGCACCCGCCGGGTGCATCTGGCCACGACGGAGGAAGCGGCTCGCGCCTGCCCGGAGTGCGGGGCCTTCGCCTGGAAAGTGAAGGGCACAGCCCGGACCCGCCCTCGGGATCTTCCCTACGGGGAGCGCGGACTGGTGCTGCTGTGGCACAAGCGCCGCTGGTGGTGCCGCGAGCCGAAGTGCCCGAGGAAGTCATTCACCGAGAGCGTCGCCCAGCTACCGGCCGGGGCGCGGATCACCGCCCGGCTGCGCCAGGCGGCCGGGCGCCGGGTGCGCGATGCCGGCTCCACGGTCATCCAGGCCGCCCGCGACCTGCATCTGTCCTGTCCGACGGTGATGGGCGCCTTCCGCACATCGGCGCGCGAGGTCGTCGACGCCCCACTGCCCGAGGTGAGGGTGCTGGGCATCGACGAGACCCGACGGGGCAAGACGAAGTGGGAGCAGGACCCCCAGTCCGGCAAGTGGCACCTGACCCGGGATCGGTGGCACACCGGCTTCGTCGACGCGCTGGACCACGGCGGGCTGCTCGGCCAGGTCGAGGGCCGCACCGTCGCCGACGTCCTGGCCTGGCTCGCCGCCACCCCGCCGATTTGGCGCAAGAACATCACCCACGTCGCCATCGACATGTCGTCCACCTACCGCGCCGCGATCCGCACCGGCCTGCCTGACGCCATCGTCGTGGTCGACCACTTCCACGTCGTCCAGCTCGCCAACAAAATGCTCTCCACACTCCGGCGCCGCACCACCGCCGAGACCCGCGGACGGCGCGGACGCGCCAGTGACCCGGAGTGGAAGGCCAGACGACGTCTCCTGCGCAACCGCGAGGACCTCACCGATGAGCAGTTCGCGAAGATGTGGAACCCGCTGCTGGACGAGGGGCAGATCGGCCAGACCCTGCTGACCGCGTGGATCGCGAAGGAGAGCCTGCGCAATCTCCTCGCCCTGGCCCGCACCGGCGCCGCCCGGCACCAAGTCGGCCATGCCCGACGGAAGTTCCTCACCTGGTGCGCGAACTCGGACATCCCCGAGGTCGTCCGGCTGGCCGTGACCGTGGACCGGTGGTGGGCGGAGATCGCCACGTTCCTCGACACCGGCCACAGCAACGCCAAGAGCGAGGGCATCAACCGCGTGATCAAGCTCGTCGCCCGCAACGCCTTCGGCTTCCGCAGCGCAGAGGACCAACACCTACGCACACGCTGCGTCACCACCCGGCGAGCCCGCGGACACCTCCGCACTGCTCAACTTTGAAGACCCCGCATTGGACGGTGAGGGTCGCTCGGACGCGATGACGGCGGTATCCACCTGGACGCCGCGGGGATCACGTATCTCGACTACAAGGGCACCGCCCTGCTGCGAAAGTCTCCGACCGCGGCAAGATCCGCAGCCGCCTCACCCATGTCACGCGCCAACAGCAGCGGCAGATCGCCCGGTCATCAAGTGAACCGTTCCGACTCTCCTGCCGGCGTTCGTTGGCCGGTGATCAGTCGGCTCGTGGTTCTGCGTTAGCGTAGTGGGCTGCTCGATGGGTGCTCGTGGCCAGTCGCCGTCGGACTGGTGCCTGATTTCTCACATTCTTCTGCAGGGCGCAGCATTTCCTGTATTTCTCAGCCTATTTTGTGTTTCACGTGCAGTCGACTGGATTGGCTACTGGTGAGTATGGGTACTTCATCTCGCCCGTTTGACCATGCTCCCTGTCCTATATGCAGCACTTACGACGAGGTGCAGAGGGCCGGTCTTCGGGAATACGACGAATGTGAGGAGCGAGAGAGCCGGCACCCCACGGATGTGGACGGCTACTGCTCGGCGTGCAATCGTCTGATCGCTCTCGACGTGGATGGCCTGATGCTGCGGCACACGACGTGGGGGTCGGCCCAAACGCAGCGACCAGGCTCGGCTCCTGCGAGCTCCTTCGCCCGACAACCCTGCGTCGGATCGGCTCGTGCGCCGGACCGGCATCCCGGCGAGAGTCAGCCCCTCGCGGCGGATTGATGACCGGGTTCTGCGCTCTGCATGCCGTGTGCATCTCGGACCAGGCCGCACCAGGGGTTTTGTGCGGGGCCCCGGTCAGCACGGCCTGCCCCGGGCGCGTTCTTCCGTCCGTTCAGCTCCTCCACGGGTATCAGGGCTCCCTCGGCGGGGGCGAGGATCGTTGCGGCCACGGGGTACGTCGGTCCTGCTCCGGCTCGTCGGGCCGGTCAGGAGCGGCAGCCACGGGACGACGGCTGGAGCAAGGCGATCATGGAGCGCCGAGAAGGGGTACTTCGTGATCAGACGTACGTGACCCTCTGGTGCGGCGGGCTTCTACGGCCTCCCTGGCTGTAGAAACCCGTGTTCATGGGCTGCCGTCACTCGTTGGTGGCGTCACGTTGCCGGAGCACCTCCTCACGACTACGCCCGCCTCTCTGTAGAAGGCGCCGTCCTGGAGCGCCACTCGGTGGCACACCATGTCGCTGCTGTCCTCCTTGAACTGTATCCACTTGCCGCTGTCGTACCGCTTCCAGTGACGGTGGACCTCAAAACCCGAAGGCCTCCAGCGGCCTGTGTATCTCGTACGCGTTTCGACCGAGGCCGAAGCCGTGGCGCACGTCGCTCAGTACGAAGCCGACAGTCATTGGGGTGCTGCCCTCCGGGGTCACTTGCATGGCGTCGAACTTCATGATGTCGAACCACATCAGCAAGGCCGCGCTCTCGCTGTTGGTGAGCGCGTAGATCCAGCCGTTGGCGAAGAACGCCACGGGGATCGCGATGAAGAGCTCGTCGTCCGTCGGCACGGTGTACGGGATGGCTGCGGCGCCGGTGTCCTTGCTCTTCCCGCTCCGCATAGGAGCAGAACTCCGCGGCGGACTTGCCCCTTGACCCCGGTCGCCGACCTGAGCAGTTTCATCTCCTCTAGCATCTTCATCGCCTGGGTGATCTGCCTCATCTTGTTCGTGCGGATCGAGGACGCCTGGACGCCGGGACCGGCGTACTTGGCGACGGGGGCCATCAACCCCTCCCACGAGGCAGTCGTCCGGGCGTCCGGCTCGATCGGGCACGGCAGGGGCCACTCCTTCCCGACCGCCGCCTCGCACTGTGCCGCGAACAGCATCACGAGGTAGAGCTTCAGGGTGAGCTCCTTCGGCATGAGCATCTGAGCTGAGAACGGCCGCTCGGACCGGGGCAGCGGCTTCCTTTCGTCCCCGACTGTCCCTCCGAACTTCTCTAGCCGGACGAAGGACCGCCGTACGCGGACGGTCTCCGGCTTCCTGCCGCGCTCGTAGATCTCGCGAGCCTTCTTGAACCGCCTCTGGGAGATCGTTCTCCATCAAGGCCGCCAACTGCTCCACGCGGACCTCGGATTCTCCGTACTTTACGGGTTCTGGAGTCGCCCTGTGCTTTACCGGCTTCCCCTTCGTCGGTGGCCCGCTCATCACCGCCGGAACGTGTCTGCAGTTCAAGGTCAAGGTTAACCTCCGCTGATCTTGAGGGCTGGGGGCGTGGAGGTACCCCCTCCACGCCCCCACCGATTCCCGGCACTTCGGGGACGATCTCTGGCGGACGCGGTTGTGTCTCCTCACTTCGCCCGGGTCAGGCGGTGCTCTGTTCGGCGAGCGCCTGCTCGAGGGCTCCGAGGATCGTCACAACCTCGTCAATCTTCACGTAGGAGATTTTGAATGGCGACGGTGCCGTCGCCGCGGACATCGAACTCGTACTCGGCATACGTCGACTCGTCCTCATACGAGTACGCGCCGGGCTCCGCTTCAGCGAATCCGCTTGAACCTCGTTGAACCAGTCGGCCCCCCACGTTTCCCTCATGGCCTGGCCGACCACTTCCCTTGGGGACGCTGTCGAGCTCGATCGACGCCCGCCCGTGATCGTCGAGGCATACCATCCCCGAGCCCTCGCCGGGCTTCTTCCAGTGGGAAGCGGGCCCGGAGCAGTAGAGACATGTCGGGCCGGGGACGACGTCCAGCGGCGGGAAAACGCGGCCTGAGCGGCTCACCCTGTCACCGCTGGTTCCGCCTTCGTTCTCGCGGCCGACCTAGTACTCGAAGCAAACATCGGACAGGTGGGCGTGACGGTGCTGGGCGGGCGCGGGGTCGGGCCGCCCGGGACAGACGTGGGGCCGGGGGAACAGGTGGGTGCTGGGTCGGTCCGGGGGCGGGCTCGGCGCTGCCGCCGAAGACGGCGTCGGCGGCGAGGATGGCGATCAAGACGATGCCCAATCAGGCCCACCGTCCGCCGCGAGAGAGCAGTGTCGTTCCCGGACGACTTCCTTCCGATGGGAGTTGTGGGGCGACAGATGTCGCGTTCCTGCCCTTTCCGTCGCGCGCTGCGCCATCCTGGGGTGATGGACGACGAGCCATTGGCGGAGTGGGCACGAAGGCGTGACGAGCGCCGGGCGCAGACCCGGGGTAGGCTGCGGGCCGTACCGCTCACCGAAGGGCCCCATAGGGCTGCTCACATCAGCCCCGCAACGCCGCGCGCGATCCAGCGATGGGACGGCACCGAGTGGGTGACCGAGAGCATCGCTGCGAACCTGGCCTCGGCCCAGGCGCTCCTGTATCCGCCGCAGCCCGTGGAAGAGCGTCCAGCGGAGTGGGACCGACCTCTCTCGGTAAGGGCCGTGGCCGGCACCGCAAGCCCACCCCGTCCGGCGAGTCCGGGCGCTGACCCACCGCAGTCGGGGGCGTACGGTCGAAACCGTGAGCGCGAATCCCGAGCCTGAAGCGGCCAGCCCTTGGCGCAGCCCGGAGGACGGACCCTTGCCAGTGGTGCGGGCGTGGCCAGCCCGGGACCGCCCGGCGCTGGAGGCCTGTGCGGCCGGTGGCGGTACGCGCCGGTCATGGCCCGGCAGGATTGCGAGAGACGGCCGGTCAGGCGAGCCAGTTCCGCACGGCGGCTGCCACGTCACCACCGGCGACGCGACCACTTGTTTGAACTCGACGGCATCAAAGCCTTGCTCACCGGACCCAGAGCCTCCGATGTTGTGGCGTAGGCGCGTTCTTCGGTACCGTCGGGCCGTTGGACGACGTTGCGTCGCACGCCGGGGGAGTTGGCCAGGGGGACGGCGTCGTGAGTGAACGCGCCCTTCCGGGCCCGCACGGTGAATCCGATCAATCCGCGGTTGGCGGCCGCCTCCTCGACGATCGGCGACAACCGGGAGGCGCCGAGACGATGTGCTGTCTGCCGGCTTTGGCCAGAGATGAGCTCCAGGCCGTCACCGATTTCCCGTCGTCGCCGACTGGGCGGCCTCGCCAGTCTTTCACCACCTGCTCGGCCCGGACACGGTACTTGCCGCGCACCCGGGTGTTTGTAGCCCGCCTTGTTAAGCCGCGGCTGGACGTGACCGTCCGCCATGGCCTTGAGGCGGGCGAGGTCACTGGGCCCGTCGGCTTGGGCCTCCTGCACGACGGCTCGCAATGCCTCCAATCGACGCGCCTTTGTTCTTCGTGAAGAACTGGCTGACTAGGGACGGGGGTTGCGGCCAAGGTTCTTGCCGACCTGCTTCGCCGGGACATTGTCGGAGAGGAACGCGTCACCCGAGGCACCACAGGCAGGGCAGTGCCGCTCGGCGGTCCGCGTCACCTCGCCGCCGCGGCCGCAGTCGTGCCCAGACGGGCCGTGACTTCGTCGTCCCAGACCGCCTCACCGACGACATTGAGGGGCCGCAGGTAGCACAATGGGGGTGAACCACCTCACAGAGTCACAGGAGGTGTAATCGCGATCACTACGACACGTATAGCCACCAAAGTGGCAACCCGGACAGCGCTCGAGTATCTCCGCGTCAGCAAGAGCGCCCGGAGCATCACCGATCAGCACGCGGACAGCCTGACCGCCGAGTTGGAACACGGCCCGTGGACCTGGGGCCAGCCGTACGCCGACACGACCTCGCCCTTCAGCGCCTGAGTCCGGGGGAGGTTCCCATCGTCGTTCCGCGTGAACTCCTCACCGACTGGGGGCCCAAGGACGTGACCCGTCAAGCCAAGGTCATCGACCTGGACGCCTTCAACGGCTGTTCGAGACGTTCAAACACACTGCCGGGCGGCTGGAGACCCGTCGCCGCTACGCCAGCGACGAGGCCACCGACACATACGCGCAGTTCCTCGTCTCCGGCCGCGTCGACTGGGACATGAACTCCTGGTACTGCCGGACGATCCGCCAGGTGACCGCCGCCAGTAAGACGGTCGACCGGGTGCGTCTGGTGGACTCTCTGCCCACCGTCGGTCAGCGCTACCGAACACCGCTCTCGGGGAGGACATCCGCACCCTGCCCCGGGCGGAGGCGGAGCGACTGTGCCTCGGCGGCGAGGACTTCTGGATCTTCGACTCGCGGCTGGTCGCCCGCCTCAACTTCACCGAGGCGGACGAGCTGACCGACGTCGAGCTGATCACTCCCCCCGACGAGGTGATCCGGTGCTCCATGCTCCGTGACGCGGCGTGGCATCACGCCGTGCCGTACAGCACCGACTGACGCGGGCGGGCACCGGTGACCACGGACTATCAGCAGGCGCGCGAAGCGCTCGGCATCCGGCTGCGCGAGCTGCGATTGTCGGCGCCTGACGGCCGGCTCACCGGTACCCAATTTGCGTAGAAACTCGGCTGGCCCCAGCACCGCATCAGCAAGCTGGAAAACGGCCGACAGACCGCCACCCCCGAAGACCTCCACGCGTGGGCCGAGGGCACCGGACAGCCCGGCGCGTACGACGAACTGCTTGCCCGGCTACGGGGGTTCGAGTCGCACATCCGCTCGGGGCGGCGCCAGCTCGCCGCCGGGCACCAGCCCGGACAGCAGAACATCGCCGCTCAGTACGAGCGCTCCGCCGCTGTCCACGGCTTCGAGAGCGCGACCGTGCCGGGCATCCTCCAGACCGCCGACTACGCGCGGTCGGTCTTCACCCGGTACGCGGAGCTGCACCGCTCCAAGCGGGACACGGACGCCGCAGTCCGGGCCCGGCGCCGCGTCAGGAGCTGCTGTCCGACGCGCACAAGCGGTTCAACATCCTGGTGGGTGAGGCCGCGCTGCAGTCCCTGATCTGCCCGCCGCCGGTACTCGCGGCGCAGCTCGACCGGCTGACCGGACTCGTCGGCCTGGACACCCTGCACCTCGGCGTGATCCCGCACTCCGCCTCGCTCAAGCTTCCGCCCACCGGCGGCTTCTGGATCCATGACGAACGGCTCGTGACGGCTGAGGCCGGGGGCCGTCTCGGCGTGTCCCGCTAGGCCGTCCGCGCCATGATCAACCGGGGTGCACTCCCCGGCTACCGCGTCGGCTGACTGGTCAAGGTCTCCGCCGCCGACGTCGACCACGCCGCCGCCGGATCGAACCGGACGGGGACACGGCATGACTGTCCTTCTCTGCCTGGCCGTTGCCGCCGGGGCCTGTTCTACCTCCGGTACCGATGGCGGCTGCGGAAGGCCACCCGCGACGCCCGCCGGGCGATCGTCGCCGGACAGGCGGCCAAGGAGCGTTAGGCCGCCCGCCGGACCCACGCAGCGTCTGCCCGCCGTCCTGCCGGAAGCTGCGCTGGCCCTGCTGTTCCGCTGGACGCGGGAGCGGCGGATCCGCCCCACGGTCCGCATCGCCCGGCCGGGGATTCCTCGCCGGTTCGAGCGGATCCGGCCGGATCAGCACATCATGGTCGTCGGCTTCACGGGGTCGGGTAAGTCGTCGGCGCAGCGGGTGCTCGCCGCGTGGGTCCTTTCCAACTCCTCCTGGTCGCTTGAAGCTTGGGGCGGAAAGTGAGGCGCGTCAGCCCGCGCGTACAGGGGCAAGTGCCCGGTACTCGACGCCATGGAGGCGATGGTGGCCAAGGGCTTCTGGCACACCGTCATGCGGGCCACCGGGGCGGAGCTGGATCCGACGTCCGCACGGTGGGCCGCTGCCGAGCGCGCCGAAGGCGCACGCCGAGCTGGCCACGGTCGCCGTCCGGCGGCGGCTTCACGGCACCCGGACCCGGAGCTGGGAGGAGCTGTCCGCCCTGGACTCCGGCGAATCCGTCACCGCGCTGGAGTGGCGCACCCCGGCCACGGACGGTCTGGCGGAGGACCGGCTTCGGGCCGAGGTGGAACAGACGGCGGAGCGGATCCGGATCGGCCCGGGACCGATCCGGATTCCGGATCCGTCAAGGACAGGGTCCGCGCCCTGTACGAGTCCGGCACCACCGACCCAGCCGCCGTCGTGGAGGCGCTGCCGGACCCCGAGAGCGTCAAGCGAATGGTCCGCCTGGTGCGGACGGAAGGAGGCTACGCACGATCCCTTCGGTGCACTGAGCTTGTTCAGCGGTGAGTCTCGAGGGTGAGGATGGCTTTGACGATTGATGTCATCTGGCTCGGGTTGCAGCGGGCTTTGCGGAGGATCC
>NZ_JBEYBS010000053.1:0-12345 GCF_040632375.1 Streptomyces sp. NPDC019396 | reverse complement strand
TCACGGACGGCGAGGGGCGCGTGCTGTGGTGCAGCCCGACCAAGCCCGGAAGCTGCGCGGACATCACCCACGCCCGCCAGTTAGGGCTGGTCAAGGTACGAGGAGATGTACGAGCGACAGCGCAAGGCGCGCTCCTCGCGACGTATCCGGGTCGAGCACGGCATCGCCCATCTCAAGAACTGGCGGGCCCTTACCCGGCACCTCGGCCGCCGCGAGCACATCAGCGACACCGTCCAGGCCATCGCCAGCCTGCTGTCACATCAGCAGACCGCGGACCTGATTCCCGCACAGCAGAGGTGAACACCGAGCTCCGTCGGAATCCTCGACGCCTCACCGCCTACCGTGCACGAACTCGTTACTGATCGTTTGAGAATGCTGTCCTGCGGAGACGCTGGCGGCCTATGGAGCAATCCCTTCGCAGATATCCTCGGCCTGGTCCATTCGCGCCGGATCAGCCGGAGTGGGCAGGTCGGTACCTACTCATACACGCTTCATGGAACAGGGTGCCGCTTCGTCAGCGACAACGGCATCCGAGGTCGATGTCGACTTCGCAGCCGACGCGAGCGAAATCTTGGACCTGTGGCGGCTGCGCTGGTATGGGCTGAGCCTGCCGGAGCCTCTTGACGTCACAGATCAGGACCTGCGGACCGCGGTGCGATCCCTGCAACCGCTTCTGACCGAGGTGCGACCGGGGTGGTTCAGCGTCGCCAACGATCGCTTCAGGATGAGGTTCGCAGGCGGCGCAGGCATATGAGGCTGCAGGCCAGTTCGAGCCGGCCCCGATGAAGATGGGCACGTCGCTCGTAGCGGGTGCGGAGCCGTTTGAACTGGTGCAGCCAGGCGAAGGAGCGCTCGACCACCCAGCGCACCTTGCCCAGTCCGGAACCATGAGCGACACCACCTCGCGCGATCAACGGCTTGATGCCCCGCTTCCACAGCATGCGGCGGTACTTGTCGAAGTCGTAGCCCCGGTCGGCATACAGGCGCCGGGGCATGAGGCGGGGACGTCCCCGCAGACCCCGGATCGGTGGGACGGCGTCGAGCAGGGCAGGAGCTGGGTGATGTCATGCCGGTTGCCGCCGTTGAGGGTGACGGTGAGCGGGGTTCCGTGGCAGTCGACGATCAGGTGGCGCTTGGAGCCGGGGCGGGCACGGTCGACAGGTGAGGGGCCGACGTGATCCCCTTTGAGAGCCCGGACGTGCGACCCGTCCACGGAGCAGTCATCCAGGTCCAGCAGACCGGCACAGCGAAGCTCGGTCAGCAGGGCAGCATGCAGGCGCGGCCACACGCCAGCCTCGGTCCAGTCTCGCAGCCGACGCCAGGCCCTCACCGGAGCAGGCCACCGCCTCCGCAGGAACATCACACCACGCGACACCCGTCCGCAGCACGTACATGACGCCGGCGAGTGCCGCTCGGTCAGGAACACGCAGCCGCCCAGGGTAGCGACGGCGCCTCTCAGGCGCGGGCGGCAGAAGCGGGGCCACCCGCTCCAGCAGGTCGTCAGGAACAAGATCAGCGCGCACCCCCGACACCCTGCCGACCAAGATCGTCGAGCACAAGACCCACCGCTCAACTCATTCTGAATACGATCAGTTAGGGGCAGCGCGCGAAAGGGGCGCCGTCGACTACCACCGAGGGGAGGTCCGCAAGGCCGTGAAGGACGTACGTCGGCTGATCCTGTGCGCCGCTCACATCATCACGGCTACTCACGCCAGTGAGAACCAGAGCCGTATGAAAGCCATTGCTCACCCCCAAGCGCACATCTGTTTCGAGGCGGTCGCCGACCACGAGCGTCTCGTGTGCTGGTGACTGCAGCCGCTGCATAGCTGCCTGAGCCATGATGGACGATGGCTTTCCAATGATAAAGTCAGGAGAGCGACCAGTGGTTGCTTCGATGGCTGCGATGATTCCACCGCAGTCTGGTACCTCGCCATTATCTATAGGGCAAGTCATGTCGGGGTTTGTGGCGACGAACACCGCGCCCCTTCTGACAGCATCGAAAGCTTCCCTCCATTTGTGGTAGTCGAATGTCCGATCGAAGGAGACGACAACGACCTCCGCATCACGCCCACGCTCCACAAGAGTGACACCCTGTCGTGTCAGGGCAGCGTTCAGACTTGACTCGCCTACAAGAAATACGCGCGCGTGAGCCGCTTCCGTGCACAGCCAATCGGCGACGACCAGGCCCGACGTGAGGACCTCTTCAGCCGCTGTAGGCAGACCGAGGTCACTTAGTCGCAATGCATAGGACGATGCAGTGCGGGTGGGATTGTTGGACACAAACAACACCCGAACGTTGATTTCGCGAAGTCGCGCTAGAGCCTCGATGGCGCCGGGCAGCGGTTTTCCACCTCTGTAGACGGTGCCATCAAGGTCGCATATTATGGCGCTGTAATATGGTTTCATCGGATACCAGCACGCATGAAACTCTGGACGAATTGGCGCTGAAATATAAGAAATGCAACGATCAGAGGCGCGATGATGAGTACTGTAGCGGTAGAGAGAAGCGTCCATTCAACGCCAGATTCCGTGCTATTGAATACAGCTAGACCAACAGTCAGGGGTCGAGACTCCACACTGTTCGTTACAACTAGCGGCCACAAGAAGTTGTTCCAGTGATAACTCACCGAGACAAGCCCAAAAGCCACAATCGTCGGTTTGGCCAACGGAACATATACACGCCAGAGTGTCTGCAAATGCGAACATCCCTCGATTTCCGATGCCTCATCGAGTTCTTTAGGGACTCCTTTGAAAGTCTGGCGCAGTAGGAAGATGCACAGGGCACTGGCGGCGTACGGTAGACCGATGCCAGCGAGAGAGTCTACAAGTCCGAGCTGAGCCATGGTCGTGTAGTTCTCGGAAATCAGTACCTCAGGGACGATCATGAGCTGCACGAGGACCAGCCCGAAGGCCAGCTCACGCCCTTTGAAACGTAGCCTCGAGAAAGCATAAGCCGCGAGAATTCCGAGGACGAGCTGAGCTATAAGAATCCCCGTGACGAGGAGAATCGTGTTGAGGAAATACCGGTCAAACGGCGCGGCGTCAAGTACCTCGCGGAAATTTGACAGAGTCAGCGGCGCGGTGAATGAGAACTTTGTGGCAAACCGCTCGGAGTGAAAAGCTGCCCAAAAGGCGTAACCGAGCGGGGCCAACCATAGGATTCCGAGCAGCCAGGCTCCGAGGGAATCAAGAAATGACCAAAGCGCGCGCGGGATTTTGTTAGATCTCATCGGTAATGAATCCGCTTCTCTAGGATACGGAACTGGACCACAGCGATGCCTACGAGAATGAGCACCAGTGCAATGGTCATGGAGGCGGCTGCAGAAAGGTCGTAGAACTGGAAGGCCTCTTGGTAGATGTAAAAGAGGAGGAGGCTGCTTGCGTTGTTCGGGCCGCCGTCGGTCATGATGAACAGATGGTCTACATGCTTGAATGAGTTAGTGATGGCCACCACAAAGACAAAAAGTGTGGTTGGCATAAGCAGTGGAAATGTAACACGCCGGAAGTGATACCAGCGGCTTGCGCCCTCCAAGGAAGAGGCCTCTTGGAGTTCCTGAGACATATTCTGGAGGCCAGCCAAGTAGAAAATCATGAAGAAGCCTGCCTCCTTCCAGATCGTCATCACCATCAGGGCCGGCATCACTGTCTGGGGATCACCAAGCCAGTTACGCGAAGGCAAGCCTGCGGCTTCCGCGATCGCACTAACGGGGCCGTAGCCTGGTGTGTAAAAAAAGAGCCAAATGCTGGCTACGGCTACGAGCGGTAGAATCGCTGGAGTAAAGTAGGCAAGTCGCAAAAACCCCTTTCCTCGAATCTTCCCGCTCACCCACGTGGCCATGAGCAGGGCGAGGGCGATGCTAAGGGGGACGGTGCCGGCGGCAAAGATGAGGTTATTTTTCACCACCGTCCAAAAGACAGCATCATCTGCCATCATTTGATAATTCTCGAGAGTAAAATCACCCTGAGATCCGGTAAGACTGTGATATGCCGCAGTCAGTACTGGGTAATGAGTGAAGGCAACCAGGACAGCCAGGCCGGGCAAAACCATGAGCCAAGCCACGGCTGATTCGGGGAGTCGGCTCCATCGCCGAGATGAACGCGAACGAGTGAGCCTGTCGGACGGTTTATTCTGCGGGTTGGGAAGCATTTGCGGCATCATTGCCTCCTATTTATATTGCTGCAGCACCGAGTCTGCCTGTTCCTGGGCATTAGACAGCGCCTCTCGAGGCGATTCCTCTCCAGTAACTGCGGCTGCGACTGCATCATTCAGAAGCTCCGTGAGCCTGCCTGCAGCGTGCGTGGTCAATTCCGGCACTGCTTTGGATAGCTGATCGCGGGCCACGAGCGCCTGCGGAAATTCCTTGATATACTTCTTCATCGCGTCGGTGTCATAGGAGGCCGGGCTAGTAGCTATGTAACCCGTGGCAATACTCCAGTCTGCGGCCCGTTTCGGTTCACTGAGCCACTGAACGAATTTTAGTGCAGCTTGCTGCTTTTCATCGCTCGTCTTGAAGATATACAGGTTACCGCCGCCAGTCGGTGAAGCGGCCTGCGAATTGGCGGGCAGTGGCGTCACGCCAAATTTAAACTTGGCTTTATCTCGGATACTGGTAAGATTACCGGTGGTACTCCACATCATGGCTGTCTGGCCTTGAATGAAGTCCTCAGGCGTGCTGCCCCACTCGATGGTTCCCTTGGGCATTATCCGTTTAGTGCCGAGACTCACAAGGAATTCAAGGGCCCTGACGGTCTCAGGCGCATCGAAGTACACTTCTGTGCCATCTGGGTTAAATATCTCTTTGCCACTTTGGGCCGAAAGGGCTTGTAGAAACCAAAATCCGTAATCGGTTGTCGGGATTTCGATTCCATAATTGGCAACTCCCGATTTCTTTATGTTCTGAGCTGCCGAGACGAGAGTGCCCCATGTATCCGGCCCCTTAAGGGGGTCGAGACCGGCTTTGGCGAAAAGATCCTTGTTGTAATACTGCACAATGGTCGAGCGCTGGAAAGGAACACCCCAGGTTTTTCCTGTTCCATCTCGGCTGCTCTTCATCAGTGCCGGATAGAAACCCTTGAGCCATTGCTGGTCATCGTTTTTGAGTAGATCGTCATAGGGGACGATCATCTTGCTGTCAGTCAGGGTATAGAGCTCACTGGCCAGAAGTACGGCGAGGTCAGGACCCTGACGGGCCCGAAAACCCGTCTGTGCTTTTGTCATGGTCTCGCGATAGGTTCCCGAGTAGATCGCTTCGATATCGACGTCGGGATTTTCTGCTTCGTAATCAGCGACGAATTTGTCCACTACCTTTGTCAGTGGCCCGCCCACCGCCACCGGGTAGTACATCGTGAGCTTGGTCTCGCCGTCGGAACCGTCTTCGCCCTGGCCGCAAGCCGTAAGGCCGACGGCGATAGCCATACAGGTAGTCATCACGGTCAGCCGTGGGGTCCATCTCTTGTTCATGAGGTTCTCCTCGTCTCATCCACCTGCAGCTGGGGGAGAGTGCTGGCGGCAACAGATTGGGAAGGCACGATCCGGTGGCCGGTGTGTGCGTCGAAGATGCTGGTCTTGCCGCTCGGGAGGCCGAGCAGGATGGCGTCGGACTCACGGAGAGCTGTCACTCCCCGCAGGCGGACCGCGATCGTTTGGCCGCCGACGTCAACGGTCAGCAGGCTGTCGGCACCTAGGATTTCCACCGTGCGCACAGTCCCGCCCAGCTGAATATCAGCCATGCCGAGCTCGACGTCCTCCGCGCGTATACCGAGGTGCACGTCCCCGGTCGCCTCCAGCCCCGCCCGGGTGGTCACTGGTGAGTCCAGGTTCAAGGTGACCAGGTCTCCGCTGATGTGTGCCGGCAACAAGTTCATCGGTGGAGACCCTACGAATCGGGCTACTGCCGCCGTTTCGGGCTGTTGATAGAGGGTCACCGGATCTGCGACCTGCTCTACACGACCGGAGCGCATGACGACCACCCGGTCGGCCATCGTCATCGCCTCGACCTGATCATGCGTGACATAGACAACGGTGAGGCCTAGCTCGCGCTGGAGCGCACGCAAGTCTGTACGCATCTGAGCCCGCAACTTGGCATCTAGATTGGAGAGGGGCTCGTCCATGAGGATGACTTGCGCCTGGCTGACCAGCGCGCGTCCCAGCGCGACTCGCTGGCGCTGGCCTCCGGACAACTCGTACGGCCGTCGGCCAAGGTAGGGCAGCAAGTCCAGCATTTCCGCTGCGTCGTGGAGACGGCGTGCACGCTCGGACTTGGAAACCTTGCGTACCTTCAGTCCGAAGACGATGTTCTCTGCGACTGACAAGTGGGGGAACAGGGCATAGTTCTGGAAGACCATCGCGATGCGCCGTTGGGCAGCGGGGACCTCGTTGACGCGCTCTCCCCCGACGACCACATCGCCCGAGTCCGCGCGGTCCAGCCCCGCGATGATCCGCAGAGATGTGGACTTTCCGCAGCCCGAAGGGCCCAACAGGACT
Organism: Streptomyces sp. NPDC019396; assembly: GCF_040632375.1. NCBI lineage: Bacteria > Bacillati > Actinomycetota > Actinomycetes > Kitasatosporales > Streptomycetaceae > Streptomyces > Streptomyces sp. NPDC019396. Next base: position 5,861 of record NZ_JBEYBS010000053.1, on the reverse strand, counting down.
AGGAATTCACCTGGTTCAGCCGCGAAGCTCACATCGTCCAGTACATGGGTACTATGCCCCTTTTTGTCACCGAATGACTTATTCACATTTCGGAGTTCGACACCTGACACGTGGTGCCCCTTCCAGGAAAGCGAGGCGGCGGCAAGGAGCCCGAAGGCCCGCCGAGACTGATGATGAGCTTAACTAAAACGATTTAGACAGGCAAGGGTCGTTGCTGTATCGTTTCCTGTCGCGACAAGGCATCGAAGGGAACACCCATGACGGCAAGGCCCGACCGGGGCAGACCCCGCATCGTGGACGTCGCTCGGGCAGCGGGTGTATCGACTACGCTTGCGAGCTTCGCGCTGAACGACAGAGCCGGAGTGGCACCGGCAACGAAGGCACACATTCTTGCCATCGCCGCGCAGCTCGGTTACCAGGCAGATCCGCACGCCAGAGCATTGCGGACCGGGTCGGCGGGCCTGCTGGGCCTCGTCGTCCGCAATCTCTCCAACCCCTTTTTCCTCGGTGTCATCACCGGCGCGCAGGAAGCGGCTGTGCTCCAGGGACGCACGGTGCTGGTGGTGGATGCGGACTACTCATCGCGCCGAGAACAAGAACACGTTCGGCGGTTGGCAGCCCAGCGCGTCGAAGGTCTCGCCATTGCCCCTGTCGGTAGCGGCAGTGCGGTGAAACTATGGCAAAGGTTGCGTCCAGACTCTCCGACTGTTGTTCTCAGCGCCACCGTTCGCAATATCAGCGGAGTATCCCGGGTGGGTGCGGACAACATTGCCGCCGTGAGCCTGGCCACGCGCCACCTCGCAGACCTAGGCCACACTGAGATTGCCTTCCTTCGGGCCCCGCGTCGAGTCATGGCGGACCATGATCGCATCGAGGAGTTCCTCCGAGTTTGCAATGAACTGGGCGTCCGACCCAGGCCAATTGAGACCCCGCTGACCTTGCATCACGTCCATGCCCGGATGCTCGCCGTCCTCGATGAGAACCCGCCTACTGCGGTCATCACCAATTCCGACTACACCGCACACGCTGTTTACAAGGCTGCCCGCGATCGTGGCTTGCGCATAGGCCATGACCTCGCAGTCGTAGGCCACGACGACTTGGCTACCTCCGAGCTTCTCGAACCCCCTCTTACTACCCTGCGCGTCAATGCTCGCTCCATCGGGCAAGCCCTGGTTACCCGTCTCCTCAATCGTGACGCCGTTGGGGATCATCAGGAGCCAGTCAAATTGATCGTCAGGGCTTCCACCCAGCCACCTCGTCGGTGCGGTTCTGCAGGAAATCACGATCTTCTTCCACGTTGACTCGCGGGGCATTCGCGAACGTGGCCGTTGTGGGCGACGCTGCAGCCGCAGCGTGTTGCCTGTGCGGCAAGGGGCACCGGGGGTGGCTCTCGACCATCGGCGCCTACGCATCCCAGAAAGCGAGCGCGTGGCACTTGAGGTAGTGGAGGGCGACCCTCTGTCTCGGCATGACCGTGCATTCCATGCATACATCTCCATCACATCCCAGCGTCACAACTAGCAGGGCTCAACTGGACCGTCCAACAGCCACGGTCTCTTGTTCGGTAGGCCCACTACCTGAGTAAGTGATACTTAAAGCGTGCGTGTCCTTGTCCATGACTCATGGCAGAGTCCCCTTGGCAGGACGTTCCTGAGACACACGACCGCCCGGGAGTGAGCGCCCCGCCCGATCGCTGACACGCAGCACTCTCCGCAGCACGGCACTTTGGAAAGTCTCAGACTCACCAAAACGACTCAGCCAGAGACAGGGAAAGTGAAAGGGGTGGGCAGGAGCAGGACGGCATTGCGGTCTCCCCGACCACCCCGAGCGGTGTGGCCCCCCACGCTTTCAGGCTGGTTCGCAGCGAGTTCCCTATGCAGTGCAGCTAGGAGCTCGACTTCACGCGCATCATCTGGCAAAGGCGGAGCCTGGTGATCAATCATCGTTGTCGTTATAGCGACAGCGCCTGATTCGGTCAGGCCGATTTCCAGGTGCCGAGCCTGGCAAGGCCAATCCGTGATCGCAGACGTCGTCAATTCCCAAAACCCCCCTTGTGGGCCGGGGCAAGGGCGCACGGAATTCCGATGAGTGTGCCCACTGACCCAGAGCACGACATTGGGAAACCGGTGCATCAGCCGGCGCAAATCGGGGGCGAGTATGCGGGGCAGATCACTGACCGACTCTGGCTGATAGGGGTCTGCTCCGGTTACGGGATTCGTGAGCGTTGACAGGCCGTGATGGGAAGCAATCACGACGAGCTTATCGGGATTATCAGTCGTCACCCAGAGTCCGTCTTCATCGAGATAGCGCGCATGCACCTCGCGCAGCCGTTTCTCTAGCCAGCGGAACTGCTGCAATCCCACACTTCCGTCCACAGCGCCACCCGGATTCGTGGTGTCGAGCATGATGAGCCTTACTGACTGATGTTCGTCAGCAACGTAGTATGCAGTTCCCTGCTCAAGATTTGTTTCGGTGAACCCGTGTCCGGAGGGCGCACCACCGTCGGCGAAGTGGGCAGCAACAAATTCTGCCCGAGTCATTAGTCGCCGTTCCTTGTCGGCTGTAACTAGCCGAGTTGGCCCGGAAAAATATTCGCAAGTATTGGAAAGGAAATCAGGCGGTCCGTCATCGCCACCTGATAGCAGATGCGGTGAAACTCCCGCTGATTTCAACGCGCCTGTGACAATTTCTGAATATTCCGGTGAAGCAGGGGCGCGGCCCTGCACGAGCCCGTCGTGGTTTCCAAAGCACGCCAGCCACGGGAGGCTCAGCCCAGTCGCGTCGAAGGGAGCCGTGGCAGCGTTAGTAAGGCCCGGCCGATCAGGGAATCCCCAGCGAATCTTGTAGTCGTCGTCGCCAGAATCCGGCCGCCAATAGCTGCCATCCCCCCAGTCCGGCGAATGGACGTTCTCCGTCCCAATGCGACCAGAGTGAGCACGGAAGTTCTTCGCACCATTCATTAGCGCAAAGAACCACTGTAGTTCGTTCCACTGCTGGTTGTCGATGATGTCACCTGTTGTGAGCGCAACATCTGGCCGAATGTTCCGCTCACCTTGTAGCATGAGACGGTTGATCGTCGCTAGCATCGTCTCAAAAGCATGGGCCGCCACCAATTCATGCGCGCGGTAACTGGGGAGCATGGACGCCATACCAGGCCTGCCCATAAGGCGTTGCAGGAACTCCAGACGCCCCGGTGACGAGACGTCAGCAAGTTGAAGGTCCGTCAAATGGACCAGCGACAGTAGCCTCACCGCGATGCGTGTGCTGCATGGTCTTTCTATCAAGTCGCCACGGACCACGTGCGGTTCACCCGGACCAAGTTCTATCCTGCGATAATTGCCTTCGGTGCCGCGCCGCACGACTTGGCCGCGCCGCAAGGTTCTGTCCACCGTCCAGCCAGGACGCCGGTAATAGTCGTTCTCTTGCACGGCTACCTCCTCAATGACATCGCTTCATCGCGCCGTCGGACAGCGCATTGGCTGCTTCAGCGAGCCGCAGCCCGACCACATCCGCGCGGCGCAACAGCGCCTGCCGTCGAAGTGTTTGCACAGTAATATCTCCATTCAACAACTGCGCCAGAGCGAGCTGATATTGCTGACGAATATCTGCTTTACGCACTGCGAGAGCGCCTATGGCGACATCCGCTGGCTTGGTCAGCAGTCGACCCACCGCCTCGTCGAGGGCAACTATTCCTCGGACCAAGGCCTCGAGCGGCGCCTCAAGTAGCGGATCGGAGGGCACCGCCAGCAAGTCAAGTTCCCGAACGAGGTCACGCAGACCATCGAGCACATCGTCCACTGACCGGGAGAGTCGGTTCAGGTCTTCACGGTCCATTGGAGCAGCGATGACGCGTTGGAGGAGATCGACTAGCGCGCCGCGATGAGCATCACCTGCGTGCTCGATGCAGCCCATTTTGCGACGAGCCTCGTTAGTTTTTTCCTGACCCCGAACCGTTGCCAGAGCGAGAACGGCGCCTTCCCGGGCGGCGTCAAGCTGGTTTCGGACCAGAGAGACCAGTTCGCGGTCAGTGCGGCCGGAGAGATCGTGGAACAGGCGCCGAATGCGCAGACGCAATCTCATGTGAGGATCTCCGCCGCGTAGGCCGTCACAGCGGCGAGTCCGAATGCGCTGGGCAGTGTGAGAGCCCAAGCGACTCCGATGCGCAAGACCAGCCGCCAACGGACTCTTTGAGGTCCGACCGACCATGCCGTACCGACCAGACCGCCGGCGGCCGACTGCGTCATGCTTACCGGCGCTCCCGCGGCCGCAACCGCGAGCACGATCGTAGCGACAGATGCCTCGGTCACAACAGCTTGCTCGGGACGTGTGGGCGCCACCCCGCTGCCTACCGTTCGGGCGAAGCGCCTCAGCCCAAGCATTCCCCCGGCAATGAACAGCACAGCGCCGACTAGCAGTATCAAAGGATCCGGCCCTGCATACCCATGATGCGCCCCTAGAGCGAAGGCGAAAACTGCAACAATTTTCTGCCCGTCATTCGCCCCGTAGGCCAAGCAGACAGCAGTGAAGGCCAGCGCGTGGGCTCGCCGCACTTTGCGCCGCGGCTCAGACTTGGCAGGCACCCGGCGCGCCCCGCGAGCTACCAGATTAGAAACAAGAGCTCCGGCAGTAGGACTAATCGCGGCCGCGGCCAAGACCAACACGATGACGCTCCAGGAGACGGTAAGTCCCGCCCCTACTCCCGCGCCGGCTATGCCTCCGATGAGCGCAAGCGTGATACTAGTCGGAAGTCCCTGCGAAGAAAGGGTGAAAGTAATAAGTATCGCAGTACCGATTGCTACGAGGAGCGCCTGTGAACCGCCCGTTCCGTCAAATGCGACCAGCCGAGCTGTGAGTGTGGATGCGACTGCCGTTCCAAAAAGAAACGGAACCGCAGCCACCGAGGCTCCTAGTGCCGTCAGGGCAAGCCAGGGAGACAACCCCCTCACCGTCAGGCCGAGAGATGTCAAAGAGGCACCATCATTCGCCCCGTTGAGTGCGGCGAACACTCCTGCCGCTGCCGTCATTCCGATCGTTACTGGTTCCATGCGCTCAGCCCTCCCTAGGGGGCGATGACCCACGGGCCACACCCGCCTGCACCGTGCTGACCAGGACGACACCTGAGCGTCCAGTTCCCTCGAGGATAACTAAATCGTTTTAGGTGAGCAAGCTCCGTGCTGCTGAGCCTCCCGTCGCCCACGGACGGGTAGCGGGAAACGGCTCCAGACGCTACGGGCATCCCTTCATGCGATCCCCCACCTCAGCATCGGCTACCTGTGGGTGCACCCGCAGGTCGACTTCCGGTCCTCCAGTTCCCTCTGTCGGTCCCGCCTACGGGTGCGGACGAAGCCAGCAAGTAGCTCCACGCCGTGCTCACATCCCGACGATGTCGCAGCCGCACAGCCGCAGCACCACTGCCTTGCCGCCACGGCCGTCGACCTCATCCGGATCGGTGCCTGGCATGTGGGATCCGTCGTCGCCGACCTCACGCAGCGAGCTGTCGCGGCCTTGGCTCTCTCTGGCAGCCCGCGCCAGGAGTCCACGCGTTCTGGATACCAGCCCAGCCAGTCAGTATCCCCGCTCGCTCCAAACCGTTCGGCGGCTTCGCGGTAGGGGCCCGCGCCAGGACACGGTGCTCGCCTCCGGTGCAGAAGTCGACGGCGACAGTGAGCAGGCATGAACGGGGCGCCTTGTGACTGCCGGTCCAGGACACGCGCAGCACACCGCAGGGTGGCAGCGGTCAAGACCCCGGGAAGGCGCAGCGCTCGCGACAGTGAGCTTGTTCAGTGTGGCCACTGATCGGGTGATGGCGGGGTGGCGTGACGGGTGAGGCCCTCGAGTGGTTGAGCGGGATGTCTGACGTC
>NZ_JBEYBS010000052.1:0-13283 GCF_040632375.1 Streptomyces sp. NPDC019396 | reverse complement strand
GTGCGGTGTAGTCCTAGACACCTCCACCACACCGGAGGTCTTCGCCATGATCAAGACCCGGCACTGTTAACAACGCTCGTGGTCAATACACCTAGGACCGGGCGGAGACCGGGGCGGTGGCGGTTGGACCCGGTCAGCCCGCGGTCGAGGTAGATCCTCTCCTCGGGGACACCGAGGGAGAGAAGAATCTCCTGTTGGGCTGTCAGGTCCTGCATGTCGGTGGAGCATCGGGCATAGCCCGTGAGAAGTCCGCTATCGAGTGGCGGCCGAGGTAGGGGGCATCTCTTATGTAGGGCCTCATCGCGGACAGGTAAAACCGTCGCCCGAGGCCCGCAGGAAGAACGCCGCCCTCGAATAGAATTTTGAGATTCAATTACTGGTTGGAAACATTTCGAGTGACCTACACCACGAATGATCTGCACACACCATTTGAAGCTCAGTCAAGTCGCCTGACAGGAAGAGTTGCTGACGTTATGTCATATAACCCACTCCAGTTTTCCGTCGAAGGTGACGGAACCTCGATGTTGTTGCGGGCTAAGTGGGCTGTTAACGTCCTGCTGCGCCCAACACGCCGGTATGACCAGCCGGGTTGAGGCAGTAGAAATCACTCAGCCTATGTTGTCATCGCCCCTGGCGATGACAACATAGGCGGCTGTTCACGGATCTTCGGGGGCTTGTTAATGGGGGAATCTTCCTCGTGTCAGCTTCCGTGCATCCTCGGAGAATGGGAGCTTTCATGAAGTCGACAATGCATCAGAACAGTTTCGCTGTGCTGGCCGCCGCCATCGGTGCGGCGGGTCTGGCCATGGCTGGTTTTGCGGCATTCTGGGTGGCTGGTTCGCTGGGTATCAGTGCGAGTGTCGCCGGTCAGGTCGTATCCGCCATTGAGGCGGGTGGTCTGGCGCTGGCCATCGTCTCGGCCATGTTCAGTGGTGGCGTTATCTCTGCCGTCAGCGCGACGGTGCTCTACTACATCAAGAAGAAGGGTAAGGCGTTCGCGATCGCCTAGACCTGACGCTGACTCTGGTCTGATGGCTGACAACGCCATGGCTGTTCTCGCAAGGAGCAGGAGCGCTCTGCTCTCGCTCCTTGCGAGCGCCGCGATCTTCGGTCTTGGTGCAGCGCTTGGATATTCGGCTTTGTCCAGCGCGAAGTTTGAACCGCGGACAGTATCACCGGAAAATAGTTTCGGTCAGGCCTTCTTGGAGATCCTGGGCAGGAACCTTCCCTCTGGGATGCTGCTTTATGCGGGATCCGTTTCCTTCGGAGTGGTGAGCCTGATCGGCATCACCATGCTCTCTGCCTATGTGGGGGCGACGCTGGCCGTCGTCGTGTCCAACTCCGAATGGTCGGGGTTCGTAACCGAGACGGGACTGTACGTGGGGTTCGAGTTCCTGGGATTCATTCTTGCCGGTGCGGCCGGCCTGTATCCAGCCGCCTCCGCAGCGCTTCGCGGGAGGCGCTGGAAGGAAGCCGGGATCCTGCGCCTCTATGTGAATTCAATGGCGGATTCCTTGCGAATCTTCCTGGTTGCGGTGTCGATCATTGTCGGCGCTGCGTTTATCGAAGCCACTGTCATGGCAGCGAGATAGGGACATGAGAACTGATACATCTCACCAGCCGGAGGTGGCGGACGGGGCGGCGGTCAGGGCGCCGTTCGGTGACGAGGTCCGTCACACTGTCGAGTCCGCCAAGGCTGCGGCGCCGACGAGCAAGTTCCTGTGGCTCGCGCTGTACTTCGTCGCATGCGCGCTGGTGCTGTGCAGGCTGCCGACCGCATTCGCCTACGCGCAGACCCTGATAACACCGAAGCAGCGGGCTGAGATCGGTGACCCGGCGCTTCAGGACCTTGCAGTCAACGTGGCTGTGGGCGGCGGCGTCCTGCTGACCGTCTTCGTCTACGCCTGCTATGTCTTCGTGGCCCGCGCCCTGGAGCGGCGGGTCTTCACGGCGAGTCGGCCGCTGGGCCGGGGACTGCGTACCGGTGCGTTCTTCCCCGTGGTCGCCCTGTGTCTTGTGCCCCCGCAGTTGGCCGCTCTCGCATTCGGGATGGTCGACCCGACGCAAGGCATCGTCTACTACCTCTACATCACCGCGGTTGCCCTGCTGGTTCCGGCGCTGTTCCGGGCTCACTGGCGGCACCTGCCCTCAGGCAGGATCATCGCCCTCTACTGCTGCAGCCTCGGCCTCGCCGCGTTGGCCGCGGTCGGATAGCCAAGGGCATCGAAAAGCAAGAGAGATACCTCCTATGCTCACGCTCTACACGAAGACGGCCCGACTTGCCGCAGCGGCCATGCTGCTGCTCGGTGCGGCGGCGCTGCTGTGCTTCCTCACCCGTCCACTCGGCACCACGGGGAACGTCGACCCGCACGTGCTCAAGACGGCACTGGCAGTACAGCTGCTGGTCTTCGCCGTACTGCTGCCCGCCTCGGCTGTCCTGGTACGCAGGGCGAGGGAGACGACATGGTGGATGGCGGGAGTGTCGATCCTCGCCATGGCATCGAACTCGATCATGCTCGGGGATTCCGTGTCGTCTTCACCGCAGTCTCTGTTCTCGCTGCTGGCCGCAGCCATCTCTCTGGCCATGGCGGTGGTGTCGCTGTTCGCGGCAGGTGAGCGCCAGTCCCGCAAGGCTTCGCAGAACAGGTTCTAGGCAGCCGCTCGGCTGTTTGAGGAAGCGTCATGTCAGCTACGGAAACACAGCTCGGCCGGATCAGAGTCCGTGCGGTCTCTGACTTCTACCTGTTCGAGATACTCGCCGCTCTGCGCCTGCGCATGACGGTGCGCACGGCCAGGCGTCTGTTCGTCGGCTTGTACGTGCTGGCCGTGCCGATCGTCTTCCTCCTCGCGGTGGCTGGCTTCTCCCTGATCAGGCTCGCTACGGAAGAGGAGGGTGTCCAAGCCGAGGAGCTGCTGGTGGCCTTGGCGGTATTGTCGGTCTATGTGACTGGGACGTATGCCCTGAGGGAGGCGTTCTCCCAACGCCGGTTCATGGTGACGGGGTCGCCGAATGCGGGACTCTTCCGGGCGCTGGACATCTCGTCACGGGAAGTGTTCCTCGTCTACTGCGCCCGCCGTATCTGCGCGTACCACCTGCTGCTTGGCATGCTGCCTGCTGGTTTCCTGGTCGCCTACTGGTCGGCCCGAGACATCGGCGTGGCGCATCTCGCCTTCGCCGTGGTCGTTCCGGTCGGCATGTGCGCCGTCAGTCTGTCGGTCGCCGCGCGGTCCGCGCTAAACCTGCGCCAAGCGCGGTACCGGGAATCCGTCAGGGTGATCGCTACCTGCATCGGCTGCGCAGTCCTGGGCATCTCGGCCGCGCTGTTCATCACGGCTCCGCTGCTGGGGTCCGCCGCGGCCAGGATGTCGGCGCTCTACTCGTCGGCGTTTGCCCGATCGTGCGCGGCGGTCGTCGTGGTCCTCGGCAGCCTCGCCTGTTTCCGCCTCGTACGGGACCTCGGCAGGATGCCGTTCCACTCCTTCCCCCTCACGGCTGCTTCACGTCCAGGTGTACGGGCCCCTGATCACACGGGGCCCGGTGCCAGGGTCCCGGCGCTCGTGGGGATCCTGGCGCGAGAGTTGCGTGGCAGCGCGGTGTACCCCCTGGTCAAGCACGTGTTCCTGGCCGGGACGGGAACGGTCGCCGCCGTGGCGGGTTTCGCACTAGCGAGCCCCCTTCCTCTGCCGGTGGCAGAACTGCCCGCCCGCGCCCCGGAGATCGCAGCGGGCGTCGCCGCGGTGATGGTGCTCGGCCTTGCGGAGATGCTGTCCCGGGCGATCGGCCCGACCCTGCTGCGGCCCGCGCTGCGCGCGACGTGGGAGGCGGGCATGTCCTGCTGGTCCATCGCCCGCGCGGTGGTCCTCGTGTGGATCGTATGCGCAGCGTGCGCCGGTGTGGGAACCGCCGCGGTCGTCCTGCTCCTGACCGGCCCGGGCCTCACTGCCATCCCCGTGATCACAGCGGTGTGCGGTGTTTGTGCAGCCCTTGTCGCCGAGACCGTGGCGGCCCCGCCGGGAAACACCGACGGCACTGCGGCCTCCGACCCTGTCACCGGGTTCCTGTCACTCACCTTGACCGGCCCCGTGATCTGGATCTTTTCTCAGCAATGGACGGCCGAACCGGCCCTGGCCTTCGGCTACACCCTGATACTTACTGGAGTTGCGACGCTGTGCGTGAGACGAAGCATCCTGAACCTGCGCTAGAGCTGAAGTCCGTCACCTTCGGGTACCACCCGTCCAGCCCTGTGTTCGTGGACCTTTCCCTGTCCTTGCCGGGCCGTGGTCTGATCATGGTGTCGGGCCCAAACGGCGTCGGTAAGTCGACCTTCCTCGAGCTGTGCAGCGGTTCCCTTGCGCCATGGACCGGCCAGGTGCGCGTCGGCGGCCGGGACGCAAGGGATCCGCAGAGCCGGACCGCGCGCAGGGTCTGCCGTACGGACGTGTCGCTCTATCCCAGCATGACCGTGCGGGACCACCTTGTCTTCGCAGCCCGTTGCCACGGGACCAGCCCTGGACCAGGACTGCTGAGGGCCGCGTGCTACGGGCTGGAGCCGTGGCTCGACCACGCTGCGAAGGAGCTGTCCACGGGCAACCGAAGGAAGCTCTGGCTAATCATGTGCACCTTGGGCCAGTTCACGCTCGTCATCCTCGACGAGCCCTTCAACGGACTGGATGCCGCAGGTATAGATCTGCTCTCGGCCGAGATGAACACGTGGTCCTCGCGTGCCTCCGTGGCGCTGATCGCACACGACCCGCCGGCGACCGTGACAGCGGACACGACCATCATCCTCGACGGACGCTCCAGCCCATCGACGGGAGGCAAGTAGTGGCAACGGTTCACGTCGATGGCCTGTCAAAGGCATTCGCCGACAAAGTGGTGGTGGACCAGCTCAGCTTCACCGTGGAACCCGGGGCGGTCACCGGCTTCCTGGGCCCCAACGGCGCAGGAAAGTCCACGACTCTGCGACTCATGCTCGAGCTTGAACAGGGAAGCGGCCAGACACTCTTCGACGGCAGGCGCTACTCGGAACTGGCCGATCCGGCACAGCGCGTCGGAGCACTCCTGGAAACAAGGTCCTACCACCCAGGCCGCACCGTGCACGCGCACCTGCGCATGCTCAACCGCGGGATCGGCATCCCGGACACGCGCATCGACGAAGTCCTCGACCTCGTCGGTCTCCTCCCTGTCGCCCGACACCGGCCGAAAGGCTTCTCCCTGGGCATGCTGCAGCGCCTCGGCCTCGCCTGCGCGCTGCTCGGCTCTCCCGACGTCCTCATCCTCGACGAACCCGGCAACGGCATGGACCCGCAGGGCATGCGGTGGCTGCGCACCTTCCTCAAGGAGTACGCGGCAGCCGGCAACGCCGTCTTCGTCTCCTCCCACCAGCTGTCGGATCTGGACGAGCTCGCTGAGCGGGTCGTGGTGATCGGCAAGGGACGTCTCATCGCCGATAGCACCCTCGCCGACTTCAAACGCGGATACGGCGCAGGCACCGTACGTGTACGGGCGGAAGCCCCGGACCAGCTCCGCCATGCCCTCCTCCAGCGCGGCGCGGACGTCGAGTCCAGCACGGACGGCTACCTGCTGGTCAACAAACTCCCGCAACGGGAGATCGCGACCACGGCACTCGCGGCGAACGTCATCGTCACCGAGCTGACCGCCGCCGAAACGACGCTGGAGGAAGCGTTCCTGCTCGCCTCAGCGGCGAGCGTCGAATACGTGACAGATCAGAAGGCGGATGCCCCGTGAACAGACCTGTGCGATACGAGTGGGCGCGCCTGACCACCCTGACGTCCACATGGCTGCTCGCGGCCGTCACGATCGCCGTGACCGCCCTTGCCAGCTGGGGTTATACCTTCACCGTCACCGAGTTCCAGTCGACCGAGATGGCCGTTACTCCGCAAGAGGCACTGGTCGCCGTCATCAACAAGGCCTCGTTCGTCCCCCTCGCGGCCGGAATCTTCGGGGCACTCGCCATGGGCGGTGACTACCGGCACGGCACGATCAGAGCAACGCTCGCCATCACGCCCGTTCGCAGCCGGGCCATCGCGGCCAAGGCCGTCGTGGCCGGCGGATTCGCCCTGACAGTCATGGCGTGCTCCACCGCGGTCTCCTGGATCGTCGCATGCACCAGCCTGCCGGTGGAGCTGATCTCTCGTGCGTCGTACGGAGATCTGATCGTGCTCCACTGCGGCCTGCTGCTGCAGACCGTGTGCTGGACCCTGATCGGTATCGCGATCACCATCATGTTCCGCTCACAGACCGTCGCCATGGTCTCCTTGGTCGCCATCCCCTACATGCTCGAGCCCATGGTCAGAACGGGCGGCATGCTCACCAGCTCCCCGTGGTTGACGCACATGGCGAAGTACCTGCCGTTCGCCGCGGGCACCTCGATGTCGAACATCTCAGGCGACGACGGGGCCTTCCTCGCCGACGCCTCCCAGCGCCTGACGCCCGCAACCGCGATCCTCGTCTTCGGCCTCTTCACCGCGGCCCTCTACGTCGCGGCCGTCACACGGTTCCGCAGCCAAGGCATCTGATCCAGAACCCCGTCCAGACATGAGCGGCGCACAGCTGCACCGGAGACCATGGGAGGGGAAGCGTGGCGTTTCTGACCGATGAACAGCGCCGTAGCTATGGCACGTTCCATCAGGTGCCGGACGACGGTCAGCTGGCCGACTACTTCCTGCTGGACCGCGCCACGCGGCGCCGCGCGATGGCCTGCCGGGGCACGAGGTCGCAGCTCGGCTACGGCGTCCAACTCAGCACTGTGCGGTTCCTCGGCACCTTCCTCGACAACCCCGAGGACGCGCCCGCCGAAGTCGTGGAGTACGTCGCCGATCAGCTCGGCCACCCCGCCTCGGTACTGGCCGGGTACGGCGCCGAGCGCACCCGCTGGAACCACCAAGGCGCCGTCAAAAACGCCTACGGCTACCGGGATCTGAGGGGCGACGCCTGGTGGAAGCTGGCCCGCTGGCTGTGGGACCGGTGCTGGTCGGGCAATGAGCGCCCCATCGCCCTGTTCGACCTCGCCACGCTGCACTTGGTCGAGAACAAGGTGCTGCTGCCCGGCGCCACCGTCCTCGAACGCATGGTCACCTCCATCCGTGAGCACACCAACCGCAAGACCTGGCGCACCGTGGCCGCCAAACCCACCGCTGAGCAGCGTGCCGCCCTGGCCGGGCTGCTGCCGGTCGAGGACAGCCGCCGCACCTCCAAACTGGACCGGCTGCGCCGCTCCCCGCGCGACATCACCGGTCCCGGCGCGGGCAAGGCCATCGACCGGTACATCGAGCTCAACAAACTCGGCGGTGCTCCCCCTGGCCGGCTCCCTGCGCGAAGGCACCGTCCGCGCCTCCCAGATCCTGCCCGTCCTCGCAGGCCAGGGTCGCCCCAGCCCACTCGGCCGCGCGGTCATGCAGATCGGCCGCCTGGACCGCTCCGCCTTCCTCGCCCGCTACTACCACAGCGAACTCTTCCGCCGAAAGATCAACACCCAGCTCAACCGGCAGGAGTCCCGCCACGAACTCGCCCGCCGCATCTTCTACGGCCAGAAGGGCGAACTGCGGCAAAGGTACAAAGAGGGGCAGGAAGATCAGCTATCGGCACTGGGCCTCGTCCTCAATGCCTGTGTTCCGTGGAATTCGGTGTACCTCCAGGAGATGGTCAACCAGCTCCGCGCCGAGGGCCACCACATCTCCGACGCCGACCTCGCCCGGCTCTCCCCGCTCGGTCACGATCACATCCGCATGATCGGCCGCTTCCACTTCCGGCTTTCGCCCGAACTCGCCGCCGGCAAGCTCCGCCCCCCTGCCTATGACGAGGGTGACCGTCGTCAGTTGACCGGCGGGCCGCCCCCGGCCTGCCGCTCGGCCAGCAGCCGCCGTACCTGCTCGTGCGACACCCCGCAGAACGCCCCGATTCGCCGCAGCCCCCAACCCTCATCCGAGGCCGCAGCCATCGCCTCCACCCGGGCCTCATCCAACGCGCCCACCAGCGCGCTCCGCAGCTCCTCCAGCAGACGCATCCGCAACGCCGGGGCCAGCCCGTCCAACTCGACACCGCGGTCCGCAAGGGCAAGCACGGCGGCCGGCCGCCGGTCATCACCGACGACATGCTCCACACCGTGCTGCGGCGCCGCGCGGGCGGCGAGTCCGTCGAGCACATCCAGCCCGACCTGATCATCCCCACCGGCAAGCGCAAGGGGTAGAGCCCCTCGGTGGCCAGCGTCTACCGGGCGCTCGCCGAGCACGCCAAGCGCGAGGCGTACCCGGAAGCCGTCGAGCTGGCTCACGCCGACTTCGCCGCCCTCACCGGCCCCGAAGTTCCAGAACCCTGTACGGAAACCAAGGCTCTAACGATACTCTACGGGCTATCCGCGGCCTGAGCCGCGGTCAGACGAACGCCAGCGGGCGGCATTCCCGATCGGCAGCCGGGTGGACCTTACTGGCCCGCCCACCCCCGACCGTCCCAGGAGTGCGGCCTTCAGGCGGAGTTTCCGCCGATGCCAGATGCGCCGTCGCTCTTCCCGCTCAGGATCGGTCTCGGTTTCCAGCCCCCGTTTGTTCGTCGCAGTCGCCCCCTCTGACCTGGCTTTCTCTGCCTCGGCGGCGGTCTTCTGCAGAACGCCGAGGACGGCATCGCCCAAGTGCATCCCGGCAGCGTCGTGGTGAGCACGCGCGGTGGTGGAGTCGATGCTGACCAGGGACAGGTCCAACTCGCCCTGCTTCGCGCCTTCGCGGTCATGCCCTCCAGCAGGACCTCGAAGACGCCGGTGTCACGCCACTGCCCGACGGTTGTGGGCGGTTGAACAGGCACCGAACTCGCCTGGTCCCGCCTATCCGCCGGTCTTGAACCGCCAGATCACACCTCGAACTGCTGCCGTGACGGCTCGGGATTCGGACTGTACTCGCCGATCGGCAGCTCCCCGAGCCCTTCGTAGCGCATCTTCATCGTGCGGGAGAAGAGTGAGTAACGCGCCTCGACTACTTGACGGCTCCGCTGGTGAGACCGGCGACGATACGTCGCTGAAAGACCAACACGAGTATGACCAGAGGAACGGTGACGATGACACCGGCAGCCATCTTCGTCCCGTAGGGCACATCGAAGCCGGTGGCTCCATTAAATCGGGATATCGCCACCGTTGCAGTCTGCATGGATGTCTTGTTGACCATCGACAAGGCGATGATGAACTCGTTCCACGCGGCGATGAAGGTCAGGATCGCGGTGGTGAAGATGCCAGGAGCAGTGAGTGGAAGAATAACCTTTCGAAAAGCCTGCCCCGCGGTGCATCCGTCGACCATTGCCGCCTGTTCCAGCTCCCGAGGGAGCTGCTGGAAGAATGCGGTAAGGTTCCAGACCGCCAGCGGCAGGGCGAACGACAGCGACGGCAGGATCATGGCCTGGTAGGTATTCACCCAGTAGAAATGATTGCTGAACAGTTTCAACAGCGGCACTAGAAGCGAGATTCCGGGAAACATCGAGGTGGCCACGATGACCGCCAAGACGACATTTTTACCCCAGAAATCCAAACGGGCAAGCGCGTACGAGGTGAATATGGCGATGATGAGTGTCAGGATGGTTGTGGTACCCGCGACTACCAGGCTGTTGATGAGAGCGCGCATGAATCCGCTGCTCGGCTGCATTACGGCCTGATAGTTCTCGAGCGACCACGGAGCGGGGAGCGGAGATTTAGCGAAGAGATCCGAACTGCGCCGGAAACTTGAGACGGCCATCCAGTAGAACGGCGCGAGACAGTAGAGAAGAACCAGGCATGTGCCGAGATGGCGTAGCAGTGCTCCACGGTTCGGGAGCGTGAAGCGCCGTGGGGAGGAATGGCGGAAAGCTATGGTCACGTGAGGTCCTCCTTCGCTAGATCGCGCTTACGGCGCAGGCGACGCTTCACTTGCTTGGCGGAGTCCGAGGACGCGAAGATCTCTGCCCCCAGGACTTTCACGAACAGGAACGCTATGGCAGCAACGTACAGAAACAGCAATACGCCGTATGCGGCTGCTGGTCCATACCGGGTATTTGCTGCTTCGTCAAAAGCCAGCATGGACAGGGTCTCTACCGAATCTTTGCGGGGACCGATCAGGACGTAGGGAAGATCGAACATCCGCAAAGCGTCCAGGAGCCGGAACAGAACCGCGACCAGTAGCACGGGCCGCAGCAGTGGAAGCGTGATGCGAAAAAACTGCTGGCTAGCATTCGCACCGTCCACCCGCGCCGCCTCATATACCTCTGCTGGGATGAGCTGCAGTCCTGCGAGGACGAGTAGGCCGACAAACGGCGCTGTCTTCCATGTGTCTGCCACGATGACCGCCACCGCTCCCTGGACTCCATCGGAAGTCCAAAGGATCTGAGTGCCGAGCACCGCGTTGGCGACTCCGTCGGCCTGGAAGATCCACTGCCACAGCAAAGCAGAGACTACGGTTGGGACGGCCCACGGGACGAGAACCCCGGCCCGCACTAGTCCACGTCCACGTATCGACTTGTGCATCACCAGAGCCATGGCGATACCGATCGCTGTTTCGAGGGCAACAGTGGTGAACGTGAAGAAGGAGGTGTTCGCCAGAGCGTTGTAGAACCGGTCGCCGGCCTCCCCTCGGAATAGATCGGCGTAGTGTTGTACACCAACGAACTTCTCTCCCTCGACCACAAACCCGGAGCTGTCCAAGCCGGATTGCTTGGCAAAAAGCGATTCACGGAACGCTGCGATTACCGGGTAACCCGCGACGAGCGCAAGAATGGCGATGGTGGGAGAGACGAGGAGTACTGCGAGGCGGCCCGTACCACGTCGCCGCTTACGGGGAGGGAGGGCAGCACTCCGTCGCCCCGCGGTGGGGGGAGACGGTGCTGTTTGCACGGACATAGTATTCACCTGACGTGGATGAGCGGGGCGGCGATGGCGTGGGGAGCGGCTTCCTGTCCTGCACGCACGAGGGGCGCAGAGTGAAACTCGCCCAGGAGCGTGCACGGTGGCTGACTGTCACGGTTTGAGCTGATGGAGCTTCTTCTGCAGGTTGGCGAGTGCTTGCTCCGGTGTGCTCTCGCCGGTCAGGGCCTTATAGGCCTCGTCCTGGATAGCTGCAGTGGCATCCCCATAGTGGACAACGCGCGGCCGCGGGTTCGCCGTGTTGATTGACTGCTTGAGTTCCGGCAAGTAGGGGTACTTGGCGATCAGGTCGGCGTCGTCGTACAGGGCTGCCCGCGTCGGGGCGTTGGAACCCAGCAGCAGTCGATCACGCTGTGTCTTCTCGCTGGTCATGAACTTCACGAAGTCCAGGGCGGTCGCCTTGTTGTCAGCTTGCGGGCTGACAGCCAGGTTGTGTCCCCCGAGGCTGGAGACGCCCGGCCCGTCCAGCCCAGGGAGCGGCGCAACGGAGAACTTCTTCGACACTTTTGAAGACTTCGCGTCATTAGCGAGAGACCATTGATACGGCCACTGTCGATGGAAGACCAGCTCTCCCTTTTGGAAGGCTTGCCTGCCCTCTTCCTCCTTGTACGTGATGGCCTTTTCGGCTATGAGGCCGTTTTTGATGCCGTCGCGGAAGAAGGTCAGAGCTCGAGCCGCTTCCTGCGAGTCGACATGGGGAGACCCCTTATCATCGAGGATCCTCCCTCCGGCGCTGTCGACCATCTCGGCGAAGTTGACAGTCAGACCTTCGTACTTGTCGAACTGGCCCGCATAGCAGGACATTCCTTTAGCCTCAGGCATCTTCAGCACCTTTTTACAGGTAGCCTGCATCTCGCCCCAGGTCTTGGGCGGCTTCTTGCCTGATTTCTCAAGCAGGTCCGAGCGGTAAAACAACAGTCCCGCGTCTGACGTCACCGGCACGGCATACAAGCCATCCCGGTAGGACGCCGCCTCGATCGTCGGTTTCAGGAACTGGGTGGGGTCGGCGATGTCGTCCGGGAGTTTCATGATCCAGCGATTGGCTGCGAACTCGGCCGTCCACACGACGTCGAGATCGAGGACTGCGAACTCCCCCGACTTAAGCTCCGCATCCTGGATCATGCGCTGGCGCTGCTGGTCGGGGGAGTCTGAAAGTTCCACGGCCCGGACAAGCTCATCCGGGTGGTCGACGTTCCACTTATCGATGATCTTGTTGAGGGTGGTGCTGTTGTCCTTGCCAGTGGCAATGGTGATTGGCCCGCGGCCGCTGAACTCATTGTTCTGACTGGACAAGCCACCCGGCTCGGTGCCGCATGCGGCGAGAACCGAAACCACCGTCACGGCAACGCCTGCCCGTGGCACCCAGCGGTTCATCTTTCCTCCTCTGACAGGCGTTCCATGCGATTCATGGCGGTGATGCATGCCCGTCAGGGTAGGAACTTCTCCTGGCAAAAGTCTACAGCTACTAGCAAGTTTCTTGCATAAGGTTGCAAGCTTGCATCAACGGAAGCTGGTCATGGCGGTGACTCGGACTCGAGGAGGCGGCCTAGGCGGCTCTGACCCTCGCTCCAGCAGGCTTGCGCACCGTTCGGTTCTCGGCCTGGTGGTACGCAGGGCCGCCGCACTGGCCTCGTATTGCTCTACCGCGCTCGGTGCGACCATTGGGCGTGACTCACTCTCCAGCCCCTGGTCAGGGGTGGTGGCGTCTCCGGGGCGCGTACCGGGTGCGGCTGTTGCGTCGCCCCGGAAGGACTGAGGCACGACAAGGTTGAACCATGCGGAGCAGCAGCTCAGGGAGTTATGTCGCCCGGGGGCTTCTGCCGGCCTGAAGCGCAGTCAGCGGATGGGGATCGCCCTGGGCTAATACGGAGCCCCTGGGCGTGCGTGTCTCACCGTAAGGGCTTGTCAATGAGGCTGCATCAGTAGAAGTTGCTTGTTGGGGTGGCAATCGCACCGTCCGCCGGTGGACGGGGGCACGGAAGGAGGGAACGGCGTATGCCGTGTCCCGTACAGACCTGTACTGAACCGTACTAAACCGTTCTGAACCGCAAGAGCGAGCATTTTGATCACATTCTGGGTTCCCGCACGGGAGCTTTCACCTTGGTGGGGCCACGACTTCCGCGGCTCATCGAGGCCCCACTAGCACTGTCCTTCAGCTCTGGGGCCGAATCCTTGAGCAATAAGTACCTAATGGTGCCGTTCTAACGAAGGCCGAGACGCAGCGTCCCGACCTTGCTGAGGGGGGCACGTCGACTGGCGTGAGCATGCTGCACCGTGCACTAACCTGGTTCTCTAACGAGTTGGTGCGTGATAGCGGGTGGGGCGTGTTTGCCCTGATCACGGCGTCTTTCACATGGTGATGTTGCGGTCGGAAACGAGGCTGGCAAT
>NZ_JBEYBS010000051.1:0-14119 GCF_040632375.1 Streptomyces sp. NPDC019396 | reverse complement strand
CGGACGTCAGACATCCCGCTCAACCACTCGAGGGCCTCACCCGTCACGCCACCCCGCCATCACCCGATCAGTGGCCACACTGAACAAGCTCACTGCCGATGGAAGCCTTCCCTGCATCCCGTTCCACCGGCGCTCCGGAGGGCGCCCCGCTCGTCCGCCGGTGAGCAACGAGACCGGCAGACCGGCAGTCCTCGGACCGGACCCACCGGACGGAGCGGGAAGCGCCCCGGCCGGCCGGCAGGGACACCGGGCAGTCGCCGTGTCCCCCGCACGCGGCGTCCGGCCGGAATGCCCACCGCGTGTGCCCGCACCATGCCACCGAAGGAGTCACCGGAATTGCCAGGTCTGTACGCTCACATGGATGTCGCCCGCAAGGCGCTGTCCGACCTCAGCGGCAACAAGGGCGCAGAGGCCCTGTTCGCCGAGGACGGCCCCTCCGCCGCGGCGCTGGAGGCCATCGCGAAGGCCCATCCCGCCTACACGGCGCTGGGCGCGATCGGCCCCGACATGTTCTTCCTCCTCCCGGACTTCAAGAAGGGCGCCGCCGAGGGGCTGTGGGGCGCCGCCCAGATCATCAAGGACCTCTATACCTGGTGGGACGACAACTTCCTGGAGCCCTGGGAGGAGACCCTCGGCCCGATCGCGATGGACAACGCCGACACCCTGGGGGCCCTCACCGGCGGTGTCACCACCGGGCGCAGCGATGCGAAGGCGCGCGGACTCCCGCGCTCCTCGCGGCCGGTGCCGGAGCGCAACTGACCCGCCGGGAGCTCGAGATCGCCCTGCTGGCCTCGCGCAGCCTCGCGAGCCGGGACATCGCGGCCCGGCTGACGCTCTCGACCCGCACCGTGGACAACCACCTGCAACGGGTCTACGCCAAGCTCGGCATCACCGACCGCCGGGACCTTGCCGGACTGCTGGAGGGCCCCGGCCGCAGCCGAGGATGATGCCGCCGCCGCGGCTGACGTCCGTCCTGGCGACCTGAAGCAGTGGTGATCGACGCATGCCAAGGTGCTCATCACCGCGCAGTGCCTCCCGGAGGCTGCGGCAGGAGCGTGTTCTGAAGGCGTTGGATGTTCGCGCGCCAGGGGCCGCCATCCGGCTCGGCCCATAGATCCATCAGCTCGGACGGCGCGGTCGTGACCCGGCTGAGGGCCTGGAGGGCGAGTTCGCGAAGGCCGGTGAGATCAGGGAGTGGCTCTTCCGGCCCGTACACAGGATCGGCGGGAACGCCCCCAGGGTACTGGGCAGCGACGAGGGCGGCCGCGGCCACGGCCTCCTCGGATTCGGGCGCTTCGAGGTAGCGCGCGGTGTCGATCGCGCGGGAGAGAGTGCCGCGGATGATGCCCTCGCGTTCGCCCGCGGCTGCCTCATCAAGGTCGCCGCAGAAGTCCGCTGCGGTGTCGTTGTCGAAAGGGCCGACGTCCCAAGTCCCCATGGCATCTCCAGAGCATTCACGGTACCGACCGAGGCATCGTGGCAGGGGCCACTGACAGCAGCGACCGGTGCAGGGGTGCCCGCGATCGCCTCCTGCGAGGCGTCCCGGCGGATGAGGAAGAGCGATTTCCGGAGCGGCAGATGCCGTCTTCGGTCCCGTCGACGGTTGTGGCGTCCTCCCGTTGTCGGGCGCAGGAGCCAGGGTGGGCGGTGCGATGAAGGTCGGGGCGGACTGCGCGGTTCGAGAACGACTTTCCGGACAACGCCGAGGCGTACTGCTTCACCCTGGTGAGGGGTCTGTCGCCGGCTGAGGTGGTGTCCCGGCTCGAAGGGCGCCCGGTGGCGCCCCGGCACGGCATTGCATGGCGGCGGTCGTCGATGCTGCCTGCGCTCAGTACGACCTGGCGGAGGACGACCGTTGCGGACGTCTCCCGGGTCGGCGGCCAACTCGGCACGCACGACGCCGCGATGGGCAACGAAACAACGGAACGTTGATTCGTTGCTTTGTGAGGGTAGGGTGGTGTCATGTCGGATGACTCCCAGCTCGAACTGCGTAGCCGTTTGGCCGGCCTGGCCGACCGCCCTGTGGCCGACGGGGTGCCTGCTGATGGGCTTCAGCGGGATTTCGCACTGCTGGGCAGGCTGCTGGCCGGCGCAGCCCAGGGCGGGGGAGCGGGGGAGCGGGGTGTGTCGGACGACGATGTGGCAGCGGCTCTGGCTCTGTTCGAGGGCATGCGGACGGCGGTGGACCGACTTGAGACGCAGGTGGTCATCGAAGCCCGGCGCCGTGGCATGGAATGGCGGCAGATCGCTCTCCACCAGGGTCTGAAGTCCTCTCAGGCTGCCTCCCAGCGCTACCAGCGGCTGATGACCCGCCTCGAAGAGATCCGACAGGGCATCCGGTGACACCCGGCCAGAGAGAACCTTCCATGAGCAACCAGCCCTCAGATCCGCTCGCCGCCGTCGAAGCGCTCCTCGCAGCGGTCGACGACGGTCACGTCCTGCCCCCGCCGGCCGAACGCGTCCGCCTGCGTGAGGCAGCCGGCCTGACCCAGGCCGCGGTTGCCCAGGCGCTCGGTGTGCGCCTGCCCAGTGTCCAGGCCTGGGAGGACGGCCGTGCCGAACCGAAGCCCGAACGGCTCCAGGCCTACCGGCGCCTCCTTGACGGTCTCGCTCAGCGCTATCCCGTCCCGTCGGCGTCCCCCGCCGCGCCACCGGCCCCGGCTTCCGTGCAGCCCGCTGCCGCCGCGCCACCCGTTGGCCCTTCGCGCTCCGCTCACACGCACGCGACTCCACGGCGCGCAACGGCCCCACGTCGCCCGGGTGCGCCGAAAGCCGCTGCGGCGGGCACGGCGGAGCAGGGTGCCGATCGGCGGTTCGCGAACGGGCCGCTGCTGGTCATCGATGCCGACGGCGACCGTCAGGCGACTGGTTACGGCGTCGGCGGCCTGATCATGGAGGTGCCCGCCAAGAGCATCGCGGCATTGGTGGAGTGGGCGTTGAGCGAGGCGCATCTCGGGGCTTCGAGGCTGCACGGCTCCGGTAAGGACGCCGACCCGCTCCTCGTGCTGACCCCGGCCGCGTGCGCGCGGTACGGACTCCCCGTGGCACTGTCGGAGTCCGAGCGGCTCGCTTCGCGCCTCCCGGAAGGCCACAAGGTCATCGAGCAGCTCGATCGGGCCAATTGGCAGCTGACCAGGCGGGGATTCGGGCCGTGGGCCCGGATCTACCGCCCCGCCGAGGGCCGTCAGCGGCAGTGCGTCCAGCTGTGCATCCCGTCCTGGAACGCGCTCGACACCCGCACCTGGGCCCACTCCGCAGAGCTCCAACCGGCTGAACTGGCCCGGGTGCTGGGCGTGTACGCCTCCCGGGTGATGACGCCGCGCGGTTCCGCCGCCGTGACCGGCCTGGAGCTCATGACCGCGTTGAATCCGCCGACCCGGGCGAGTGAGCCGGACACAGAAGGTAAACGGCACAAGCAGCACCGGCCGGGCTCGCTGGGAGAGCATCCGATGGACTGCGCGCCGTGCGAGGCCCCCGACGGGCACCCGCTGCTCGCCGGGCTGCCCCGCTTCCACCAGCGGGGCCCCGCGGAGATGCTGTTCGAGGAGGCATACGACTGGGCGCGGGAGCTGACCGATGCCGAGTGCATGCAGCGCCACCTGGTGGGCCTCGACGTCAATCTGGCCTTCGGCGCGGCCGCGAACGGCGCGTTTGTCGGCCTGGCGACGCCACCGGTGCACGTCACCGACCCGGATTTCGACCCGGCAGTGCCCGGAGCGTGGCTGGTCGACCTCTCCCACGTCGACCTCTCCCGCGTCCTGGTCGGTAAGCAGTGGCGGCAGCTGCAGGGCGCGCTGCTGCCCAGCCCGTTCACACCGACCGGGAAGCGCCCAGCGGGCCCGGCCTGGTACGCGACCCCCACGGTGGCGTACGCAGTGGAGCTCGGCTACGACGTCGCCCCGCTGGAGGCTTGGGTACGAGAAGAAAGCGGCAGGTTCCTGGACGGCTGGTACAAGCGACTGAGGGACGCGTACATCGACACCATGGCGGATCTGGGCGTGGGCGAGAAGCAGTCCCCGCCGGAGTTCCTGAAGTCGATGGACGACTACAAGGGCAACGACCCCCACGCGGCGATCGTCCTGGACGCCATCAAGTCGACGGTGAAGGGCGGCATCGGCAAGTTGCGCGAGCGTGCGCGCGGCGGAGGCTGGAGGCCCGGGCAGGCGTGGCCGGCCCTCGCCCGGCCGACGTGGCGTCCTGACATCCGCGCCGCCGTCATCTCACGGGCGCGCATCAACATGCACCGCAAGATGCTCAATCTGGCCGCCGCCACCGGCCGGTACCCGGTGGCGGTCCTGTCGGACTGCGCCGTGTACGCCGCCGACGGGCCCAGCCCACTGGACGTCCTGCCGTACGACGCCGACGGCAAGACCGTACCCGGCAGCTTCCGACTCGGGGTCTCGCCGGGGATGGTCAAGCACGAGGGCACGCAGACCACTCTGTGGGCCGAGGACGTGCGCGAGAAGCACGGCCAGGTCCTCAACCTCGCCCGCTATATCAAGACGGGCGAGGTCACCGCCACGGACGACGCCGAGTAGGAGACGAGGACCGATGGACAGGGTCGGGGACGGTCTCGACGCCGCGCTGCGGAAGGCGTTCACGCGCCCTATCCCCAAGAGCGCGGGCGCGCAGGTGCGCTACCTGGTCAAACAGCTCAAGAGCACCAAGGCGGTGGCCGACCTGCTCAGCATCACCCAGCGCACCGTCGAACGGTATGTGAAGGACCAGATCAAAAGGCCCCGGCCGGACCTGGCGCAGCGCCTGGAACGCGAGGTCACCAAGCGGTGGCAGCCCCAGATCCGGGCCAAGGCCAAGCAGAACGCGACCACCACCGCCGGCATCGTCATCGACACCCGTGCCCGTTTCGGCTACACCGCCGCCCCCGGCACCACCGACGACGCCCGCCTGCGCCACCTCACCCTGGCCCTGCCCCCGCAGTACGCCGCCCGCCTCTTCGAGGCCAAAGACGCCGGCGGTACCGAGCAGCAGCTTCGGAACATCGCGGCCGAGGCCCTGGGCGAGGTCTACTTCCGCGACAGCGGCCGTCGCGCCCACGGGCTGGAAGTCGAGTTCACCGACCTCGAACACCTCGAGTTCGACCTCTGACGTGGCCGTGGCCATGCGCATCCCGATCGCCGGTGTGTGAGCCTGCGGATCCTGGGGCGGCGAGGGCTCGGACCGTGATTGACGGCCAGGTCCGTGGCGGGGGCGGCTCGATCGAGGCTCAGGCCTGGCCCGGTGACGTCTGGGGCCGGAGCTGCCCGGTCTCGATCAGGCGATGTTCGAGTCCCGGCTAGGGACGGATGGAGCGTTCTCTTGCAGAGCTCGTGCATGGCCCTGGCCTCCCACCCCTCCAACACGAGAATGTGGGCGGCGGCGTACGGATTCCCGGCGTCACTCATCACCTCCCCCTCCGATGGGCGTCCAGCGGAACCCCTAGCCCAGAAGGGCGGGCGAAAAAGACCAGGTCAGGGCGCATTTGTCGAAGCCGTGGCGGGGCGGGTGACGGCCTGCCAGGAGTCGCACGGCCTGGGGGTCACGAACGGCGGTCGGAGTGCGTCCGGGGCCCGCGCAACCCCGCGACTGGCCCACTTCCGGCAGCCTAGAGGCCTCCGACTGCGACGCACTCCTGCCAAGAATGCTGCGCCCCACCGCGAACTGGAGGCCACCGGGCCGGTGGACCCGTGGGCGCAGGGCAGGAGTGGCCGGCTGGAGTCTGCCGTTGATCGTGTTCACGGACCGCCTTTGATCGTGGCGGCGCTACGTACGCGTAGTCGGTCTTCACTCACATAGGCAGGCTTCGCCGACGCGAGGGCGATGCTCTGGCGACGAGGCTGAGGTCATGACGAACACCGAAGTGAAGCCCGAAGCCGCAACCGACACCGTCACCGAAACCCGCCTCCTCGAGGCGACGCATGGCGCAGCGATGCCTCACGACGAGGGCACGCGGAAGAACAAGAAGAAGGGCCGGCGCCGCGCCGCCAAGGCGCTGGCGTACTTCGCCCTGATCTTCACCGGGCTCCTGCTCCTGGCCGAGCCATGGCTGCTGATCCCCGTCGTCGCCCTGGTCCTGGCGATCTCCCTCTGGGACTGACCTGGCACCGCCTGGGCCAAGCACTTCTCCGGCCCTCGCCGCGCGAGCCGCATACACACGGCGAGGGCTCACGCCACCGGAACACCCTGGCAGCCCGCCTGGCGGGCGCATCCGGCGCCACTGGTGACAGATGGAGCTGGCCCTGCACCGCTTGCGCAACACCCCGCGCGGAGCCCCGAGTCACCTCGCCCATGGCGTCCTTCTGGCGCCGCCCGGGGCAGGCTTCAGCGCGGCGTACGCCACCTCCCATCCGCACCCCGCCCTAAACCCACACCCACACCCACACCCACATTCGAAGCTGAAGGAGCACCACCATGAGCACCCGCCTGCCCCGCGCCACGACCGTGCTGATCGCTGCCGCGGCCCTCTGCGGCACCACGGCCACCAGTGCCCACGCCGCACAAGAGGCTGGACGGCGCCCGCCGAGGATCGTCGCCGACTGGGCCGACGCCTGGAACGGCACCAACCCCCAGGCGCTCGGTGCCCTGTTCACCGCTGACGGCACCTACACCGACGAGGCGGTTGGCATCTCCTTCCACGGCCGCAAGGAGATCGCCGGGTGGAAGGCCCGCGCTGACAGCCTCATCGACGATGTCCACGTGACCGTGCGCGCTGCTCACCGCGACGGCGAGCGCATCACGGTCAACGCCATCTACTCGGGCCACCTCAAGGGCGCACCCAAGCCCTTTGCCGTACCGATGACCACGCTCCTCGCCCTCGACAAGAACCGCTGCCGGATTGTCTCCGACAAGGATCACTACAGCCTCGCCACTGTGCTCAGCCAGTCCGGACTGCCCGCCGACTGGACCCCGCCCGCCCTCTGACGCGCACACGGCGCGGCGCTGCTCAGACTGGCCGGCGCCAGCTGCTCGGGCAAGACCACGCTCGACTGCTCCGTGAGTGACGACTTGGGAAGGTCGTCGTGCACGACTTCGACGAACTCGGCGTGCCGGAAAGGCGCCGACCGTCGGTGGCGCAACCGCATGACCGAGATGTGGGTGCGTCGCGCGCTGGATACCAGGACCACGGACTCGATCTCCTGCTGACCGGCCAGTCCCTGCTCGGAGAGGTCCAGCAGCGCCTTCAGCGCCACTGCTGGAGGGCACCGCGGTATGTCTGGTCGACGTGTCCGACGAGATCCGGCGCCGGAGGCTCACCCGCCGCGACCCGGGCCGGTGGGGCCCGTCGGCGGTCGACGCCCTTCTCGGTTGGGCCGACTGGCACCGCGGGCATGCCCGGGCTCCCACCGCTGGCCTGCGATGGCCTGGCAACACTGGACTGAGTGGCCGGCCGGCGACCGGCGACGGTCCACCCACTTGATCGACACCACGGACCAGTCCATCGCGAACTCCGCAGACCAGGTCGCGCAATGGGTCGTCGGACAGCGCGAGGCCCTCCGATCCGGCCGCCTCGCACTGTCGCGAGCTGGCCGGATCAGGCACACTCCGAGGTCGGCCCCGCCTCTTGATCCACTTCCGCGGCAGGTCCTGGTCGTTCGCCTCTACCGGTCACGGGTTCCCTGCGCTGATCACCGAGGGCCAGAGGTCCGGTGTAGTTGGATTGGCGTCCGATTTGTGCTGATGTGAGGGCGACTCGGGAAAGATCAAGTCGGTTCGCGTGAGCGCCATGTCGCCGAAGGGGGCAATGGCGCCCCGTCGCAGCGGGAAAACGCCCCTCACCTTTCGTCCTGACTCTTGCTTCATCTATCGAAAGTCGATAGATTTCCATCGCAACTCGTGGGAAGGGTGGGTCATGGGGAAGCTGACAGTGCATGCGCTGCGCGCCGTGCTCGTGGTGGTGCTCGCCGGCACCGTGTTCGTACAGGCATCGATGGTGTGGGCATTGGCCACCGACCCCGAGGACGGGTCGCTGCCGCTCACCCCGTTGCGCGTGATCACGATCCTGGGCATGGTGTCGGCCCAGGTCGCCCTGGTCTGCGTATGGCGGCTGGTGACGATGGTGCGCCGCGGAACCGTGTTCTCCCACGCCGCCTTCCGGTACGTGGACGGGATGATCGGTGCGATCGTGGCGGCTGCCCTCGTGTGGTTCGCGGTCACGGCCGTCAACGCGCCGGGTCAGCGGGAAGACCCGGGCGTCACCGTCATCATGGGCGGGGTGGGCGTGGCCATCCTGGGGGTCGCACTCATCGTGCTCGTGCTGCGGATGCTGCTCGTCCAGGCCGTCGCACGCGACGTCGAAGCAACGCAGATGCAGGCCGAGTTGGACGAGGTGATCTGATGCCGATCGCCGTCGACATAGACGTGATGCTGGCCCGACGCAAGATGTCCGTGGGCGAGCTCGCCGAACGCGTAGGGATCACTCCCGCCAACCTGGCGGTACTCAAGAACGGCCGGGCCAAGGCGGTGCGTTTCGCGACGCTCGCCGCGCTCTGCGAGGTGCTCAAGTGCCAGCCCGGCGACCTGCTGCGCTGGGAGGCCGAGGACGTCGCGGGCGAATGAACCCTGCCTGCCGACGCGCCGTCGCCGATCCCGTCCGGACGGCTTGCGTCGCATCCGGAGTATCGCCCGGCAATTTCCGGGGCCGCTGACCCGGATGCGCCGCCCCTGTCGCGGGGAGTGCACCGCACCGCCGATGGCGCGCGCGAGGGCGGAAGGCCGACTGCCGGCTCTCACGGCCGTGTTGCCGACCGGGCCCGAGCCGGATTGTCACACCGAGGCGTTACAGTGTGCGCCGCGGTTGAGACGGCTGACCACCGTACTCCTCGGGCAGAGCCCGCCGCGGCACCCTCTTGACAGGCCGTCATAGGTGTACGAGGGCCGCCCGCCCGGCTGTTGCGGCGCGTCCCCATTCGGACCGGGAAACAGCCAGGAGACCCATGAGAAAGAGAGCGCGGAGAGCGAGCATTCTCGCGGCCGCCACCGCCATCGCGGCCACAGGCGTGTTCATGGCCGCACCGAACGCCAGCGCGGGCACGTCCGAGATCGCGAACCCCGGCTTCGAAAGCGGCAACGCGTCCTGGAACGAGAAGGTGACCCCGTTCGCAGGTCACCCCATCAACAACTCCTCCGCGTGGCCGGCCCACTCAGGCACCGGCAAGGCGGAGCTGGGCGGGCAGGGCCTGACCGGCATGAGCCGAATCTCGCAGCAGGTCACGGTTCCGGCGTACCGGGTTCCGGTGCTGTCGTTCTGGGTGCGCAGCGACGTGGTTCACGCCGGGTCGGGCGGCTTCGGCTTCCGCCAGCTGATCGTGGAGGCCACGGCGGAGGACGGCACGCCCCATGAGCTGCACGACCGCATGAACAAGGCCGGGACCGACGGTTCCTACGAGAAGGTGACGGTCACGCTGCCCGACGGCTTCTACAGCTCGCTCCCGCAGAAAGTGAACATCAGCTTCATGGTGATCGAGGACGCGGCGAACCGGATGCCGTTCCTGATCGACGACGTGAGCATGGAGTACCGCTTCAAGGCGATCGACCGTCCGGTGGTCATTCCGGGCGGGATCTTCCGGCCCATCGGGGGCTGATCCCCCGCCGGACAGGGGCGGCGCGGTCCGCGTGCCACCACGGTGACCGCGCCGCGTTGCCGCCGTCCGCCTTCGAGCGCCGAGTGGATCTTGAACTCGCCGAGACCCGCACCTTCGGCTCGGGAGTCGTCTGCCTCCGCTACCGCGTGGCGCGCCAGGCCGTGCCCTGGACGTTCGCTTCCTTTGGTGTATCTGCGATGCGTATCTGTCGGGGAGGCGGAAGCCGTACTCGTGGCTGCGGGCGCCTTCGACCTGGCCCTGGCGTCCCGCGTGATCCGTCATGTCCCCGACCACGCGCGAGTGGCCCGCGAACTGGTCCGCGTGCTGCATGCGCCTCAGGGTCGCCTGAAATCGCCGACGCCGCGACGATTTCTGCGCAGACGATCGGGTGATCGTGTCGCTTCCAGGATCTGATTCTGATTCTGACACCCCGAGTCTGTGCCCCGGCTTCGACACCGGGACACAGACTCGGGATGCTGCCCGTGCTCTCGTCGCCCTGCGGGCCCGGGAGTTCCGGTCCGCCTGCATGGCCGCCTGGTTGTGCTACCCGGCGCAGTTCCGGAGACGCGTGCTCAGTTGCCGGGCGGGGAGCTGGGGAGCTCGGGAGCGCTCGCGAACAGGTCCATATACATTCCGCCGGCTATGAGCAGTCCGGTCGTGCCGAGAAGGACGCCGCCCAGGGCCACGGCCCTCACATGCGGGCGCGTGCCGGTCCTCCCGGTGTGCAGGGCCAGCAGTACCCCGCCGATGACAACGGCGCCCAGGGCGAAGATGCCGTTCACGAGAGCAGCGGTATGCCATGGGGCACCGTAGAAGCCTTCGATACGGTCGCCCCCACCGCCGATGCTGGCTTCGATCTGGCCGATCAGCTCCTTGCGGGAGCGGAGCATGTCGCTGAGAGGGGTTCCGGTGAGGGAACACAGCCCTAGCCCGGCGCTCACGACGGCGACTGCACCTGCCGCGAAACTCCCGGTGGAGGTGCCCGGGTTGTCCAGAGGGTCGGTGTCATGGGCGACGTCGCGGGTGCCGACGTCCGCCCCGTTCTCGGCTACGCCCTCGTCGAGGGAGGACTCCTCGGGCTGTACAGGATCCGTGGTTGCTTCCCGCTCCTTTTCGGGGACGTCAGCGCCGGCCTTGGTGATCTTGGTGCTATCGGTAGCCATAGGGCGCCACCCTACGGGTCGTCCTCTAAACGTCCAATAAGAGCGCTCCGGCGGTGATCGTGGACGCCGGATGCCATGTGTCTCCGCGGTCGTCCGCCAAAAAGCGAGACAGCGCCCGGTGAGAGGGACGACCGCGAGCCATTCGGAACCCGGGCCACGGCGAGGAATGGATCCGCGGCCTCACGGTGGGCGTAGGAGGCCTGGCAGCCGCAACCTGACCGCAGGGCCGGGGGAAGAAGGCGAACACGCCACCAGGTAATGGATGCATCGCCCACCGCGGATGACTCGCCCGCCGCCCGCGCCGCATGAACGGGGCGCATGAGTGAACACGCCGTGTGTGCCTCCACCGGCCGGCGGGAAGCACTCACCGCACACTCCTGCCGATGGTCGGCTCCGCACTCGGGCTTCCAGGCGGCGCACACGTCGCCGCTCCTGGACAGCGCGCGTGTGCCGGCGTGCCGCCAGGCTCCGCCAAGTGCTCGGGGAGCGTGCAGTAGGGGAGGGCGTCAAGGGGGGCGTCGGTCAGGAAACGGGAGATCAGGTCGGCGAACTCGGCCTCTCGTTCGATGTGGACGAGATGGTCGGCGTTCTTCATGAGGAGGAACGTGGAGCCGGCGATGGTCGCGGCAACCGCCCTACCCTGGTCCGGGGGGCTGGCCAGGTCGTACTCGCCGGTGAGGACCAGGGCCTTCACCCCCTGGATCCCTCCGGGCGGAAGGAGTTCCCTGTCGATGATCAGCCGCTGGTGGTAGTCCGCGAAGCGAAGCAGGGCCTGGCGAGGGAATTCCAGCAGCTGGCGGTGCAGCATCCTGGAGACCATGCGGCTCCGGGAGACCTCGGCGGCCGCCGTCGTGTTCATCAGCAGCTCGACCACCTGCCGGGCGGACTCCTCGTGCGTGGCGTCGTCGACGGACGGCACCCCAGGACGGTAGAGCCGGTCGAAGCGGCGCTGTCCCGCTTTGACCAGGTCGGAGACCCGGGGGCTCAGCCGGGGGGTGGCTCCGATGAGGGCGAGGCGGGTGGTGCGGTCAGGGTGCTGCCGTGCCACGCGATAGGCGATCGGCGCGCCTGCCGACCCGCCCATCACGTTGAAGCGATCGATGCGCAGGGCGTCCATGGCGTGCACCGCCGCCTCGGCCAGATCTTCCCAGGTGAACTCGTCGGGCAGCGCCTGGGAATTGCCGACGCCCGGTAGCTCCACGAACACGATCGCCTGATGGTCCGCCAGGCGTCTTTCCAGACGCGGCCAGGAATGCATGTCCTGCAGAACTCCGCCGATGACGAGGAGGGGTTCACTGGCCGGGGTCCCGCGCGGGGTCAGCACTCGGCACGCGTAACGTGTGCCGAGCCATGACAGCTCGTGCATTTCCTCGTCCGCCTCGGCGAACGGGAAGGCCTTGCACGCAAGGAGCGACGCGCTTGTCATACCAGGGCCGCCCGTTCGTTGACGAGTTGGGACAACGCGGCGATGGTCGGCGCGGCGAGCAACTCCTTCTCGCCGATCAGGACGTTGAAGTCGTCCTCGAGGACCATGGACAGCACGGTGACGGCCATGGAGTCGACACCGGCCTGGGCCAGGGTGGCCGTGAGCGTGATCGGTCCGGGCTGGAGGCCCGCACGCTCGGTGAGGATGTGGATGACGTCTAGGGGCATGCGCGTTCCGTTTCGATGGCTCACAGCAGTGCGGTGCAGTCGGTCGGCCAGATCAGGGTGGTCGCGGCCCACGTCAGGCCACTTCCGAACGCGACGAGGAGGACCTTGTCCCCGCCGCGCACGGCGCCGGAGGCAGCCGCGTCGGCCAGCAGCAGCGGGATGGACGCCGCGGCCGTGTTCCCCACCGACGCGATGTTCGAGGGCATGCGGTCCGGCGGGAAGCGAAGCGTGTCCGCCACCGCCGCGGTGATGGCCGCGTTGCCCTGATGGGCGATGAAGCGGTCGACCTCCGCAAGACTCCACCCGGCGCCGCGCACGGCCTCCCGCGCAGCCTGGCTCATGCGGCGTACGGCATGCCGGAACACATCGGTACCCCGCATGTGCACGAAGTGGTCGGACGCGGCGGTCTCGGTGCCGGCTGAGCGCTGCCGTGAACCGCCGGCGGGCAGCATGATCGCGTCGCCGAGTTCCCCGTCGCTGCCCCACACCATCGGGCCCAGCGCGCCAGGTGTGCCGGGTGCTCCGCATTCGAGGACGACCGCTCCGGCCCCGTCCCCGAAGAGCGGGGCGGTGGAGGGGTCTTTCGGGTTGGTGATGGTCGTCATGCTGTCGGCGGCGATGACCAGCACCCGGCGTGCGGTCCCCGAGGCGATGAGCCCGGAGGCGACGCCGCAGCCGTACAGGAACCCGGAGCAGCCCGCGCCCAGGTCGAACGCCGCGACCGTCCCCAGGCCCAGGCGCGAGGCCACGTCCGGGGCCGTGGCGGGTACGGGGCGATCCGGTGTGGTCGTGGCCAGCACCACGGCGTCGACCTGCTCCACGCCGGCGGACTTCAGCGCCCGCATCCCCGCTTCGACCGCCATGTCACCGGTGGCCATCCCCGGGTCGACACGATGCCGCGAGCGGATCCCGATCCGTTCGCGCACCAGCGTGTCGAGCCGCTCGCTCACCACGGCGCGATTCGGCACCTGTGTGGGAGGCAACCACGAACCGACCCCCGTGAGAACGGCGTTTCTGGATACACCAGTCAAATCGATCAAATCTGGATGCATGGGGCAGAGGATAGGGGCATATTCATCCCCGGGGCGAGACTGCCCTGTGAGTCGGCCGGTCGATCGCCACCGGTCAGAAGGGCCGGAGAACGCGAGGACGGCCTGCAGGAGCCCGTACAGGCGACACTTCCGGGCGATGAGGTCTGTCTGCCGTGCCCATGAACCGACTGCGTATCATGGCCTGTGTGCAGCTTCGGTATCGCTTCCGCTTGTACCCGAGTGTTGGTCAGCGTGCAGCGTTGGCACGGGCGTTCGGGTGTGCGCGGGTGGTAAGCAAGGGACTCCTTCCGGCACCGCGCAGCGAAACGGAAACCCACCCGACACCGCAGCCCTCAACGGCGCGGTAGGCGGGAATCGCCGCCCTCCAGGGCGACGAGGATGTCAACTCTCGGGAAGCGCCTCAGCCTCGCATCAAGAATGGCATCCCTGCCACGCTCACGCACGCAGCGCCGACACTTCCATTCCTTGCGCATGGTGAGCCGGCCGAAGCTTGCGTGAATCGAATCCCCGGCACCGTCGACGGGAATGTCGAATGACATCGCCACCCGTCAGCGACGGGCAGTCATGATGTGCCGGGTCAGTGAGCTTGTTCAGTGTGGCCACTGATCGGGTGATGGCGGGGTGGCGTGACGGGTGAGGCCCTCGAGTGGTTGAGCGGGATGTCTGACGTCCG
>NZ_JBEYBS010000050.1:0-14518 GCF_040632375.1 Streptomyces sp. NPDC019396 | reverse complement strand
GGCCCGGTGCCGACGGCACCGGCCGACGAAGGAGGCCGGGGCCGGCGAGCACGCACCGGGCCACCAACACCGCCGCCCCGCCAGGGGCGTCCGCTCGGCCCGACGAAGGAGGGCCTGGTCCGCGCCAGCGGACCCCGGCCGCCCCGCGGCCGCCGGCCCCGAAGGGGCCCAACAGGTCGTCGCGCCGCCAGGCGCGTCCGCTACCGCCGCCGTACGGTCCCCGGCTCGGACCGGGGACCGTACGGCGTGGTTCAGCTCCGGCGGCGGTCCAGCATCTTCAGGACCACGCCCAGCGTGCCGACCACGACGAGTGCGGGGATGAGGTGCTGGATCAGCCACCACACACCGTCAAGGCCGATCGCGCCCCCCACGAACAGGGCACCGATGCCGACGATGATGGCCAGTCCGTACCGGCTTCCCTCGTTCTGGCGGGCGTTGTGGTTGTGGTTCCGGGGCATCTGCGTTTCTCCTCGTTGAAGGTTCGGGGGCCGGGAGGGGCTGCCACCCCTCCCGGCGGGTCTCGCTTAGCGGCGGACGGGCTCCAGACCCTGGGGCATCCCGTGGTTTGCCACGAACTCCATGACGCCCTTCGGGGAGTGCATGACGACCGGGGGAGTGCCCTTCTTGATCACGGCGATCCAGCCGAAGGGGCGGCGCTCGGCGGCGTACAGGTATCCGCGCTGCTGGAGTCCGCACAGTGCCTTGGTGGCCTGCAAGTTCTCCCGCGCCTGCTCGTCGGTGGTGGGGGTGTTCCGCATCGCGTCTCCCGGTGTTGAAGGTTCGGGCCGTTGCCGGGAGGGGCTGCCATCCCCTCCCGACATCCCTAATTCTGCCTTATATTGGGGTACGGGTCCAGTTGTTCACGTCCCCCGTTCGGGTGACCTGAGTCACACGAGGTTGCGGGCCTGGAGCACTCCGACGAACTGGCGGGCGACGGTGGCGACCTGGGCGCGCGGGCGGCGGACGGCCTGGAGCCCCAACAGGCGCTTCCCGCTGCGCTGGATGACGTACGGCTCGCCAACCGCCGGGATCGCAAGGGCAATGAGCCCTTCCGCCGTGTCGACGCGCACAACGGGCCCGTTGGTGACCGGGTCGATGCCGTGCCCGACGTTGTTGGTCGAAACGCCGTGCGCCTTGGTCAGCTCCTCGCTGATCGCGCGGGCCTCGATGATGCCGGACGCCGTGGCGGCGTCGATATCGGCGGGCTTCGCGGCGGGCCACTCGGGGGCGTCGGTCTCGGGCTTCACGGGCTGAGTGCTCATGCTGTGCGTCGTCCTTGCGGTGTTGAAGGTTCGGGGCTCGTCCGGGGCGGGCTGCCATCCCGCCCCGGACGGTGGGGCTCGTGCGGTGACTTACTCGGTGTCGAGCGCCCGGCGGTGCAGCTCGGCGTACGCGAGCGACTGACGCGCCCGGCTGAGGCGCTTCCGCCGGTCGTCCGGGGCGTACGCGTCCAGCTCGCCCCGCGCGATGGCGTCGACCATCCACACGGGGAGGGTGCCGAACGCGATACGCGCGGCCTCGTGCAGCTCGGCGAGCGTCGCGACCTGGGTGATCTCCTCCGGGGTCGGGAGGGGGTTCTCCCGCAGACACGGGCCGGTGAGGCCGGTCTCCATGTGGCACGTCATGCAGACGCGAGCGACGTTGAACAGGTCGTGAACGATCACGCCGTCCACCCAGACGGCGTCGTAGGCGTCCACGATCCAGTGCTTCGCGGTGCCGGTCTCGGTGTTCACGTGGTCTCCCTGGTGTTGAAGGTTCGGGCCTGTCGTCCGGGGCTGCCACCCTCTTCCGACATCACTAATTCTGCCTTATTTGAGTGCCTGAGTCCACCTGGAACAGTCCTCCGAACGGGTGACCTGCATCACATCTTTCCGCAGGTCAGCGGCGGTTTCCGTCCCCACCCGCGCGGGCCTGCCCGGCGGCCTCCGCCACAACTCCGCCCGGTGGTCGGGGGCTCCCCTCGGTCGGTCGGGCAGCTCCGCCGTACCGCCGGTTCTGCGGGGGGTGCCAGGCTCGCGAAGCGACCGCGAAGCGGCTCGGCCTGGCACCCCCCGCAGGTTCGGTGGTAGCCCGAAGGGTGCCCGTCCGGCCGAGGGGAGCCCCCGGCCACCCCCCAACCCCAGCCACTCCCCGGCCCGCACACACGCGACGAGCCCCCACCCCCTTGGGAGTAAGGGCCCGCCGGAGGCAGAAAATCGTGAAGCTCAGCCCCTCGTCAGAACGGGTCGCTGGCTGGCTTCGGCGTCGCGGGGGACGGGCTCGTTGTGGGCTGGGGAACGATGACCGGAGTTTCCTCCGCGGTCGCGGCCGCCGCGTCGTCGCCGGTTTCCACGGTCTCCTTCTCGTCGGCCTCGACCGGTTCCTCCTCGACCTCCGGAGGTTCCTCCTCCCAACCCTCGTACTCGGCGGCGCCGTCCGGCTCGCGCTCCGGGGTCGCCTCGATGGCCTCGACGTCCTTGCGGGCCGGCGGCGGGGTAAAGGGGAGTTCCTTCGTGAGGTCGACCGGCGGTTGCTGCTCGACCACCTCGTTCTGCTCTGCCTCCGGCACCGGGTACCTCGGGGCAAGAGCCATCTGCACCGTCTGGGAAGAGTCCTCCGGGTGACCGATGGCGACGATGGCCTCGCCGACACCCAATTCCCGTAGCTGGTTCGGGTGGACCTTGAAGCGGTCGACCTGACGCAGGGAGCCGACTCCGGACCCGGCCGTGGTCGAGCCGAGAACGCCGATGTCCTCCTGGACCTGAAGCGTCTCCTCCCACCCCTCGTACGTCCCCAGCAGTTCGGAAACCTGCTCCGCAGACGCCTTGGTGCGGTGCAGGATCAGCACGTCCGCGTTGGTGAGCACGGCCGCCAGGAACGCGTCGGACACGTCGGCCAGGTCCGCCAGGTCCTGGGTGCACACGAACAGACCGCCGCCGGCGGCACGCAACCGCTGGAACAGCCCCGTCATCGTGCTGCCCCCGAGCCCGCTGAACTCATCGACGCCCGCGATGAACAGTCCGCCGTTCTCCCCGAAGTTCTCCGTCAGCAGCCGGTCTCCGACCGATCCGAGGTCGGTCAGGAACAGGTTGCCGATCTGCCGCGCCGCCTTCGCGTCGGTGTTCGCCGCGAGGGAGAACAGGACGATGTCGCCGCGCTTGACCGACTCGTAGAGGTCGACACCGTCCGGCGTCTCGATCAGGACGCGGCCGGCGTCGCCCGACACCAGGTTCCGGATACGGGTGGCCAGGCCCGGGATCGACCGCTTCAGATCCTTGGCCTCGGTGTTGAGGTAGTTCAGGTAGTCGCCCAGTTCCTTCTGCAGCCGCGGCGAGAAGTGGTTCGTCCGGGAGCCGAGCGACTTCAGCGTCAGCAGACGGGCCAGGTCGGGGAGGTCGCGGCGCCAGGCCCGCGTCGTCCCGTCGGGGAACATCTCGGTGACGCTTCCGCGGACCAGGTCGTCCAGTGCCCGGACGGCGTACAGCAGGAACTCTTCGGCGGCCTCTCGGTGGTGCGGCTCGGAGAACCCGCCGCCGGCCACCTGGTCCAGGCACTCCACGATCCGGCTGCGGATCTGCTCGGCGGAACCGTGCCGGATAGGGTTGTACGTCGTACCCGCCCCGGTGACCGTCACCAGTTTGAACCGGCGCCCTGCGTGATGTGCCCCTCCGGCCATCGCCTCGATCAGCATGGGGTCCGCCTTCATGTCGGCGAACAGAAACCCGATCCCCAGGGGCCGCGCGTGCGAACTGACCACCAGCTCGTACACCAACTGCTCGATCGTGCGGGACTTTCCGTATCCGGACGCTCCGGGGATGAATCCGTGTCGCCTCATCGCACGGCCGCTGATCTCACACGCCTCGCCGGTCATCTTGTCGACGCCCAGCCGGATACGCAGGTCGTCCAAACTCTGCGCCGGGGGACGGTCGTCGTTCTGCGCGAGCTCCCGCAGCTTCGCCTCGATCCGCTTCTGCGGCACCGGGTCCTTCACCGTCCGCCATTCCGCCTGGAACTTTGCTCGCCGGATGAGCCACGCTCCGCCGACCCCGGCCGCGACGGTCACGCTGAACGGAATCTGGTTGCCCACCCAGCCCACCCAGTTCTCCTGGGCGAGTTCTGCCAGTGCGGCCCGGTTCGGGCTGTCCCAGATCGCCGTCCCCAGTTCGCGGTACGGCACCAGGTACCACCGGAAGAAGCCGATCAACGCACCGACGACTACGGCAACCCAACCAGCCCAGCACACCCAGTGCCGGGCCCGCAGCGGGAAGCGGCGGCCAGCCGCGACCAGGACCAGCACGAGAATCGCCACGACCGGATTCAGGACGGCCAGGACCACCCCCGCCGCCCTCGCCACGGCCTCACCCGAGTTCGGGTTGATGGGCTGCGAACCCTGCCACTTCGTCGTAGGCCCGCCTGCGATGTTCCCTCGTGCTCGCTGGCTTCGTGGCGTACTCACTCTGCTCCCCGTTCTTCTACATCCCAGACGCGGACAAAGATCTTCTGTCCCCGCCCCAGCTCCACGGCGGAAGCGTTCGCTTCCTCCGCGGCCAACTCCACGTTCTTCAGCAGTTTCGGAAAGGCCCAGTACATGGCGTAACTGATGTGATCGGCGTTGACGTACAGCAGCATGTTCCTCACGAGACGCGGCCGCGGCTTCCGGGTTCGCTCCAGCTCGTGGGCCCACACAGTTCCGTCCGGACGTAGCCCAACCAGATCCGGGTAACGGCGGCCGCGCTCGTTCTCGCCGGTCGACACCGCGTAGGTCGGCTCCGTACTCGTGTACTGGTTCGGCGTATCGCGAGCACGGATCTCCCGCTCGGTGACCAGCTCGTCGTCCGGCCTGATGCTGTTGATGTGCTGGGCCAGGTCAATGACGGCCAGGTCGTGGTTGTACTCCTTGATGTTCGGCGCCCCCGCGCTCCCAGGAATGTTCAGAAGTTCCGTCGCGTACTTCGTCAGCCAGAACACCTGAGCTCGCCGTCCGGGAAGCTGGCCGGCCGACAACAGACCCATCGACGTCAGAGCCCGGAGCCTGCGGTAGACCACCTGACGTGACGGCAGAACTCCACCCTCTCCCGTGAACTGCCGCGTGACCTGCTCTGCCGTTACGCCGTACCACCGACCGATCCACTCCAGAACCGGCACGTCCCGCTCGGTGAGTCGCCAGTTCTTGCCCTTGGGCACCACCACTTCGCGGACTACAACCTCCACGACAACCAACTCCCACCGTTACTTACGAACGCACGCCGTGCGGCACACGGCAAAACTCTGAGGTTCAAACCGACCTCGCCCGCCCGCAGGGGCCGAGGAACGAGAGCCCCTGCCGTGGTGGCCGACGTAGGAGGCCACCACCAGATCAAAGCAGCCGACCCCGCCAGGGGTCGACCAAGGTCCGGCGCCCTGGTGGCAGACCAAAGGCCCCCCCGGGGCCGACGTCTGCCACCAGGTGAACGCCGCCGGACCACTAAACGCCGCCCGAAGGGCGCCCACCTCTCTAACCTCGATCCGCCCCGGCGGAAACTCCCGCACCCGCCAGCAACCCACCACCGAACTAACTCGACGGCTCGCCGCCGACCGGAGCAAACGAACCCACACCCGCAAGACGCGGAACTCGCCGCAGGTGGTGACGTTGCATCACGACCGGACAGATCAGAGCCGGTCGCCGTCCCCACACCGGCCTACCTGCTGGGCGACCCCTCCTCGCGAACCCGCACCCCCCGCCGGCTACGTACGTCCCCACCGGCTTCAAGTTCCGCTGCCACCCCCGCCCCCCGTAACTCACCAGCGACAACTTGCAGATACCACTCCGCCGTACGCCCCACCGGCCCACTCTAGTTCTTAAAATCTTCTCTCTCTTCTCTTGTCTTTCGTCTTTGTCTTTGTCTTTTGCCCTTGTCTTTGTCCTTCGTCTTTGTCTTTCACTCTCTCTCACTCACTCTTCCTCTCCTCCTCTCAGTTCTTCTCCTACCTCCACCACACTCAACCTGTGCTCCCCCCACCCACTCTGATCTGAACCCACGTGCTGCACCGAGACCACCCACTTCCTGAGGGACGATGGGAGTGGGTGGTCTCGGTGCAGCACGTGGAAAAGGGCAGGTCAGAGTGGGTGGGGGGAGCACCCTTTGTCACACCCTGTTTTACACATGGTTTTACACCCTGCGGCAAACTCCGAGTTTGCTAGCAGGGTTCGCGCTGCCGAACTGGCGGGCGGCTACCCGGGGATACTCACCTAGGCGGCCGCTCCCCACTTCGCCATGTACCGGCGCTCGCGCAACTCGGTGACCCTGGCCTTCTGCTGGGCCGGCGTCAGCT
Source organism: Streptomyces sp. NPDC019396 (assembly GCF_040632375.1). Classification (NCBI taxonomy): domain Bacteria; kingdom Bacillati; phylum Actinomycetota; class Actinomycetes; order Kitasatosporales; family Streptomycetaceae; genus Streptomyces; species Streptomyces sp. NPDC019396. Next base: position 8,227 of record NZ_JBEYBS010000050.1, on the reverse strand, counting down.
CACGGAAACGCGCCTTCCACTCGTCTCGACGGCTCTTCCTCTCCTCCGCAGGCAAACTCGCCCACCACTGCTCGCGACGGCTCTGGTCGGCCGCTGCACGCCTCTGGAGGGCCCTCTCCTTCTGCTCCTGCCAACGGCGCTGCAGCTTCTCCCTGGTGGCCTCCCAGGACCTCGCGAAGTCACTTCGCTCGCGCTCGATCCGTGCTGCCGTTGCTGCCTTCCGCTGGGTCATGGAGCGCAGTTCCCGAACGGCCTGACCGGTGAGCGCCCAGCCCTTCCGTCCGGCCTGGGCGATGCGGAGCTTCTTGAGCACCTGGAGGCCGGTCTCCACGTTCTCCAGCTGGGCCCGGGTCGGTGTGGGGGTGGGGTGGTAGCCGCTGAGGGTGTGGAGCTGGGTGACCGTCAGGGGGCCGGGGTGGAGGGCCAGGGTCGTAGCGAGGCTGAACCAGGAGCGGCTGCGGGGGGCGGGGGTGTGACTACAAGGTGGTTCAGAAGTTTCAGCACGGAAGTCCAGGGTCAGCAGGTTCAGGCTGAACTCGTGCGACGCCTTGGGGCCCATGCTCTGGTCGTACGTCCGGGTCCGGATGAGGACTCCGTCCTCCACGAACGCGTCCAGGGCGGCCCGGATGGTGTTCCGGGACTTCCCCGTGTCGTTCTCCAGATCGCGTTCCGGCAGCGGCCGGCAGGCCAGTCCCTGACGCGCCATACGGTCCCCGATGGCCGCGAGGATGTGTTCCCTGCTGTGCCGCGTGGCGGTGGTCCAGTTCGGCCAGTGGAGTTTCCGAACGCCTGCCAGAAGCGGGCCTGTGACCTTCTTCCAGCGCTCGGACGGGGATTTCCCTGTCCGGCTGTTCCGGTGGTCGTCTACGTACTCGACAGCCGCGTTCCAGACGTGCTTCACCCACCACCGGTGGCCGCGCTTGCGGGCACGCGAGAAACCGAGGTGTGCGGGGTCGCTGACCACCTGCCAGACGGCGTCGGCGTCGAACCCCGCGATGATGAGGCGGGCCGTGGAAAGAAGTTCGCTGAGAGACCGGTCCATCCAGTAATCGGTGCCGGGCTTACGAAGACGCTCCCAGAACTCCCCCTCCGGAATCGTGGAGATACGACGCTGCCAGGGAGTTGCCGGAACCTCCTTTCGCAGAGTTGTGACCGGCCGCGTGTACTGGGGCATGTTCATGGCCCACGACGGCAGCGTGTTGGCGGCTCCCTCCACGAACTCGGGGAGGTCGACGCGGCCGCTCTTGCGGTGCGGCGCGGAGAGCGGACGGAGGGTACGGCGCCAGTCGATCTGACGGGCCGTGGCACCCCAGTGCGCGCGGACGGTCTCCACCGTCGTCTTGAACTCGGCGCGGGCGGCCTGGGTACGGAAACACGCGATCAGGTGCCAGCGGCCGGCGCCGCCGCCCGAACGTCGGGTGACGAACCAGCCGTCCAGTTCTCCGGCCCGGCTGGTGAGGTGTTCGAGCGCGCTGGTGCTCCAGTCGTCGTCGTCGCCGTCGATGTCCACGGCGACCGCGCTCTCCCGGAGGGTCGCGACGTAGGAGGCTGCGCGGCCGGTGCGGACGAACTCGGCGGCCTCACTGAGGAACTTCAGCGGCCGGTCAGTGGCCACCTTCGAGTTTCCGCTGTCGATGCAGAAGACGGGGGCAGCGAACAGGAGATCGTCCAGCAGCAGGGCGGCCACGCGGGCTCGCTCGGCTGCGCTCTCGGTGTTGTCCTCCGCCTTCTGCAGGGGCAGCGTCGGAGTGCTGGGAAGGGGGAACAGCGGCTCGGTGGCCGCGGCCCTGTGCGTACGGGGCTCGGCGGTGGGTACTCCCGTGAACGGCGCGCGTGACACACCGCTTTCGGGCAAGGAGGTGCCGGCCCGGGGACCTGTGGCTATGATGGTCTCCAGAACTGAACGACATCAGGCAGCACAAAGCCCGCATCGGGCGGTGTCGCCGACGTCGATGGAAAAGGCCCTGATCAGCTCACTGGCGACCAAACCGATCGCTGACAGTGCCTTGGGATTCAGTTTTCGTATGGCCCCGCGGGTGAGTCCCCGGGGCGTGTATCAGTTACGTCGATATGCCCCCATGGCGACTACCCCGAGGGAGGGGTGCGTCCTGAGCCGGGTTGGACGGGCGCTGTGCACCCTCGATCCCCTCGATCTCCTTCTTCACCATCTCGGCTGTGCGCTTCCAGTCCAGCGGCTCGTCGCCGCGCAGCACCAGGTGCTCCACGACGGCGCCGATAAGACCAGCGGCAGCCAGGCGGGGGTGAATCTCCCGCAGCTTCGGGATCAGGGCCTCTGCCACCACCGGCGGCAAGTTGACGGTGATCCGCCAGTTCTCGCCGGAGGCAGGGTCATAGGCGCTCTCACGATTCGTGAGCATCCGCTTGTTCCCAGTCCCGGCCATGATCCGTATCCTGCCATCTCCGACCCCTTCCGTGCATCACGAATCACGCGTGTCGGAGCACTTTTTTCACGTCCGCCCCGCCCTGCTCAGCGCGGAATGTCCGGTCTTCGGCCTGTTCGTATCGGCTTGCCACCGTGGCGCCGGCGCGTCAACGATGGCGGGGTGTCCGTCCTTCGCGAGGGTGACGGCTCGTCACCCTCGCTCTCTGTAAGCGTTGGACCGGATGTCGGCTCCTACGGCAGTGCTGCACGCTGCCCTCAGCCTCGCGACACTCTGGACGTACGACGGCCCCCTCGGCGGAGAGCCGAAGGGACCGGGATGCGCTGCGGCCAGGTCGCACTGCTGGAACGTGGCTGGGACATGCGCGGGGTTCCGCGATGACGTCCCAGTCGTTGAACTCGTAGTGACGACAACCGGAGTTCTGGGGATCTGTTGGAAGCGCTCGTTCAGGAACCCAGCGCTGACGTGAGTTTCTGAGAACGAACGCTCAGCCGGTCAGTCGCTATCCCTCCGGGAGACGACCAACTGGTGACTGCCGGGCACGTCGGCACGGACGCGCGTGACGAAACCCCGCCGCCGCAGCACCCGGTCGATCGCGGCTGCCATCGCCGCTTCGGTTTCGTCCTGCAGCTGCACGTCGGGGTGCTCGTCCTCCTCGCGATCGATGGCGTCGGCGGCCTGCTTCAGCAACTCCGCGCTGCACGCCCACCCCACGATGACGGCCCCCAATTCGCGGGACTCCACGACGTCCACGCCGCCGCCGGCGCTGACCGGAGTAGAAGGGAGATCACTCAGGGGAAGGCCCGCGAGCTGAAGCGTGCGGTACACCTCGATCCGCAGGGCCTCGACATCGTCCACCGTGTTCTCCGCTCTTCCCGGCTCCCGTGTGCCGCTGCCGCGGCCCCCGGAGAAACGCTACTGGTCACACCGGTTTCTCAGCAGCAGCGCACTGGTGCACGACTGCGGGAACCAGCCAACCGTCCGGGAAACCCGTTCCCTGTTCGGCGCGGGCGTCCGCCCGGTACGGTCTGCCGTATGCCGGACAACGCCCTCGCGCCCTCCCCGCTCGCCATCCCGGGCCTGCCCACACCGTGCTGCCTCGACGGCCGCGACCTCATGAAGACGTGGGTCACCGCCTATGGCGCTGCCGTGAACTCCGGCGAGGCGGCCCGGGAGGTGTTCGATGCTGAGATCGCGTGGACCACGCACCAACTGGTTGTGCACCGGTTGAATCCACCCCGGGTGGACGGCTGCCACAACTGCGTGGAGTGGGCGGCGAACCTGGGGCTGGGCCCGGACGATTCTCCGGACCTCGACCACCCCGTAGAGTACGAGGCGGCCGAGCACGCGGTCCGCCATCAGGTCTTCGACCCAATGGTTCGGCACTTCAGCGGCGGCCGTCACACTTTCGTCTGACCAGGACCTGCGACCATGCCAGAACCCGCCGCTACCCGCGATCGGCAGGACCGTACGACGGCGGCCGGACTGACCGGCACCGCCGCGGTGTGCGTCGTCCTCGCGGCCGGCTCAGGGCACCGGTGGCTGGTACTCGTCGCGGCGGGTGCACTGTTCGGCGCCGTGATGGTGTATCGCCGGGTCATGCGCGGTGCTTACGCGTACTGGGTCGCCTGGGCGGTGTCTCCCGTCCTGAGCCTGCTACTGCTGTGGGCCCAGCCCTCCTACCTCCGCGATGCGGCCGCACTGCTCGCCCTGCCGTGGGCCGGGCTGAGTGCTGTGGTCGCGCTCGTGCTGTTCGTGCTGTGGCGTTCTCGCCGCGGCGGTCATCTGGACTGGGTGGTGTGGCACCCCGACCTCGGCCTCCTTCGGCGCGAGCAGACGAAGCGGGCGGCCCTCGACTGGGCCCGGTGGCACTACCGCGAGCCGAGCCTGATCGACCGCCTCGACCGGGCTCCGGAACTCGCGCGGCAACGTCCGCTCTACCCGTACGCTGACCGGCCGCTGAAACAAGCCGACCGGCCGCAGGAGTCGCTGTGACCCGGCCTCCAGAGGACGGGGCGAGGGACCGCGCCGGGGCAGGGGTCGCCGCGTTGGGTGCCACCGCTCCCGACTGGGACGCGGTGGACGCTCTCCTAAGCCGCGAGGCGCAGGGACATGGTCGCGCTCTGCTCCCAGTCCGGGACACTGTCGACGTACTCCCAGAACGCCCGGCTCTTGGGTGCGTGACGGGAGTGGATGGCGACCTGGTGCGGTGGCTTCTTGCTGCGCAGGGCGGCCTGGATGAACCCGCGCCTCATGCTGTGCCCGGTGATGCGGCGGCCCTGCTGCAGAGCACGGCGGAGGCGGAGTCGCCAGCCGGAGAGGATGCTGCTGGCCTCGGCCTCGCTGTCGGTCGCCGCCGCGGCGGCGACCGCCTCCGCGCGGTCTTCCCAGACCTCGGCGACCGCCCGTTCGTCCTCGTCCTTGATGAGCCCGGCCGCGCGGGCGGCCGTCTTGATGATGGTCCGCACGGTCCGGGCGGTGATGCCGCCCTGGCGGTCGGCGTCGTCGTTGCGGCGGCCGGCGGCGTCCGCGCCGATCTTCCCGTGCCGGTCGATCCGGCGGAGGAGGGGACCGTCCGTGAGTTGCCCGGCATCGGCGAGGACGTCGAACCACCGGCGCACGGCGGTGACCGGGCACAACTCCGGTGCGTCCAGGGGCGCCAGGATGCGGACGGTCTCGCCCTCGGCGTCCTGGTCCGCCTTGGACTCCCTGACCTCGACCTCCAGCGCGGGAACCTCGTGGATCTCCCCGGTCTCCTCGTCCGTCAGCTCCACGGTGAGGATGCGGATGTCGTGGATGTTGAGGGCGGCCGGCTCGCTGCACCGCCCGGCCATCCACCAGTCGAGCACCAGCGTGACCGCGTCCCGCGCCCCGCGCGGGGTGCTCACGTTCAGGGTGGCGACCATGCGCCGCAGGTCTTCCGGGGTCACGCCGTCCGCCTTCAGCGGGCCGGGACGGACACCCCCGATCCCCTTCGCCTCATGCTTGGCGCGTCCCCGGATGACGCCCTCGATCGCCTTCAACTCCTCAGCGTCCAGCGGCGATCCGTCCAGCGCACGCATCCCGCGCAGGGTGCCCGACATCGCTTGCAGCGTCTTGACCGGGTGCCCCCGGTCGGCCAGGGCGGCGATGAACGACGCCACGGCGCCGCGCTCGGCGGTGTGCCAGTCGACGTCGCTGCACCACTGCGCGTACTCGTGCCAGCGCCAGGCCCGCGCGTCCCGGCTCGACCGCGGGACGCTCTCCTCGAACCACTTGGCGGCGGACGCCGACAGGCGCATTCCGGTCCTGGTGGTCACCGTCTCCATCTGCCGGGCGATGGGGCGAGACGGCGGGAGGGCGATGTCAGTGCTGGTCACGGCAGGGGCCTCCGGGTCTTACTTCCGCTTGGTGCGGGTCGGCGGGAGCATGGCGCGTACGGCGGCCGCCGCGTCCTGGGCGGCCTGGTGGACGGCTTCGGCGCCCGTGCCAGACGCCCGGGTCATCGCCTTCAGCGCGTTCAGCAGCGTGGCGACGGGGTCCGGGGTGCCGTCGAGCGGCTGGGCTCGGTAGACCAGCACGGCTTCGCCCGGGTCGGACGGCAGCGTGGCGGGGAAGATCTCGACCTCCATCCGGCCGGCGCGGTAGGCGAATGCGATCTCCAACCGACGTCGCTCGTCCGGCAGCCCGGTCAGGTCGAACTCCTCGCCGTCCAGCAGCAGTTCCACCAGGGGGAAGACGGCGATGCCGCGTCCGCTCCGCAGGGCGGTGTGGACGCGGGTCTTGATCGCTTCGGCCTCGGGCCCCCACCCCTGGGTGCGGGCCTGCTCGTAGGTCTGGCTCACCGGCCCGTGCCCTCCGTGCCCTGGGTGTCGTTGTTCAGGGTGCGCATCTTTTCCTGCACTTCCGCGGCGGTCAGCCGGATCAGGCGGTCTCCCCGGAAGGGCTCGTCCGGCGGGGAGGGGAGGGGGAGAACTGCGGTGGGAGCATCCGCTGGTACGGCCGGTCTGCCGTACACCGCCTTCAGTGCGTCGGTCAGCGCGTCGTGCCGTGCGGCACCCCGGGCGACGCCTTCGAGACATGCCGTCAGCTTCCGGGCCTGCGCGCTCAACGGCGCCCCGGCTGCGGCCAGTCGCCCCAGTTCCGCGGCCGCGACGGCAACCTCCTCGGCGAGACGCTGCACATTCCCGGCGGCCGTGGCGATCTGCTCGTCCAGCCGGTCCCGCCCGGCCTCCGCCCGGGTGTACGGGGCGGTCACCGCGCGCCCTGCCGGTCGCGGGCGGCCCGGATCGGAGCACACCGCCCGCAGGTTTTCACCGAGCACACCGGAGCATCCCCCGACCGCCACCGGTACTCGTGACAGTGCTGGTCACGGCCGGTCTGGGGCACCTGCTCCAGGGCGGTCCGGATCGCCTCGCGGGCCTCGTCCAGCGCGGCGGGCCGGCTGGGGGCCTCCTGCAGAAGCTCCAGCGCCCGGCTCAGGGACGCCCTGCCGGACGCCAGGCCGGGCAGCTCGGCGAGCGGGACCAGGTCCCCGCGCTGGGCGTCCGCTGCATCGGCCTCCATGCACCACCGGCCGTACGGCATCCGGTCGCCGGTCACTCGCCGTTCTCCGGCCGCTCGACGGTGAACTCGACCCGCTGGACGCCGAAGTCGTCCGTGACGGCCCGCTCCTCGTACGAGAGGCCGGCGGCGTCCAGTTGGGCCCGCGTCTGGTCGACGGCGCTGGTCTTCCCGCTGTTCAGCGGGCCCAGGATGGCGGCCCCCTCGGCGCCGTCCAGGATCGTCACCGGTCCGCCGCCGAACAGCTCGGGCGACACCAAGGGCTGGACGGACACCGTCTTCTCCTCGCCTCCCCGGGCGATGCCGCGTCGATCGACCACCGTGGTGGTCCACCCGGTGAGGTCGCCCTGCGGGTCGGTGTCGACCAGGCCGGTGGCCCGGCCTTCGCGGGCGAGCTGGTCGAGCAGTTCCGGGCCGCTGACGCCGCGGCGGTCGGCTTCGGCCTGAAGCAGCCGCTGGACGTCCTCGGCCGACCGGCCGGGCTCCTCGGTCTCGTCTCGCTCCGGCATCGCCGCCCCCTCCGGTAGTTGTCAGCGCCTGTTGTAGGCGTCTGCAAGCGCGCTGTTTCTGATTTCCGCTAAGGAGACGGTATCGGAAATCAGCCCGCTGGCAGGGGCCTTCGGCGTCGCCCGGACGGGTACTTCGGCTGTCTAACGGTTCTGTGAGAGCGATTCTCCGCTCCGGCGCCCGCGCGGCCGGTGGGCCGGTGCCCGCTCTCGTCGGCGCGCGAGGGGAGAAGGCAGCGACGGCGGCGGCCGGAGGGGCGATCCGCTGTGTGCCGTTCTGCGGGATTCGCTGCCGGACCCAGTAGGCACCTGCACTGAAATGAAACCTCTGCCTCAGATCGGCGTGTGTCGGATCATGCCTGATCAAACCCCATGCCGAATCAATTTCATTGCGTTGCATTGCATTACGTTTCATTACATTGCATTGCGATCTTGAAGCGGGTTCGACTACACTGCGGAGTCGGGTCGGTACACCGGTCTTCGCTGAGAGCCGTCCTGCTGCACATGTTGGAAGTTCCGCACAGTGGCAAAGGGGAGGACAACAAGGTGAAGAACCGCCATCGGTCTGTGAGGCGGGTCGCTACGGCGGCCGCCGCGGCGGGCATTGCCGTACTCGTTGCCGGGTGCTCATCCCAGGACGAAGGGGAGAGGGGCGCATCCGGTGACGGTGGCGCCTCCGACACCACGGCGGCCGCCGTGCAGGTCGCCCGGACCTACCAGAGCGCGGTCAACGACGACGACTGGGCGAAGGCGTGCGGCCTGCGGACCGAGCGCTAC
>NZ_JBEYBS010000049.1:10473-15461 GCF_040632375.1 Streptomyces sp. NPDC019396 | reverse complement strand
CCCGCGGAGCGGGATACCAGGCGCGCGCGCCTGGAAAAGATGGAATCCGCAAGCGGATTCTAAAAGCAATACTGAATTGAGCCATAAAACGCTGACGCGTTTTATGAAATTCCCGCACGCGGGAATTATGCATTTCCGCTGCGCTCCAATGCACTAAGGGGTGTCCGCTAACGCTCCCACCCCACCGGCTACGCCGGGCAGCAAGGGGGTGGGGGCGATGCATCAACTCGCCTACCGGGTAGGATCACGAACCAACCGTCACCACCCACCCGAGCTGCGGCCCCCGAGAAGACACATCAGGAAGAGCCCTGCTAATTGACCAGTCATCACCTGACAGGCCATCGGGGGCGGGCGCAAGTGTCCCTGCGGTTACCTACCGGGACGGCGTCGACCGTACCACATCCTCCACCCCTGACGGGCGAACATGGCCGAACTTATGTGCTAACTCGTTTCGACCTGGGCATCATGTGATGCAGCGGGTAGGATCACGAACAGATCGACACCCCTTCTCCCCTGGATCGGAGACGTGTCCCATGTCGGATCAATTCCCGCTCCGCCCGCACCAGATTGAAGCCGTTGAGGCCATCGTCCGGGGCCTTGATATCCCGCCCGGCAAGAACATCCCCGTGGAGGGGCTGCGGGGCACGGTGGTGAGTGCGTGCGGTACCGGGAAAACGTTCATCGGTGCTGCGGCGGCAGAGCGGCTTGTCCCGCATGGGCGTGTTCTGGTGCTCGTGCCGACGCTGGAATTGTTGGCGCAGACGGTTCAGGAGTGGCGAGCGTTCGGGCATGTGGGACCGTCGGTGGCGGTGTGTTCGCTGGGTGATGATCCGCGGTTGTATGCGCTGGGGGTGCGGTCTACGACGAGCGCCCCGCAGCTCGCCCTGTGGCACGGTCGGGGGCCAGTGACGGTGTTCGCTACCTATGCGTCTCTGCCGGTGCTGATTGAGGCGCACGCGGGTGAGTACGGCATGCCGATGGACGTGTGGGACCTGATCTTGGTGGATGAGGCGCACCGGACGTCGGGTTCGTTGGGTAAGGCGTGGGCGGCGGTTCATGATCAGGAGTTGTTGCCGTCGATGCGGCGGTTGTATATGACGGCGACTCCGCGGATTTGGATGGAGCGGGAGCCGCGCCGGTGGCGCCGTGCGGAGGCGGATGCCGGTGGGGAGGGGGCGAAGAGGCCGGCGGCTTTGGATCGGTTGCCGGAGGAAATGGCCTGTTCCATGGATGACGAGGCCATTTACGGGCCGATGCTGTTCGAGTTGGACTTGTCGGAAAGTATCGCGCGGGGGCTGCTTGCGCGGTATCAGATCGTGGTGGCGGAGCTGCGGGACGAGAGCCTCACGCCGGAGCGGCTCTATGGGGAGGAGCGGCAGGAGGAGACGGTTCGGGGGGAGCGGCTGGCGGTGCTTCAGGCGGCGTTGCTGGAGACGATGAGTGCGCATGGTCTGACGCGGTGTATCACTTTCCATCACCGGACGATTGAGGCGCGTGCGTTCTCCGAGGGGCTGGGGCGGGTGGTTAAGCGGTTGCATGCGGAGGATCCGGAGCGGTACCCCAAGGCGGTGTGGACGTCGTGGTTGTCGGGGGAGCATGAGCCGGATGTGCGGGCGGACCGGCTGGCGCAGTTCGGGGGCCGTGCAGGGCGGGCGGTCATGTCGAATTGCCGGGTTTTGAGTGAAGGGGTCGACGTACCAACGGTGGATTCGGTCGCCTTGATCGATCCGAAGGGTTCGGCGGTCGATATCGTCCAGGCGATCGGGCGGGCGTTGCGGCAGAAACCGGGGCAGGGGAAACTGGCCACGTTGATTGTGCCGATTATTTTGGGCCCGGAAGAGACGCCGGAGGATATGCCGTATTCGATTTCGTATCGGCCATTGGTGAAGGTTCTTTCCGGGTTGCGTGCGCATGATGAACGTGCCGTGGAAATGCTGGCTATTCCGCAGGAGGGAATACACCGGACTTCTGTGATGCCGTCGTACCTGGGCGAGGCCCCCGCAGAAGGGGAGGCGGATCACCGGGTGTTGCTGCGATTCGGAACGCACCGAGATCCGGCGCTGATTGCCCGGATGGTGCGGTACAACCTGCTGGATCCCGAGCACGCCAACTGGAAGGCCGGGCACCGGGCAGCGGTGGCCTACCGGCGCCGGTCGGGGCATCTGGCGGTGCCGTATGAGCACCGCGAGCTGATGCCGAACGGGCACTCATTCCCGCTCGGGCGGTGGCTGGCCGACCAGCGGCGTGCCATGTGGGCCGGAACCATGGCCGCGGAGCGGGCGGCGGATCTGGAAGAACTCGGGGTGGAGTGGTACCCGGCTGAGGCGGCGTGGGAGGAGAACCTGGCGGCGGCCCGTGCGTACTTTGCGGAGACGGGCAGCCTGGCGGCGCCGGTCACCGCCACCGCCTTGGACAAGCCGGTGGGGCAGTGGCTGGCCAACTGCCGTAAAGGGATCGCTCTGGGCAAAGAGCCGGGGCGGGCGCGGCGGCGTGCGGAGCAGCTCGCCGCGATCGACCCGGACTGGGATGTTCGCGCACTGGGGTGGTCGGTGGATTGGCAGCGCCAGTACGCCGGCGTGGCGCGGTTGCTGGCGCTGGGTGCTGATCTTGAGGAGATCGTGCCGGGCGTGACGTCGGCCGGGGCGGATGTGGGCGGGTGGCTGAAGCGGCAGCGCGAGCACATGGTGTGGCAGGGCCTGGAAGAGGGTCAGCGCGAACGCCTGGCGACCCTTGGGGTCACGCCCCTGCCCCCGGAGCAGAGAGAGCACGTCAAGGCCTCTAGGGCGCCGTCTGCGGGGTTCGAGCGGGGGTGCGCGGCCCTGGCGCAGTACAAGGCGCGTACCGGCACCACAGGTCCGGTCAGCCGCTCTCACGTCGAGACCCTCAAGGACGGGACCGAGGTCAAACTCGGGGTGTTTCTCGCGAACACCAAGACCAGACGCGCCAAGCTCACCGGCGAGCAGTTGGAACGGCTGGCCAGACTCGGGCTCGAGTGGGCAGCAGCGCAGGCCCTGGTGCAACGCGGGCTGAGGCGGGGCTCTCGCGAAAGATCGAGGCTCAAGATGGATTAAGTTATGTGCTATTAGAGGGAAAATGGGCGCGCGTGAACGGAAACGGGCGAGTGCCCGGCCAAGCTATGCAGAGTGTGGAAGGAATATCAGGAGAGAGAGAATCTCACGGCACAAGTGGTCGGTAGGCGCTCGGCAGCCGGCCTGACGCTGGGCCCTAGGCGGACAGCTCTACGGCGGGTTGTCAGTCGCCGCCTTACGTCCGCCATCGCACTCGTCCTGGCCGCCGGGTCCGTCGCGCTCTCCCCCCTGGTCGCACTCGCACACGTGCCGGGAGCCCGCCTGGAAGTTGCGACCTTCCCCACTCGCACAACCACCGCTTCTCGGATCGCACTGCTGTCCGTATCGTGCAGCCCCAGCGGCGCGTCCACAGTCTGCGTGTACACGCCCACCGGCAACGAGCAGACGTTCGTCGTTCCCAGCGGGGTCAGCAGTATCGCTGTCACAGCAATCGGTGCCCCTGGCGGCAACAGCTCCGCTGCTGTGGGCGGCAAGGGAGCCTCCGTCACCGCCACAGTCGCGGTCACACCCGGAATCGTCCTCTACGTCGAAGTCGGCACACCCGGATCCAATTCCACCAGCGGAGGGGGCGGTCCTGGCGGATTCAACGGGGGCGGCGCGGGCGGCACCGTCATCATCACAGGAAATGGTGGCGGCGGCGGTGGCGGTTCCAGCGCCATTCAGACCTGCTCCCTCGGCTCCACTGGCTGCACTCTCAGCGGCTCCCCGGCCAATGACCCGCGGTTGGTCGTCGCTGCCGGCGGAGGAGGAGCCGGCGGGGGTGGGGGCGGCAACGGAGCCGGCCCTGGCGGGGCACCTGGCGGACAGCCGGGAGGCAACTTCAACACCGCAGCTGGCAATGGTGGGACAGGCTCTCTCCTTGGGAGTGGCGGTGCCGGCGGCAACGGCGGGGGTACCACCCCCCAGAACGCGGGCGGTGCCGGAGGCGGTGGCGGCAGCGGCGCAATTCTCAATGGCGGTGGCGGCGGCGGCGGCGGCACCAGCGGAGGGGGAGGTGGCGGTGGTGGCGGCGGCGGCACCAGCGGAGGCAGCGGCAGCGGACTGGCCGGCGGTGGCGGCGGCGGTGGCGGCAGCGGAATCGCCGGCGGTGGTGGCGGCGGCGGAGGTGGGTTCAACGGTGGCGGCGGCGCTGGGGCTGGCGTAGCCACCAACAGTGGCGGCGGCGGCGGCAGTGGCGGGTCCTATGTAGCGGCAAGCGCACTCGGGCCCCCAGCTCCCCAAGCCGTTACAGACACAACTGGCACACCCCAAATCACCATTACCTACCTCACCCCCACAGGACCCGCTGGCCCCACTGGAGCTACCGGTGCTACTGGACTCACCGGAGCCACCGGAGCCACCGGGGAAACCGGACTCACCGGAGCCACCGGGGAAACCGGACTTACCGGAGCCACTGGACTCACCGGAGCCACCGGGGAAACCGGACTCACCGGAGCCATCGGGGAAACCGGACTTACCGGAGCCACTGGAGAGACCGGACTTACCGGAGCCACTGGACTTACCGGAGCCACTGGAGAGACCGGACTCACCGGAGCCATCGGGGAAACCGGACTCACCGGAGCCACTGGAGAGACCGGACTCACCGGAGCCACTGGGGAAACCGGACTCACCGGAGCCACTGGAGAGACCGGACTCACCGGAGCCACTGGGGAAACCGGACTTACCGGAGCCACTGGACTCACCGGAGCCACCGGGGAAACCGGACTCACCGGAGCCACTGGACTCACCGGAGCCACCGGGGAAACCGGACTTACCGGGGCCACTGGACTCACCGGAGCCACCGGGGAAACCGGACTTACCGGGGCCACTGGACTCACCGGAGCCACCGGGGAAACCGGACTCACCGGAGCCACCGGGGAAACCGGACTCACCGGAGCCACCGGAGAGACCGGACTCACA
>NZ_JBEYBS010000049.1:0-10376 GCF_040632375.1 Streptomyces sp. NPDC019396 | reverse complement strand
CCGGGGAAACCGGACTCACCGGAGCCACCGGGGAAACCGGACTCACCGGAGCCACCGGAGAGACCGGACTCACCGGAGCCACTGGGGAAACCGGACTTACCGGGGCCACTGGACTCACCGGAGCCACTGGAGAGACCGGACTCACCGGAGCCACTGGGGAAACCGGACTTACCGGGGCCACTGGACTTACCGGAGCCACTGGGGAAACCGGACTTACCGGGGCCACTGGACTCACCGGAGCCACCGGAGAGACCGGACTCACCGGAGCCACTGGGGAAACCGGACTCACCGGAGCCACTGGACTCACCGGAGCCACCGGGGAAACCGGACTCACCGGAGCCACCGGAGAGACCGGACTTACCGGAGCCACTGGAGAGACCGGACTTACCGGAGCCACTGGACTCACCGGAGCCACTGGAGAGACCGGACTCACCGGAGCCATCGGGGAAACCGGACTCACCGGAGCCACCGGAGAGACCGGACTCACCGGAGCCATCGGGGAAACCGGACTCACCGGAGCCACTGGAGAGACCGGACTCACCGGAGCCACTGGAGAGACCGGACTCACCGGAGCCACCGGGGAAACCGGACTCACCGGAGCCACTGGACTCACCGGAGCCACCGGGGAAACCGGACTCACCGGAGCCACCGGACTCACCGGAGCCACCGGGGAAACCGGGGCCACAGGAGCCACCGGACTCACCGGCGCTATCGGAGAGACCGGAGCCACCGGGGAAACCGGACTCACCGGAGCCACCGGACTCACCGGCGCTATCGGAGAGACCGGAGCCACCGGAGAGACCGGACTCACCGGGGAAACCGGGGCCACAGGAGAGACCGGGGCCACAGGACTCACCGGAGCCACCGGGAAAACCGGAGCCACCGGACTCACCGGACTCACCGGAGCCACCGGCGCTATCGGAGAGACCGGCGCCACCGGAGAGACCGGAGCCACCGGACTCACTGGAGCTACTGGACTCACCGGAGAAACCGGACCCACCGGAGCTACTGGCGCTACTGGCGCTACTGGCGCTACTGGCGCTACCGGAGAAACCGGGGGTTACGGACCCTGTTGGCCTCATTGGTCCCAGGGCCGTCCCGGAAGGTGCCAGAGCGCCTTTCAACCTTAAGAAGCAACTCATCGGGTGCCCGGAGCAGAGCTTCCCCGGGCACCCGCCGCTCTTTTGAGATATCAGGTCACGCACCCAACCTTGAGGACGAATCTGTCCACTGACCTGCGGAAACACGCAACAGTGTCACCCAAGTTGGCGGAGACGATCGCTTCGGCCTTGTCGTCGTCGTTCATGGACTGGTCCCTTCGGGTGGAGTGCTGCCGTCCGGCGCGTAGGGGTGGCGTTTCGAGGGGACATGGATGTCGCTGCGCCCCTTATCTGCTCGCGGGCCGGTGGTGTCTGTCCCGATGCACCTCCGAGGGGTGCGAAGGGCACCGGTCCGCGAGCACTCCCGCTTTCAGTCAGTGCTTTGCGTCGATGTAGTCGACGCCTCGGTGATCTCGACGTCCTCCAACTGCTGGGCTCGGGCTCCCCGCTCCTGGAAGTAGAGAGCGCTCAGTCCCGCACCGCACCGTCGCTGCGGCTGAACAGCCATGGGGCGGCGTGCCCGAGTCGGGGTTTCTAGGCCGTGCGCTGGAGTGGCTTGGTGTGTCGTTGTGCTCTGGGGTTCGTCGTCGCTTCATGATCTTGCTGGCCGGATAGGCCAGTGGCTTTCGGCCGCATTCTCCTCCGCGGCCGTCTTCGACGAACGGAATTCGCCGATGAACCTCACCCCTACCCCGCGTCCCCGTGTTCGAAGGGCGGGCGCTGCGCGCCTTGCTGTGACTGCCGCCACTGTCGTGGCCCTGCAAGCAGGAGGTGTCACACCCGTGCTCGCAGCCGTGGGGGCAGTGTCGCCCTTGGTGCGTGCCGTGCCGGCGGATTGTGTGAAGGAGCACGCTTACGTTCTGGCCGGTCCGAGGTTCAGGTCCGAGGGCACGTCCGTGCAGCAGGTGGACCTGAGCACCGGCGTACGCTCGGAGATCGGGAATTTCACCGCCCCGGCGAGTGCCTCGGTCAACGGGCTGGCGATTCCGCCTGGAGGCGAGGTGGCCTGGGCCGTCTCGGAGGACGAGGACGCCTCGGGGCACCAGGTCGTCTACCGTCTCGACCTGGCCACCAACACCACCACCGTCTTCCCCGGAGCCGCCAAGACGGGCCAGGGCACTGTCAGGGAGACCGTGCGCGGAGCGATCAACCCGCTCAACGGCTGGTACTACTACTCCCACTCGGTCAACAACCCGGCCGACCAGGACAGGCCCACCATCCAGGCCATCTACGCCTTCGACACCGTCAACAACGTCGATGTCGGCCTGGTCGGCACCCTCAGCGACCCTCGCTTCAACGGCAGCTCCGGCGACATGGTCTTCGACTCCGCAGGCGACCCCTACATGGTCATCTCCACCCCCGAGAACCTCGCTCCCGGCGGACTCAACTCCGTCCTCGTGCGGATCAACGAGGAACTTCCCGCCACCGCCGAGAACAAGCCCCTCACCGCCCAGCTGCTCGCCGACCTGCCCGACGGACCGGCCTACGGCATCACCCTCGCAGCCGACGGCCACCTCTACACCACCCGCACCACCGGCACGCCGGCCGGGGATCTGTTCAAGATCAACCCCAACAGCGGGGAACTCGTCGCGACGATCCCGATGAGCACCCCGGCGGACAAGCCGCCCACGCCGGTCGACGCGGGCAACTGCTCCTACGGCCCGAACATCACCGGCCAGACGAACATCCCGGGCCGCTACCAGCCCGATGACCAGTTCACCGTGACCATCAGCGGAAACGGCATCACCTCCGGCAACACCGGCACGTCCGCCGGAACCGACACCGGCGTCCAGGACACCCCGCCCGAGACCGCCGGGGCCCTGCCCGCCATGGTCGGCGAGACCTACACCTTCACCGAGACGCCGGCAGCCGGCACGGACATGGGCAACTACACCACCACCTACCAGTGCGTGGACACCGCCCACGAGAACACTGTCCTGGCCGAGGGCGGCGGCCCCACGGTCGATGTCACCGTCCCCGCCTCCCCCGACAGCCGCGGCGTGGCGGTGCTGTGCACGTTCACCAACACCCCCAAGCCACACGCCCCCACCCTCACCCTCGACAAGACGGCCACCGTCCGCGACACCGCCACCGGCCGCATCGTCACTTACACCCTCACCGCCACCAACACCAGCGACAACCCCGCGTCAGGCGTGCGCGTCGAAGACGACCTCACCGACGTCATCGACAACGCCACCTACAACAACGACGCCCACGCGAACACCGGACAAACCGGCTATGAGGCACCCAAGGTGATCTGGACCGGCGACCTCCCACCCCACCAGAGCATCGTCATCACCTACACCGTCACCATCGAAGAAGACGACCACCTCATCAACAAAGCCACCCTCACCGCACCCGGCAGCAACTGCACCACCGCATCGGACTGCACCGACACCACCACCACCGACCTCGACGACCCCGACCCCGGCCTCACCCAGCACTGACACCACACCCACCGACATCGGAGGCTCCAGGGAACTCCCCTCACTCTTCCTCAGGCACGCACGATGACCCACACCAGGTCGCCGGTAGGACGACCGCTGCCGCAGTTCCTCTCTCTGCTCGCGGGCCGGTGGTGTCTGTCCCGATGCACCTTCGAGGGGTGCGAAGGGCACCGGTCCGCGAGCCCCTCGCTCCGTCAGGGTCGGTAGGCTCGTCACCCCAATCGGTTGCGTCTCCCGTGAGACGGGTGGGGAGCGTTATGACGACGGAGCCCTCAGTTGACGCCACTGTGTCGGGGATGTGCCTGACCGTGCGGATCGGCGGGGAAATGGACTGGCAGACCGCCCCGTTCTTCCGCAACCGTCTTGTGGACGAGATCGCCCGAGGCCTGCGATTCGTGGTGCTGGACCTGTCAGCGGTGTCGTTTTGCGATTCGGCCGGACTGAATGTGCTGCTGGGAGCACGACGGCAGACGGAACGGGCTGGGTCCGTGCTGGTGCTGGCCTGCGTGCCACCGAACATGCATCGGCTACTGAACATGACCGGCGTGGACAGCGTGCTGCGCAGATACGACACCGTCACTGAAGCCGAAAGAGCGGTCGGCAGCGGAACCTGAGGCCCGTGCCGAGTCAGCCTCACGCAACGGCCGGGACCTCCAGGTCGTCGGCATCGGCTTATGCGAAAGAGGCATCGATAGCGGGGGCGATCGCTTCGGCCCTGTCGTCGTCGTTCGGCTGGTCCCTTCGAGTGGAGTGCTGCCGGTCCGCGCGTAGGGGTGGCGTTTCGAGGGACTATGGATGTTGCGTTTCCTTTTTCTGCTCGCGGGCCGGTGGTGTCTGTCCCGATGCACCTCCGAGGGGTGCGAAGGGCACCGGCCCGCGAGCACCGCTCCGTCAGTACTTCGCGTCGATGTAGTCGATGCCGGTGATCTCGACTTCCTCCAACTGCTGGGCCCGGGCTCCCCGCTCCTGGAAGTAGAGCTCTTTGGCGGCTTGGGCCAGCACCTCGTTCGGACTCTCACCGCTGCGGCCGGCCTGTGCGTCCAGGAGGCGGCCGGCCCATGCGGCGGGCAGGTGGAGGGTGAGCAGCCGGAAGCGGGCTTCGTCGGTGGTGCCGACGGGGGCTTTGTATCCGAAGGTGGCGCGGAACTCGACGTTCATGCCGGTCTGTGCGGCAGCACGTCGGCGGGCGCGTTCCCGCACGCGGGGCTGCCAGCGGGAGCGCACGGCTTCGTTGATGCGGTCCTGCACCGGCTTGGGTGGGTGTCTGCGGGCCCCGCGCCGGTAGCGGTTCACGGAGTCGGCCGTGACCCCGAGTTCAGCGGCGACCGCCCGGGCACTGCCGAGCTGTCGCATCAGGTAGTTGATCTGGCCCCTCAGGGTGGAGGGCGGGTCGGTGGTGAAGGTCTGGCGGCTGGCGCGCTCCATCGCTTCGCCGATCAGAGCGTCATCAGAGCCAGCGGTTTCCGGGCGAATGTCCCGTGGCATCGTGAGTTCCCCCGTCTATTCGCCGTCGTCGAGGACGGCATCGATGCCGCTCTTGATGAGCTGGGCGGGATTACCGCCCTGCTCCATCAGGTCCACCGCCCACGCCATCGACTGCACCCCCTCCACCTTCACCAGACCAGGGGCCACCCCAAGCCGGAACGCCCCCGGCAGCGGCTTACCGGACGTGGTGTACGGCAGCAGATCCAGCGGACTCTGGGTGGGCGCGGGGTAGACGACGCAGTCCGAGAGCACCCCGAGCGGGAACAGGCCCGCGGTGGCCATGTGGCGCATCTTGCGGTGCATATTGATCCGCGCCTTGGCGATGATCGCCGCGCGGATATCCGGGCGCCACGTCGGGCGCTCCAACTCCGGCCACCGCTCCCCCTTGACGTAGTTCAGGCCGCGGGCGCGGGAGCGGAGCTTCCCGATCCCGCCCTTCGCGGTTGCCTTGACGGCCGTCAGGACCGCACGCATCCCCGGATCCCCGTCACGCACGTTCTCCATGGCGGTCAGGAAGGCGGCGTCGTCCATGCCCGGTGTGACGCCG
Organism: Streptomyces sp. NPDC019396; assembly: GCF_040632375.1. Taxonomy (NCBI): domain Bacteria; kingdom Bacillati; phylum Actinomycetota; class Actinomycetes; order Kitasatosporales; family Streptomycetaceae; genus Streptomyces; species Streptomyces sp. NPDC019396. The sequence continues at coordinate 4,797 of NZ_JBEYBS010000049.1, read as the reverse complement.
AGGTCTTCCATCGTGGCCAACAGAGCGGCCTTGAGTCGGTCGTGCCACGGATCCAGGAAAGCCCCCGACTCACGCCGGACATACGCCTCCAACGGATGCACGTTGTGCCCGAGCTCGAGCGCGTAGGCGACGGTATGCGTCTCGTACCAGGCCGGGCCTTCCGGGCGACCGCCGTGCGGGGTGAACGGCGACGGCAGGCGCGGGTCCATCTCGATGTGGGAGAGGTCCACCAGCCAGCACCCGGGGACCCGCTTATCGAAGCGGGGGCGTGTCACATGCTCCGGCGCACCCAAGCCGACCGGCGTGCGGGAGGCGGCGGCGAGGAACGCCGCATTCACATCCAGACCCAGCGCATACGGCAGGCTCGCCTCAGCACCAGAGAGCGTGTCCAAGTCACGGACCCACCCGTACACCTCTTCATCCAGGAACCCGCCGCCCCAAGTTTGGGCGAGGGGGTGTTCCGAGGGCACCTCAGGCGGAGCCGCGTCCACCGGCTGCGTACCGAGGGAGCCGGGATTATGCGCGGACACCCACGCCCCGGCGTCATCGCGCACGGCGCGGGTCGGCGGACGCAGCGCGGTCATCAGCTCCAGACCGTTGACCGCCGTCCCCCCGCGCGGAGTCAGCACCCGATCCGCATAGACGGTCAGGACCCGGGCAATCTCCGCAGGCTCCATGGCGGCGACACCAGGCCACGAGCGGTCATCCAGCGCGCCCCACGACAGGATCGCGAGCTGCACACACTGCCGCTGCCCCGCCTTCGCCGGCCGATACACACGCGCCCAAGGGCCGAACCCGCGCCGGGTGAGCTTCCACTTCGCCTTCGCCACCTGCTTAACCACCGGGTGATCCTCCGGCAGCCGCAGGCCCGCGCGCTGCTGCTGGCCCTCCAGCCGCTCCGGCAAACCCAGCCGCACCGCAGCATCCGCTGTGAGCACCACCAGCGGATCAGCGGCCTGCCCGTTCCGGTTCAACGCCGGCGCACCCACCGGCTGATCCAGGGTCCAGGCCACAAGCTGAGGGACCGTACGCGCCGGGCACTCCACCACCAGACCATCCCGCGCGTATGCGGTCAGGTCACAGTCAAGGACCAGCAACGGCCCATAGGCGAACCGCGGATCACCACCACTGGACGCCGCAGCCGTGCGGGTAGCCGGACGACGCGGCACTCCCGCCGCGCCCGGACGCCGCACGGGCGGGGCGACCACCGGCACCGGCGTCGACTCGGCGACGGGGGCGAGAGTCGGAGCCGCGGGGGCGGGGGATTCGTTCGTCGGCATAGCGGCTACGGGGGATCCGGCAAGCGCGGACGAGACCGGCTCCGGTGCAGACGCGGGAGCGGGCACGGACGCGGGAGCCGGAGCCGCGGGGGCGGGAACGGGGGTGCCGTGCACGGGGTACTTCTCCGCCCACCCGTTGAGCAGCCGCTGGTAGGCCTCCAACCTGGGCGGACGCGGCTCGGAACGGCCGTTCTCCCAGTTCTTCACCGTCTGCGTCGTGGTCTTCAACGCCGACGCCAAACGCGCCTGCGTCACACCAGCAGCCTCCCGCAGCCGCGCCCGCTCAGCCGGAACCGGTAGCTGCGGTTCCTCCGCCAGCAACGCATCCACGCTGGCGAACAGCTCTTCCTCAGAAGTCATACACCCGAACCTAGCAGAAACTTACCCAAATATTTAACCTCGCTGATTAACCCTTTCAGATTCGCATCTTATCCATGTGGCCGCCCTCGTCCGCGTGCCGCTATTGGGGAACTGGGGGTGCTGGTGATGGAAGTCGGTGTCCATCCACATGGCTGCGCGCTCAAGCCCCTGGCACCGACGACCCCGGCGGTGATCGGGACGAGCCGCGCCCTGCCGGGCGCGCTCCCACATGCGGCAGCGGGGAGGTCGGAAGCTGGGCTCATGGAAGATGCGTTTCGTCAAAAGATCGAGAAGTGGCTCGTGACGGAAGGAGAGCATCAGCTTTGGCGGGGAGGGTGCGACGGCAAAGGAACGCCGGTTGTGCACTGGCAGGGCCGGAAGGTCGGCGTCCGTCGACAGCTGTTCCTCCTTGACGCTGGCTTGCCGTCGTCCTGTCTGAAAGTTCGCCCGACATGCGGGGATGCGCTGTGCGTGGCGCCGACGCACGCGGAGCTGTGCCGGTCCGGGCGCGCTCATCGCTTTCAAGGCGTGTGGGAGCGGATCAGGGAGCGCGTGACTCCCATGGGCGGGGGTTGTCTGGTCGTGGGCACGGACGCGGAAGACGGGGAGACGCTGCAGGTGCACTGGCGTGGTCGGCAGATCCGCGTCTCCCGGGCCGTGTGGGAGGAACATAACGGTCCGGTTCCCGACGGGCTCGTGGTGGCACACTCCTGCCGACGTGCGGCCTGTGTGGCACTGGACCACCTCTATCTCAGCACCTACGGGCACGAGATCGCCCTGTCCACACAGCGAGGTCTGTTCGCCGGCGAAGCCCACTGGAACCACAAACTCACCGAAGACCAAGTCCGCTTGATCCGTTCCAGCCCCCTCACCTCACACGAACTGGCCGTTCTGTGCGGCGTCACACCCTCCACGATCAGCAACGTGCGGACACACCGCACCTGGAACCACCTCTAAGCTTGGCGTTTATCGCAGTGCGCCGACACCACCATCGACCTCGAAGACCCCCGAGGACAGCGCACCACCCACGGTGTGGCTGTGGCCCGCAGAGCACGCGCCCGCGCTGCTGGTCTACACCGGGACCCGGTGGCGCTGGGCCGAGGTGACCGCGCGCCAGGACTGGTCCGATGGGCGCACCGTCTACCAGGCGAGCGTCACCGTGCACGGCACTACCACCACGCACCTGTACCCATGGCCCCAACCAGGCCTGCGGGTCTGCCACCGGGGAAGCGCGGAACCGTACCGCGCGAAGCAACCAGGCGAGCGAACGCCCGACCGCGCATGAACGAGCCTGCCGGGGCCAGCAGGGACTGGCTGTAGGGTCAGCGAAGATCACGTGGGAGAAATGGGGACGAGCGTGGGTGAAGTCTGGGTCGCGACAAACTCGGGGGGCGCGACATCCAAGAGCCCCGCTCGGTTCGGTCTGGTGCGGGCGGAGGAACTCCGCACCGTCTACGGGGTGACGCATGGCAGCGCTGTGATCAGGGTCGCGGCGAAGGTACCCCATGTCGGCTTGGACGGCGCACGCGGTGACACGCTCGTGCTGGCGTCCACGAACGAGTCGGGCGCCCCTCTGCCAGCGCTGTTCCATCTCGATCTGATCCGCGCCATGCATCAGGCTCGCGCGCTGGATGAGGTCGAGCCGCTCTTCGTACGTGCCGAGTGCACGAACGAGGCATGGCAGTGGATCGTTTCGACACATGACCAATTCCGCGAACGCATGGAGCGAGAAACCCTCGCTGTTGAGTAGCCGGCCAGCGAAAGACCGGCCTGACTACCTCACAGATCGAATCGACGGCGCTGGGCCAGGCGACCGCGCGACAGAACGAAGCGGACAGACGCACCGTCTAACAGGCGACCGCCCCGCCCGCAGCAGGGCCACGCCGCACCTGTAACCCATGACCCCAACCAGGACTCCGGGTCTGCTCCTGCGCCAGCGCACAACACGTTCCTGCGAAGCAGCCCACGACCCAGGGATGACGGCACAGCAGCCCGGGGTGCGTCGGCCGGCGCAATCCAGTTTCTGGAACGCAAGCGGTGCCCCGGAAACCACGGGGTCCCGGGGCACCGCCTGTCAGCCGCTATCCGCGACGGGGGTGACACGGACAGCGGCAGCATCTGACGCTCTCACACAAGTCGTACGATCCGGGCCACCCGAGTACCTGCGATGACGCGAACCGGCCGCCTGGTAGCGCAGTACGCTCACCTGGTTGTGGCTCCGGTGCCGCTACCGATGACAGCCGCCGCCGTTGTGCCTGCTGTGAACGACGACATCCCCGATGAGTCCGGCCTGGTCCGGATCGACATCACCGCACGCACCGCAGACGCCGCCGCCCTGGTGGTCGAGCAGCTCAGTGCGCTCTGGCTCACCAGCCCCTCCGCACTGGCACAGGCGCCCGACGGAGGCATCCGGGTCACCATCCACGCGGACGTCAACCGCCTCCCCGAGGAAGACGGCTACCCGTTCCCCACCTGCCAACACCTCAACCACGAGTAGCCGATCGGCTGGCCCGCCCGGGACCGCTCCTGAGTGCCTGATTGGAATCCTGGCCGCACGTTGATGGCTCGCGGGATTGTGGGGGCATGCTTGTGCGCGGTTGAAGCTCAGCGAGCGCGATCGACAGGACCCGTCGGCGCGGCCAGGCCGGGTTTCGATGAGCCGCGGTGCGGGCCGAGCAGGTCGTGGTCGTAGGGGCGGTGGTGCAGGCGCATGCCCCTTCGCCCCCTCGGCCACCACAATCCGTGCACGCAGGGCCATGGCGTTCACTCGATTGGCGCATTGCGGGCTGGCGCGGAACCGCATGTGGGGCATGGGGACTAAAAACAGCAGGATTGGCAGCTCTTGCCAAACTCGCGCTACCTTCAAATACCTCGGCGTCGAAAGGAAGCCTTATGTGCGAGAAGAGTAGGCCGCTTCGCAAATACGAGCCAGAGAGGGAGGGGGATTCCGAAGCGGAGCGTTCAGTGAACCATGAGGAGCAAGACGACGGGGGGATAGGTGAGAGCCGCCAGAAGCGTCGCCCGCGCGGGCTCTCTGGGGTTGAGCATGGCGGGCTCTGGTGACTGAGCCCTTTCCATCCTCAGTCTGAGCTGGCCAGATGCAGGGTGAGGATGGCTTGGACGAGGCTGGTGACGCGGGTGGTCGAGCAGCGGAGTT
>NZ_JBEYBS010000048.1:0-16199 GCF_040632375.1 Streptomyces sp. NPDC019396 | reverse complement strand
GGAACGACGCGACGACATCCACGAAGCCTTCCTCGGACTCGCCACCTGCCTCATCACCCACCGACACGTCCAACGCCTTTGTTAGGAGTTCTTAGCGCTAACGGCTGTACCGATGTTCCCCAAGGCCGAGCACCGGGCGTGCTCCGCGTACGGCCGCTGACATTTGAGGCGACCGCCTCCTATGTGCAACGCCTTGCCACCGCATACCGGCTGACGCTGCCCCAGCTCCTCGAGAGCACCGGCATCACCCTGACCGGCCACGGCACGCTACCGACATCTGAACTCCACCTCAGCCCTGCCGTCTGCCACAATCTCGCCGCCCTGCCCCGCACCCCACTCCCCCACCTGACACGCGCCATGCCCCGTCTCGCCCCCAACGACGACGCCCACCACACTGCAGCCGCCGCACGCTGGAAACGGCTGGAGGCCGCACAGCAGCCCGTCCGCGCCTGCACCCTGTGCACCCGCCACCGCGGCCAGAACGCCACCGACACCGCCTGGGCTCATCGGCCGCCGCACCAACTGGTGTGCCCGCGCCACCACCAAGCCGCTCCCGACCCGCGGCTCACCTCCACCGTCCGCACATGGGCAGTGCCGGAGCTTGCCGCCGCGCACCACGCACACCAGCGACTCCTACAACACCCCCGAGCCGCCACCGCCTGGACCGCGGCACGCGCCATCACCCGCTGGCACGACCACCAGCAGCGCCTCCCCCACACTCCTCGCACGCGACCTGATCACCTACCCCGAAACCGTTGCCCTCGCCCGCGCACTCGCCACCCTCCCGGACCGGCCACACCACACCACCGGCAACGCCCTCAGCCTTCGCCCACCGACTCGGGCTACCACGCCTGCCCCTCAACGCGAACGACCCGCTCCAGGCCTTCCTCACCCACCACTGACCAGCACCATCCAGAACCCCCGAGCTCCCAGAGAGCGCAGCCGCCTACGGACGTGCCACCCCACCTACGAGAAAACCAAGATCAATCCCACACAACTACCGGACCGCAGGCCAACCGTCCGAACAACCAAACCGAACACACCCCCAGACCACCCCCATCACGCCCGAACGCAACCGCTTCAGCCATCCGAATCCCACACCCAAAGTCGGAACACCAGACCAGAACATCCTCGAGACCTGAACATCACTGGCCCGCCACACCCGTCTGAGCTGCCCTGGTCCAAGTCGAGTCTTCCTGCACACCCGGCGGGTTGGTTCCGGTCACCCCTTAGGGAATTTCCCTGGGAATGTGGCCTGCGAGAGAGTTGTCTTAGGGAAAATCCCCGGGGCCAAGTCCTAGAACTTAAGGAAAAATGATCTCCGTGAAAAGCTCGTGCGGAGTACTGCGGTCACCTTTGGCGCTGAGGCATACGTTTATGCTTATCAGATCTCAAGGGGCATTAAGCTCCAGCATGGAGCATCACCACGCTAATCGACCATCATCCCTTTCTTGTCACTCCGTCATATCTTTGATCATTCTCCGGTGGAGTTAGTTGAGTACCGGCAGAGTATTTCTACTCTTGCAGGCTTGCGGCTCACTAGATGATGATTCGCGTCTCCAGGATCAGTTGCAAAGGGTGACAAATTGTGAGACTCCGAGGTTCGGGTGGCAATGGACTCGATTCCCTGGCCGCGACCCTCTCAGAAATTGCGGCAGGCAGCGGGGACCGCATGGCAAAGATTTCGCTTCTCATATGGAGAATGGACACAGAAGCCGAGATCGAGGGGAGTCACTCTATTCCTTCCGAGGCACGTCCAGAATGCGAGGACTTTCCAGGGGCGTATATCGAGCTCTGGGAAGGACTGCTCGAGGATTCCGAGCACAGGCTATATTTGCGGTTTTTGGGCAGAGCGTCGACAACTCTTCGCGACGAGGTCGTCGTGGAGATCGACTATGACTCTACCGACCGGCTGTTGGTTGAGGTCCCCTCAATGGTTCTCCCTGGAAACGCCGGGGAAAATCTGGTTGATCGCAGCGAGAGCCAAGGGCGGGTCTGTCGCTCACTTTCGAAGCGGCAGGGTGAGATAGCAAATCTGGTGGGCCGGGGTCTGACGAACAAGGAGATCGCCGCCAGACTCTTCATAAGCCATAAGACTGTGGAGTACCACCTATCTGTACTCTTTCAACGCTTTTCAATAGCCAGTCGTCGAGAACTCAGAAAGATCATGCAAGACCGTGTTCTCGTTGACGAGTCCCATTGGTAGGCCACTGAATAATACTCACGCGCTCAGGTCGGACAGGCTCACCAGATGGCCAAAAGTACTCATGCGGACGGACGGATATCGTGGATTACTGGGATACGTATGCGGCACCTGGCTGTACTGCACCTCGTAACCACCGGGAGGAATTATGCCTGCACTCTCACAATCATCCGGCCGGCTTGAGCATGGAAGGACTGTACCTTCCGAAGCCCGCACATTTATCCGCCAATTCGCATCCGCGCTTACGACGTCGGAGTTGGCCCCAGCACCTGATTTTCTGGAAGATGCCGAACTGCTCGTGAGCGAACTAGTAACAAATGTTGTGCTGCACGCACGGACAGCAGTTCACATACATTGCACGGCGACTGCCGACAAAGAGGGAATATCCCTGCTGGTCGGGGTTTCAGACGGCTCTCCGTGCCAGATCTCACATGGTGAGGAAGATTTGAGTTCGACCCATGGTCGGGGACTTTATTTGGTGAATGCACTCGCTGAAGAATGGTGGGTCACATATGGAACGGACTCCAAGACTGTCTGGTTTCGCCTTGGCCCACGGGCACACAATTGGAATTCGCAGGGGACTGCTTTCCCATGCAACATGAAAGCACTCTGCTAGCAGAACGCCACAGTCTAGGAATAGAAAGGATACGGTTCTCGTGAAGAGGAAACATGGGCGCTGCCTTTGCGCCTTCCCGGTACGCATGATTGAGGGACTCTTCCTCAACATTATTGCATTCAACTACACGCTCCAGGAAGAACGGTGCATCAGGCTTATCTACCGGAACAGCGGTCCGTCCCCCAGAGGGGAGGACGTGTGATCGGAAGGACCGGAGCATCACATGAGCCGCGCAGCAGGCCGCCCGGTCGCCGGATGAGCTGTGGTGTCGTGCCAGACAGCACCCCAGAGGATCATGCCCATTGTCGTGGTGTTGTGGATCAACTGGCGGTCGTGTCTGTGGTGTTGGGGTAGTGCGGGAGCACTGTCGGGGCGTTCGCGGTAGAGCTCGTCCATGCTGCCTTCGGGCAGGTAGCGGCGAGGGAAGGCGATCCATTCGTCGTGCATCTCGAAGAGCAGGGTTGATCAACCGACGTGGCCTGAGCAGTGGTGCACATAACTTCGTACTCGGTGGTGCACTCAGACGAGTACGCGGACAATCGGTGACCGGGAAGCCCCACCGTCATGACGTGTGGAGCTCCGTGCGGTGCACGGAACGACGGATTCGTTCCGCTCGGCTACTGTCGGCCCAGGCCCGTGTTCCCTTCTTGCCAGGCGGAGGCGCACCTCTCGATCCATGCCAATAGGTCAGGCACACCGTCGATCGTCAGCAGCGAAAACGGCGGGCAGCCTGCCAGCGGCTGGACATGCTCGAAGGCGTGGTCGGGGGCAAAAAGAATGAGCCGGCCGTCCTGACGGTGTGCAAGCGTCAGGTTTCCATTGGCTTCGATCGCCGCGGCGTAGTAGTCCGCTGCGTTGATCGGAAGGGTCAAACCCTCGTCTTCCCACGCCCACGCATAGGCATCCAGGTCGTCACCAACACTGTGCCGGGTCGCATCGATCGTGAGGACGTCGTCCTGGTTCACCCACCAGGTGTCAGGTTCCGAGAACCGTTCGGCGATCCCCCCGCATAGCCGCCAGAATTCTCCATGGACTGGGGCGACATCGACCCCGTTTCCAGAGTGAGGCGGATGGCACAACCACCCCCGTCGCATATCCTGCGGCCCCCAGGCCAACAGTTCGTACTCACGGCCCGCGACTGACACGGGAGTGAGAGTCGCTGCGGCGAGCAGTGCGGACAGTTCGGGCAGGCTCTCGCTCGACCCGCGGGCCCACGGACCTGGTGTACCGACTACGGCCCGATTCGTGGGTTCGACAAACCACGGAACCTTATCGACGAACTGCTCCCAGTCATCCATGCCGCCTACGGTGACATCTCATGTATCTATGAACGCGGAGGCGAGGGCAGAGACGCGGCAGCACTGCTCTCATCAGGCGACCACGCCGGTCAGAGGGACCCCCAGCGCCCACATCCGCCCTGGCACCACCGGCGGGTCCGGATCCTCCACGAGCGCCCGATGGACCCGCGCCACCAACACGTCCAGTTGATCCGTCTCCAGTCCTGTCGTAACGGCTCAACGGCCCTGCCCTGGTAGCTTCCCGACGTCTTCGCAACCGTCACGCTACCGAGCAGGGCCGTCTACATGATCACGGGCAGCCAGACCAAAACCCCCGTGAATAGGCCTCCCGGACTGGTCCAAGCCGTCCTCACCCTGCATCTGGCCAGCTCAGACTGAGGATGTAAAGGGGCTCAGTGCGGCGCGGACAGCCACCCGCAGCTTGGCGGCATCGGAAAACGCGCAACGCTGTGCGTCAGACCGGTCAGAACACGCCGGGTCAATCATGGGCAATCGGGCTGGATATCTGAAAAATCGATGGCCGACTAGCGAACAGCCCGCCCGACAGTAGCGAGATTATGGATTCTCCCTAGCATCACACGGGTAGCTCACGTTCTATTGTGCCTCGTGCACGACCCCCAGGCTCCTCTCGTTCGTATTGTGAGAAGTCCCTCTCGCAAGGAGTTGTGCACTGGCTCTCAAGGCAATATGCAGAAGGAGAGAAATATGGCCAGAAAACTGCGCCAGCGCATCCTCACACTGCTAGCGAATTCATCCGTTGCCGTTATGGGGCTCATTGGTGGCGCGCCAGCAGCGCAGGCGAACCACACACCCTATCCTGGTCATGACTTTCTCCTGCGTACATGCGCAGAGTTCGCAAGTGATGACGACGACGATACGAATTGCTCGTGGGAACCTTTGTTGGTGGAAAGTGGACTCAGCGATCGCCGGCAGGAAGGGGAGATGGTTTACAACTGTAACCATACGGGAACGTCCAGTAAATGGATCACCTGGAGCTCCACCAAAACCACGTCTCAAAATTTTTCGGTAGGCGCGTCCACAGAAGTCACCCTTTTCGGTGTCTTCAAGGTCGGCTTCCAGGCATCCTATTGATCCGAAACGCTTTGAGTTCAACCTCGTTGACAGTGCGTGAGGGATCTGGTGGGGGATGCGCGGACGTGGTCGCCGGACGTACAAGAGGCTGTGCGGTTGCTGGCGGTGTCCGCGCTGGTGAAGGGCCGGGACAGGGTAGAGGTCGCGGCCTTGTTCAGGGTGTCGGTCAGGGCCGTGGACAACTGGTGGGCGCGGTGGCAGGCGGGCGGCCGGGACGCGCTGCTGTCCCGTCCGCGAGGCCGCCGCACTGGCGAGCATCAGGTGCTGTCCGAGGGCGAGCAGGCTGCCGTGCGGCAGGCGGTCCTCGATCACATCCCCTGCGACCTGGGGCTTTCCGGTCAGCTGTGGACGCGGGGGCTCATAGGCGAGCTGATCTTCAAGCTGTACCGGGTCCGGTTCACCGAGCCCGGCGTGGGCAAGTACCTCAAGCGGTGGGGGCTGACCTTCCAGCGGCCGGACAAGCGGGCTGTCGAACAGGATCCGGAGGCCGTCCGCGCCTGGTGCGAGGAGACCTGGCCGGCGATCCGGGCCAGGGCGAAGGCGGAGGGCGCCGAAGTCCTCTTCGGCGACCAGGTCGGGATCCGCTCGGACCAGGTCACCGGCCGCACCTGGGGCGTCAAGGGGGGCGACCCCAGTTGTCCGCCGCACCGGGAACCGGTTCTCCGTGAACGCGATGTCCGCGATCAGCACGAAGGGCGGATGCACTTCATGGTCTTCACCGGCACCTTCGACGCGCAGGTGATGTGCCGCTTCCTTGCCCGGCTCGTGGGACACTTCGACCGGAAGGTCCACCTGATCGTGGACCGTCACTCGGCCCATCGTTCGAAGGCAGTCCGTGCCTGGCTCACCGACCACACGGACGAGATCGAGCTGCACCTCCTGCCCTCGTACTCACCCGTGTTGAACCCGGACGCGCTGGTCAACGCCGACCTCAAACGCATCCTGCCCCACACCCACCGGGCCAGGAACCAGAGCGAACTCGCCACCGAAACCCGCAGGTTCTTCCACCGCCGACAGCGTCAGCCCCACGTCGTCACCGGCTACTTCAAAGCCCCGCACGTCCGCGACATCCTCGACGAGTGAACCCAAAGAGTTTCGGATCAATAGGCAGCCCTTCCCGCGCAGCGGGGGAACCTCAAGCCCGCGTCCAGCGACAACCGGACCAACGCCGTCGACAGCACGGCAGGCACGCGGCTGAACGGGCGTCGCGGTTCCTCATTCCGCTCGCCCGGACACAGCCCCATGTCATACACCAGTCCCAGTCGTAGAGTTCGTCGCCCTCCCCTCCCACGATGCCGACACCACCGCCGGCGGAAGCACACGCCGACACCCTCACCCTCCCGGGCCCTCAAAACGCTGTACGGGCACCGCTGACCGCCAGCCGTCAACGCCGGACTCACCACCCCGTACCACAACGGCCGCACCGAAGGCGTCAACACACGAACCAAGAAGATCACGAGGCACGGCGAGCCGGGTTCCCCCGCTCCGCCACCGCGTCCTCCTCCAGTGATCACCACATAGCGCTACCACCGATCACGGGACAGAGCCCGGTTGTCGTTGCTCTCGTAAGACTGACCCCCAGGTGCTCTCGCAGAATTAACCCCCTTGAGCATCTGGAGGGTGCTGAAAGTGGAGGACTGGGCCGAGATACGCCGTCTGCATCGAGCGGAAGGCGTGCCCATCAAGGAGATCGCACGACGGTTGGGGGTGGCCCGGAACACGGTGCGGTCCGCGTTGAACTCGGATCGTCCCCCGGTGTTCCAGCGGGCTCCTCGGGGGCATGTCGCTGACGCCTACGAGCCGCAGATGCGGGCCCTGTTGCAGGAGAGGCCCAGGATGCCGGCCCCGGTGATCGCCGAGCGGATCGGCTGGCCGCACTCGTCGGCGCCGCTTCGCAAACGGCTGGCACTGATCCGGCCGGAGTACGTCGGGATCGATCCGGTCGACCGGGTCACCTACGAACCTGGGCAGGTCGCCCAGTGCGACCTGTGGTTCCCGGAGACGAAGGTGCAGGTGGGCGGCGGGCAGGAGCGGGTGCTGCCGGTGCTGGTGATGACGCTGGGGTTCTCCCGGTTCATGACCGCGGTGATGATCCCCTCGCGCCAGGGCGGCGACATCCTGTCGGGCATGTGGCAGCTGATCAGCGGCATCGGCCGGGTTCCAAAGACGCTGGTCTGGGACCGTGAGGCGGCGATCGGCGGGAGCGGGAAGCTCACGGCCCCGGCGGCGGCGTTCGCCGGCACCCTCGCCACGAAGATCAAGCTCGCGCCGCCCCGCGACCCCGAATACAAGGGCATGGTCGAGCGGAGCAACGGCTATCTGGAGACATCGTTCTTGCCTGGCCGGCAGTTCGCCTCGCCCGCGGACTTTAACCAGCAACTGGCCGAATAGCTCGTCAAGGCCAGCTCCCGTACGGTCCGGTCAATCCGGGGCCGTCCAGTCGACCTGCTGGAGACCGACTACCTGTCGATGATCCCGCTGCCACCGGTTGAGCCGCCGATCGGGCTCAGCCAGCGGGTCAGGCTCGGCCGGGACTACTACGTCCGCGTCGACACCGTCGACTACTCGGTCGATCCGCAGGTCATCGGCCGGTTCGTCGACGTCACCGCCTCCCCGGACACCGTGACCGTGTTCTGCGACGGCCAGGTCGTCGCCCGGCACGAGCGGTCCTGGGCCAAGCAGGCCGTCGTCACCGATCCCGTCCATGCCACCACCGCTCAGCGGATGCGCCAGGCCCTGGCCCTGGACCGCGAGAAACGCGCGGCCGCGACCCGACATCACCCCGACGGCCATGCCGTCGCCCTGCGGGCCCTGCCCGACTACGACGCCCTGTTCGGCGTCGACTTCGATCCTGTGAGCCCGAAAGTGAGCAACGAATGACCACCGCAACCAAGGCGACCGCGGCACCGAAGGACGGCATGCCGTCCATGATCGCCTACCTGACGAGGGTGCTGAAAACCCCGACCATCGGCGCGTTCTGGGAGGAACTCGCCGCCCAGGCACGGGACGAAAACTGGTCCCACGAGGAGTACTTGGCCGCGTTGCTGCAGCGTCAGGTCGCCGACCGGGAGTCCAAGGGCACCGTGATGCGGATCCGCACCGCCCACTTCCCGCAGGTCAAAACGCTGGAGGACTTCAACCTCGACCACCTGCCGTCACTGCGGCGCGACGTCCTCGCGCACCTGGCGACCAGGACGTTTGTGGCAAAGGCGGAGAACGTGGTCCTGCTCGGGCCCTCGGTTATCGCCGGTTCGTTCGCGATCTGAGCATGTTTTTGCAGCTCAGGATGATTCTTCGATCGATGTGACGTGGTCAGCAGGGGCCGATGGTTCGCGTCCGCGGAACGGGGGTGTTGCCGCCTCGGCGGGCGAGTTCGCGTCGCAGGTCGAGGTTCTCGCCGTGGGCTCGTTCGAGCGCGTCCCGCAGGGCCTGTACTTCTTCTCGGTGCTGCTTCTTCAGGCGGGTGATCTGGCCGGTCAGTGCGAGGACGAGGGTGCTGTGCTCGTCCGCCGGAGGCGTCGGTGCGGGAACGGGCCGGGCCTGGGCCCGGAGTCGTTCGATGCGTCCTCGCAGGTCGGGGTGGTTATAGAGGAACGCATGGGAGACGCCGGCTTCCCTCTGGACGGCCTGAAAGGTGATCGGCTCACCGCGTTTGACCAGGGTGCGGATCGCCTTCTCTGCCGCGGTGGTCTTGGCCTGTGACTTGGCCTTCGCGGCGGTGGCGAGTGTCTGGGTGCGCTTGGTGCGAGTGTCGTCGGTCATGGCCGGGTCCTTCGGTGGCGGTCGAGGTCGAGGGTGAGCGGGACCGGGCCGGCGGGGGCGGCGCCGCAGCCGGCGCCCTGGATGGCGCCTCCGGGTTTGGAGCGGAGGGTGTCCAGGAGCTTGGTGAGGGCCGCGTGTTCGGCTCGTCGTTGCAGCAGCCAGACGTTGTCCTCGGGCATCGGGCGTCCGTGTCGCTGTTGGAACGCGGTGGTGCTGCGGTTGATCAGGGCCTCGGTCTCGTCCAACTGCCGTTCCAGAGCACTTTGGTGGGAGGTGTCGGTGACGAAGACCGAGCAGGTCAGACAGGCATTCCCCTTGTCGCAGGTCTGCAGGGGCGGCAGTAGGCACCAGCCGTGGGGCAGGAATCGGTCGGCGCGGTTGAACAGGTGGAGGCTGTCCTGGTCGTCGTGGGAGAAGGTGACGTGGGTGCCGTCTGCGCGGAGTTTCGCGGTGGCCAGGAACGCCTGCTCGGCGTGTTCCTGGCGGGCGGCGACGTAGTGCATCGTCATAGTCGGGGTCGCGTGTCCGGCATAGCGCATCAACACATGGACGGGCAAGTCGAGTTCGGCGAGCCGGGTCAGCTTGGTGTGACGGAAGCGGTGGGTGTGGCTGAGCCCGACGGACTTGCCCTTGCTGTCGGTGATCTTCACGATCTTGCTGAACTCGCGAAACATCCAGCTGTAGGTGCCCGAGGGGTAGGGCTTGTCGCCCTGCCGGTTCCCGGTCCGCTGCAGGAACAGGTGACGCGGGGTGATGCCGGGGAAGTGCTCACGGACCCACCGTCGTTGTTCCTCGATGACCGCGACGACCTCGGCGTCGACGAGGATGGTGTCCGGCGCGATGTCGATCTTGCTCTGTGCGTAGTGGAAGCGGGCGATCTGTTCTCCTTCGGCAGCGTCGACGGCCCGGTCGGGGACCGGGGAGAGACAGTCGAAGCGGCTGGTGCGGATTTCGCTGGCCCGTCGCCCGGTGAGGATCTGCAGCAGGATCATGCGCATGGCCTGCGGGTCGTCGAAGCCGCGGGCGGTGACCTGCTGTTCGTCACCGCGGGTGAGGGCCATCTCTTCGTGGCGGGGGAGCCCGAGCAGGGGTAGTGCGGCGGGGATCTGCGCGAGCGCGTGGTCGTCGACGTAGTGCTCGTTGTTGAGTTCGCGCCGGTCAGGGATGCGGGAGACCTGCCGGAACCAGCCAGCCGCGTGCGCGTCGGTGACCCGCGACCACGGGTTCGGCCCGAGGACCTGGCGAGCCTCGATGGGGTTCGCGGCGACGAACGCGAAGAGTTCGGCGACGGCCCGCAGGTCGTCGTTGACCAGGCGGGGATGGACGGGCTGCCCGGCGAACCGTTGCTCATTCTGTCGCAGGAGCCGGTTGGCGGGATCGGTGTCCCAGCGGCGGAAGGCGGCGGCCAGCTGGACCGCGTGGGCCGGGTCGCCCAGAACGTCGAGGGGGTCGGTGAAGGTCTGGAGCCACCGGTCGAAGCGGGCGAAGCATCGCATCCGCTCCTGGCTCACGGTCGACCAGCGCAACGTGCCGGCCTCCAACTGGGTGCCCAGGCACCACTTCACGGCCTCCCGCAGCCACGGCTGAGTGATCTTCGAGGGGGAACAGCCGTAGTGGGCCTGAGGTTCGTGCTCGGCCAGCGGAATCCGCGGATCGCAGCGCGGATGCCACTCGTCCAGAGACCACCAGGGGCCGTCCGAACAGCGGGCGAGGAGGGCCAGACGGGAGAAGCGGAAGATCACCCGCAGCCGGGCGACGCTGCCGCGAGGAATGAGGCGGCCCCAGCGGGTTGCATAGAACCACCGCTGCAGAGCGGCCGCGGTCTCCCAGTCCATGGTCCGGATCGAGGCAGGGAAAGGGTGCTGGTCGCGGATCGCGCGGCGCAGGATGTTCGCGAACTGGTTGGTGCCCAGCACCGAGGAACGGGTCCCGTCCATCGCCTGCCAGTGCGCCATCCAGGCCAGTTCGGCGGCGATCAGGTCGGGCAGACCGGTCAGGTCGATGCTCCGGTCGCCGTTCTCGGTGATCTTCTCCCAGTCGTCGATGCCGTCCCTGATCGCCCGCCCCTTCCAGGGCTCTGGCAACTCGGTCCAGAGCCGCCAGAACGGATCCTCGTCGCCGGCCGCATGGAGATGACGCTGTTCACCCGCCATCGTCGACCTGCCAGGCAGAGATGTACGACTTCCAGTTCGCCGCGACCCGCAGGGCCTCGTCCTCGCGGACCCAGCCATAAAGGTCGAGGGTGGTCTGCACGTGTGCGTGACCGAGTCGGCGGGAGACCACCCACTCCGGCGTCCCGGCCAGCAACAGCGCGGTCGCGTGGCTGTGCCGGAACCAGTGCGGCGTCCAGGAGGCGGGGCCGACGCCCTTCTTGCGCAGGGCGGATACCTTGTCCCGCACCGTGCCCTCGCGCAGGGCGGCCAGCAGCGGCGGCCGCTCCAGGTTCACCAGCAGCGGCGATCCGGTATCGATCTCGATGCCGAACTCGGCGGCCCGGCAGGCGAGGTGGGTGAGGTAGTCGGCGAATAGTCGCTCCAGGTCGCTGCCGACATAGACGCGTCGCGGGCGCATCATCTTCACCCTGGCCCCGTTCGTGTTGTCCTCGCGAGGCACGATCTCGACATAGGGAGTGGAGCCACGGCCCATGACGAAGTCGCAGATCCGCAGGCCGAGGGCCTCTCCCAGGCGCATGCCGGTCTCGGCGAGCAGGGCGAACAGCAGCCGGTCGCGCAGGTTCCCTCTCCAGTCGCTGACCGTGGCGTCCGGCATCGCGCAGCCGTCCAGGATCGCCTGGATCTCAGTCGGTAGCAGCAGCGGAGGGCGCCCATGATGCCGCTGGCGCCGGACCCTGACCAGCGAGGACGGCGCGGGAGCGGTGCGGGCGTCCAGGTGCGCGAGCAGGCCCCGGGCCGGGGCCCGTCGCGGCGTCCCGCGCATGAGCCGGCCCTCGACCGGCACTGAGAAGACCGCCTCCTGCCAGCGATAGAAGGAGATCAGCGCGGCCAGTCTCGCCTCCAACGTCCCGGCCTCCGGGGCCGGTTCGGGCTCGACCAGGGTGTGCTCGACGGTGCGGCCATTGCGCAACCAGGACAGGAACCCCGAGACCGCCGGGACCCCGAGATCGCCCCACCTTCCGGTCTCGTCGCGCTGTTCGAGGAACGTCCACCACTGGGCCAGCGAGGTCGCATAGCCGCGGACCGTGTTCGGCGACCACAGCTGCCTATGGGCCTCCAGCCAGTCCTCGACCGGTGCGACGGTTCGGTACTTCTCGTCGATCACGGTCCACGTCCGCCGACCGTTCGCGGGCCGGACCGCCAAGCTATGCGCCACTGATGCCGTTCCGTCTCGTTGAAGAACTCCCGTTGATAGCAATGCATCAACGACGCAGAACGCTCACGGTGACGCTCGTTGCAGACAGAGAATCGAGGGGCTCACGCCCCGCTGATAACGCCCGGGATCGGCAAGACCCACCTGGCCATCGGCCTGGGAGTGAAGGCCGCCCACGCCGGCTACTCGGTCCTGTTCGACACCGCCAGCAACTGGATCACCCGTCTTGCCGAAGCCCATCAAGCCGGGCGCCTGGAAGCCGAGTTGAAGAAGATTCGTCGCTACAAGCTGATCATTATTGACGAGGTGGGATACATTCCGTTCGACCAGGACGCGGCCAACCTGTTCTTCCAGCTCATCGCCTCGCGTTACGAACAGGGCTCCGTCATGGTCACCTCGAACCTGCCCTTCGGGCGCTGGGGAGAGACCTTCTCCGACGACGTCGTGGCCGCGGCGATGATCGACCGCCTCGTCCACCACGCCGAGGACCTCACACTGACCGGCGACTCCTACCGGACCCGCCAGCGACGGGAACTCCTGGCCAAGGAGAACCGGTGAGGCTGGGCCTCACCGCCGCCGGCCCCTCAGCCGAATCGGTGGTAGACGACGTCAGCGAGATCTGCACGGTCGAAGGCGGAGACGTTGGTGAGGTGACTGTCGAACGGGCCTACCTTCGTCACCGAGCTACCGCGGCGGAACACGATCTGAAGACCCTGCTCGGGCTCCCAAGCGCACTCGCACTCCACGGAGACGTACACCTGCCGGTCGCCGTGGGCGTCCTCCCGCTGGACCGTCACCTCGCCTCCGGGCTGGATATGAGACCAGACGTCGTCCGGGCCAGCTATGGAGACGAGGTCCTCATCACCGCCCACCTCGGCCTTCACGTCCAGGTAGTACTGGAAGACCGGCATCGACGCGGACCTCAGAGCTGACTCGTCGAGCTCCAGAAACGCGCTGATGGCCGTCTCGAAGTCGGCCTTCGCATCGTCATCGTCATAGCCGACGACGGCGAACCGGCAGAGGGTGTCACCGAAGACGGGAACGGGGAGCGACGGGCTCACATAGTCGCCAAAGTCAGCGTCGACGGCCACGGGGCCAAGGCCGAGGATCTCCATAGGCGCACTCTATGGCCTCTGGGTAGACGACTGTCACCTCGCGCACAAGCCGACGAACAAAGCCGAAACAACCCCAGGGGGTCAATTCTGCGGGACTGGTGGGTGGTCATTTCTGCGAGAGCGTTGACACCGGTGATCGGTGTAACTCCTGAGCAGAAACCGGAAGTTGATGACCGACGTGAGTGTACGAGACCGAGGGCGCTTCCCCACCGAGCAGGCCGCCGTCAAGTGCGTCTACCTCGCGGTCATGAGCCTGGACCCGACCGGGAACGGCGCGAAGCGCTGGACCAGGCGATGGAAGCCAGCCCTCCAAGCCTTCGACGGCCGCCTCACCGCGCCCCAGCGGTAACAACCAACCCGCGGTTACACCACTCGCTGGACCCTGGGCCGACACCCCTCTCGCGGTCGCATTGGAAGACCTCGTTCCGGTGTGGAGGTTCCCGGTGGCCCCGGGACGATGGTGAAAGACTGGGGAGAATCACTAGGGTGCGAGCGTGCCGGCGGCGCAAGACTAAGACCCGGATCCGATAAGTCTTCACTCATGTTAGTGGAGCACGGAATATCGAAACAGGGAGCAAAAGTGCGCCTTATGACTACCCCTCGCTTCTCTAACCGGCACTACCGCAGACACCGCAGTGGAACACTCTCACGTTACACAAGGCCGACTGCAATAACCTGCCTCGCATGCGTCACGCTGATAGCGAATGCCGCGCAGAGTTCAGCCGAAGAGACCAGACCATGGCTCGAATTTGGCGTATCCGCCGAATCTGCCACTGAGGCATGCGCGACGAATACGCTTGATTTTGGACGCTATTTTAGATCCGACGTAGAGCGTTGCCAGTTTATTGTCACATCAGAGCGTCAAGGCAATCTGTACGAATATGAAAACGTGATTGAAAAAGAGGCCGATACAGGCGACTCCATAAGTCAGTGCGGCCTTGAGCCGTCGACTGTAAGGTTCAGCAGAAGCGAAAGCACCACCGCGGGAGTCACAGTCACGGATGGTAACAGTAATTCCATTGCCGTGACCGCCACAGCGACTTTGAAGGGCATCTTCA
Organism: Streptomyces sp. NPDC019396; assembly: GCF_040632375.1. Lineage (NCBI taxonomy): Bacteria > Bacillati > Actinomycetota > Actinomycetes > Kitasatosporales > Streptomycetaceae > Streptomyces > Streptomyces sp. NPDC019396. The sequence goes on along the minus strand of NZ_JBEYBS010000048.1, from coordinate 1,728 downwards.
TGGAGGCGTCAACCAGCCTTCAATACACGCGCACCTCAAGCCATTATGTCGCTTACCAAAATATGCAGAGTGTAACGAATACCGTTGACACTGGCGGCGCGTGGAGAAAATCCACTCAGCTCACCTTCAACCCTAAAGCAATCATCGCAAACGGATATTGGCAAATTCAACTCAAGAGAACACATAACCCAGATGGGACAACTACGACACATAACCCGAGCGATCCGAAAAATATCCTAAGGGTGAATAGCGTCGTCAAATTTCCCATACATTCAGGCGACAACAAAATCCAGGGCACTTGGGCCACGCGAATTGAGGACTGCCTCCCCAGCCCCATGGCGGCAATGAATAAATGTTTGGATCTTCGCGATGGCGACTCGGGGGGTACCATCCCTAACGGTAGGCCAGTTCAGCTGTACAGGTGTAAGTCGAATCCAGCACAGCAGGTAACTTTTCTCGCAAACCATCAACTGAAAGTTCGCGACAAGTGCATATCTCCCGTAGATGACAAGATGACGAATGGAACTAAGCTGCACGTATGGTCTTGCGTTAACGGCCATAAGCCCATGACATGGTATCCGACTGGTAGCGATGGAGGTTTCTCCTGGCAGAATGGCGCTAATAGAAATATGTGCATAGACATTCCGGGTGCAAAGTCGATCGATCTTTCACAACTGCAGCTCTATCGCTGCAACAACGACTCGGGGGCACAACGCTTTACGACAAAGTGGGATAGCATACGGTAAGTCACCCCACACCGCGCAACCCCACACAACCACACCTAGCCTCAACACCATGCTCCCGGCGACAGGACCGGAAGCACCCGCGGCCGGGCCTCCACCCAGAGAGCGAGACCCGGCCGCCAAGAACCCCACAACGGAAACGAGCTTGACGGTCCACCTGAACAGGGCGGAACCCGAGAGCCCCACAGCCCGGCGCAGCGATTCGGGCCGGTTCGGCTCAGCTCGCCGTTCAGCCGCTGCCTGCAGCCCTCAGGCTTTCGCCCGCCTCGCGGCCTCCATCCTCCGCCGCAGATAGCCGCACGATCCTCCGAAGTCGCACTGGGGTTACCTGCCTCGACGCGAACCGGGCCCTGTGAGCGCAGTGCGCTCTCTGGCTTTGGCTGCGGTGCCGCTACCGATGCCAGCCGCCGCCGTTGTGCCTGCCGTGAACGACGACATCCCCGACGAGTCCGGTCTGATACGGATCGACATCACCGCCTGCACCGCAGACGCCGCCGCCCTGGTGATCGAGCAGCTCAGTGCGCTCTGGCTCACCAGCCCCTCCTCTCTGACACAGCGCCCGACGGAAGCATCCGGGTCGCAGTCCACGCGGACGTCAACCGCCTCCCCGAAGAAGGCGGCTACCCGTTCCCCACCTGCCAGCACCTCAGCGACGAATAGCCACGCCACCCACCTGTACCCGCCACAGCCGGGACCGCGAAAGCGCGGCCCCGTATCGCGCGATACAACCCTCTGCCCGCGCCGGGGAGCCGGAAAGCCTGGGAGCCGGGGAGCCGGGCATGAACGAGCCGGGCATGAACGAGCCCCCCGTCGGCCAGAGCACGCCGACGGGGGGCTCGATACGCCCGTGCCCAAAACGATGGAAGACACAGGCGGCTTGAGGGGCGCCCTGAAGTTTCCCCGTGATCCTGGACACGATCTTGTTATGCCGCGAGGGCGTGTTGTTGATGCCGTCGGGTCTCGGACGGGGTGAGGTAGCCGAAGA
>NZ_JBEYBS010000047.1:0-16425 GCF_040632375.1 Streptomyces sp. NPDC019396 | reverse complement strand
ACCGTGCGCACAGCAGCCACCACCGCACTACCCGACGCCATGATCCCCTCAGCCATCACCCTCCTCGACACCCTCCCCCTCACCCCCAACGGCAAAATCGACCGCGCAGCCCTCCCAGCCCCGGTCTTCGCCGACCGCACGGAATACGTGGCCCCCAGCACCGTCCAGGAGCATCTGCTTGCCCTGCTCTTCGCCGAAGTGCTGGGCGTGGAGCGGGCCGGCCTGGAAGACGACTTCTTCCAACTCGGCGGCCACTCACTCCTCGCCACCCAACTCATGGCCCGCATCCGCGAACAATTCCGCATCGAACTCCCCCTACGGGCGCTGTTCGAGAACCCGGGCATGCGGGATCTCGCCGGTGTGATCACGCGGGCCGAGTCCGAGCAGGCGGCCACTCCCGACGTGGCCGAGCTGGAGCAGTTGCTGGCGGAGATCGGTGACCTGTCGGACGAGGAGATCGCGGAGCGGCTGGCTCACGAGGAGTGACCGCGACCACGGCCGGCCCGGCCAAGGAGACGGCCCGGCTCCAGCACCATGGAACGAGGAGACACGTGAAGTCCAAGACCGGCCGCTGGTTCGCGGCGGAGACCACGGCACAGGACGCGGTGGCGAGGCTGTTCTGCTTGCCGCACGCCGGCGCAGGAGCCTCGGCGTACCGGGAGTGGCAGGCGAAGGTCGGCCCGGATGTCGAGGTGGTGCCCGTGCAGTTGCCGGGCCGCGAGGCCCGGTTCGCCGAACCGACGGTCACTTCGGCGGCCGTCATCGCGAAGGACCTGGTCGAACCGCTGGTGGAGCGCGCGGGTGGCAAGCCGTTCGCCCTGTTCGGGCACAGCATGGGCGCGCTGCTCGCCTACGAGCTGACGCACGAGCTGGTGACGGTGGGCCGCCCGCCCGTCCATCTCGTCGTCTCGGGGTACGGGGGGCCGCAGCTGCCCCGGCCCAGCGTGTACGGCGTGGTCCACCGGCTTCCGGACGACCGGCTGGCTCAGCACGTCGAGGCGTTGCAGGGGACGGCGGGTGAGGTGCTGGAGCACCCGGAGCTCTTGAAGCTGCTGCTTCCGGTGCTCCGGGCGGACTACGAACTGTGCGAGACGTACCGGTTCGTCGGCCGGCCCCCGCTTCCGGTGCCGGTGACGGCCCTGGGCGGTACCGAGGACCCGTCGACGACCGACTCGCTGCTCGGTGCGTGGGGCGAACTCACAACGGAACGCTTCACCGCCACCCGCTTCCCGGGCGGCCATTTCTATCTCACCAAGCAGCTCGACGAGGTCACCCGCGCGGCCCGCGATGCCGCACTCCGGCCGGCGTCCCACGACTGAGCCGAGCCGCGTCGACCCACCCCGTACCGGCACGTACACCCAGGAGGCTGATCGTGGACAGGGAAAAGCGCATTCGCCACTACTACGAGCTGGTGGACGCGGGCGACGTGCCCGGGCTCGTGGAGCTCTTCGCCCCGGAGGCCGTCTATCGCCGCCCGGGGTACGAACCCCTGGTCGGCAGGGAGGCGCTGGAGCGCTTCTACCGGGAGGACCGTGTCATCAAGGAGGGCCGCCACGCCCTGTCGGCCGCGCTGGTGCGGGAGGACGGTGCGGCGGTGCACGGGACGTTCGAGGGGACGTTGCACGACGGCCGGGAGGTGTCGCTGCGCTTCGCGGACTTCTTCACGTTCAGCGCCGACGGAGCGTTCCGCACGCGCGACACCTTCTTCTTCGCGCCCCTGGTCTGACGCAGTACCCACAGACGGAAAGGAGTCGTCAGGTGACGAGGAGACCTGCGTTCGGTGAGCAGTTCACCGACCACATGGTGATGTTGACCTGGACCGCCGAGGCCGGCTGGACGGACACTCCGCAGGTAATGCCGTTCGGCGATCTCCGGATCAGCCCGGCGATGGCGGGGCTGCACTACGGGCAGGTGGTGTTCGAGGGACTGAAGACCTACCGCCGGCAGGACGGCACGCTCGGCACGTTCCGGCCCGACGCACACGCGCGCCGGTTCCAGCAGTCGGCGCGGCGCCTGGCCATGCCGGAGCTGCCCGATGAGCTCTTCATCCAGGCGGTGGACGCGTTCGTCGGCGTGGACGGCGGAGTGCTGTCGGCCGACGAGGAGGTGAGCCTGTATCTGCGCCCGCTGATGTTCGCGACCGAGGCGTCCCTGGCACTGCGGCCCGCCCGCGCGTACACCTTCCTGCTCATGGGATTCGTGACGGGAGGCTTCTTCTCGAACCGGCCGGATCCGGTGTCGGTGCTGATCAGCCGGGAGTACTCGCGGGCCGCTCCGGGCGGCACCGGGCAGGCCAAGTGCGCCGGCAACTACGCGGGGGCGTTTCTCGCCCAGCGGGCGGCGGCGGACGCGGGCTGCCAGCAGGTGGTGTGGCTGGACGCGGTGGAGAACCGCTGGGTGGAGGAAATGGGGGGCATGAACCTCTTCTTCGTCCGCGGCGCCGGGCCGGGCGCCACCGTGGTGACTCCCTCGCTCACCGGCACGCTCCTTCCGGGTGTCACCCGCGACTCGCTGCTGACGCTCGCCGGGGAGCGTGGCCATGCCGTCACGGAGGAGCGGATCTCGGTCGAGCAGTGGCGCAAGGAGTGCGAGGAGGGCGTCATCAGCGAGACGTTCGCCTGCGGCACAGCGGCGCTGGTCACCCCGGTCGGCCATGTGCGGGACGCGGACGGGGAGTGGCTCGTCGGTGCTGGGCAGCCGGGCCCGGTGACCATCGAACTGAGGACCACACTCACCGATCTCCACCGAGGCCGCACGGCCGACGCCCACGGCTGGATACGGTGCCATGACCGGCCGGTCGATGCGCTCCACGTCAATAGTGAGGAACAGACGTACACATGACCCTTTCCCATGACACCGCGGGTACGGGCGACGCGGTCGTCCTCCTGCACTCCTCGGTATGCGACCGGCGCATGTGGGACCCGCAGTGGCAGGACCTGATCGACGCGGGCTACCAGGTGGTGCGCTGCGACTTCCGCGGACACGGCGAGTCGCCCGTGGCGCAGCAACCGGGCAACGACGCGGTGGACGTACGGGAACTGCTCGACCAACTGGGTATCGAGAAAGCGGCAGTCGTGGGCTCGTCCTATGGCGGCCGGGTCGCCCTGGAGTTCGCGGCACGATGGCCGGAACGGCTCAGCGCGCTCATCCTCCTGTCGGCCGGTTCCCCCTTCCATCCGTCCACCGACGAACTGGACGCCTTCGACGAGCAGGAGGAGTCCCTGGTCGATGCGGACGACCTGCACGGAGCCGTGGAGCTCAACGTCCGCACCTGGCTGGGGCCCGACGCGGACGAGGGCACCCGCGACCAGGTGCGTGCGATGCAGCGGCACGCGTATGAGGTACAGCTCGCCGCCGAGGAGGAGTTCGATCCGGTCGAGGCGGAATTCGAGCTGTCGTCCGTTTCGGCGCGGACGCTGATCGTGACGGGCGAACACGACATGAAGTACTTCACCGACGTGGCCCGGGACCTGGCCGACCAGATCACCGGAGCCCGGTTGGTGCGCCTGCCTTGGGGCGGTCATCTGCCGAGTCTGGAACGGCCCCAGGAGGTCTCATCCCTGCTGGTGGGCTTCCTCCGGGGCTGAATCCCGCCCCAGCGGAGCGGGGCGCGCCCGAATCGCGCGCCCCGCTCCCCCACCGCAGCGCATGTGACAGCGATGTACGGAACATGTCACAGGGCTCGCACCGCCGGGCAACGCCGCTTCCCCCGATGCCAGGCGAGTGGGATGTTCACGGGACGAAGCGGCCCGAGGCAGGACGCGGGGAGATCTGGGGGGACACCATGACACGCAGACAGCAGCACACCGGCAACGGCAGAACCGGGGGCAAGGCCCGGAGAGCCAACGGGCACGGCACATCGCGGCGCCGTCCGACGGCGGTGACCGCTGCGGCACTCGCCATGGCCGTGCCGCTGACCTTCAGCGCAGCAGGAGACGCGGGGGCAGCGACGGACCACCCCATCGTCTTCGCCCGCTACACCGCGACGGCGTCCATCGAGGACCTCTACGCGATCTCCTCCAGCGGCGGCACGCCCGTCAAGCTCACCCACACCTCCACCGTCAGCGATGTGATGCCCACCTGGTCCCCGGACGGCAAGCGGGTGGCCTTCGTCCGCTACGGGTCCGGTGGCGCGATCGACGGAATCTGGACCATGAAGTCCACGGGCGGCGACCTCAAGGTCGTCCCCGGCACCAAGGGCGCCTCCGACCCCGCCTGGTCCCCGGACGGCGAGCGGATCGCCTACGCCAAGCCGGTCGGCACCCAGCGCGAGATCTACGTGGCCGACATCGACGGCACCCCGGCCACCCGCCTCACCCACAACACGGCGGACGACCTTCATCCCACGTGGTCCCCGAGCGGCAAGTACCTGGCGTTCAACCGCGCGGACGCGGCCGGAAACAGCAGGGTGATGCGGATCCGGCTGTCCACCCTGACCCAGACCGCGGTCACCGCGTCCGGCTCCCACGACTGGACGCCCGACTGGTCGCACGGCAACCGGATCGCCTTCAGCCGAGTGGACTCCTCGGGCTTCGCCCGCCTCTATGTCATCCGTCCCGACGGCACCGGACTGCATCGCATCACCTCGGCCCGCCGGAACGACAAGAGCCCCTCATGGTCCCCGGACGGCAGCCGTCTGGTCTTCACAAGGGGCGGTACCGATGAAGCGGACCCCGAGCACCTCTACCTGGTGAAGTCCGACGGCACCGGACTGACGCAGCTCACCAAGACCGCCTCCCACGACATGCAGGCGGACTGGCGCCCGTAGGGCTACGTCGTTCTCGGCCGGTCGAACCACATGGTCGCCAAGGTGGGCGCGAGACCGGCCCAGAACAACACCTGCGGCAACGTCCTCTCCGACCACGGGACCTGCGTGATCAGCAAGGCGCACAGCATGGCCCAGGCCGCCTGCGCCACCGCGATGCGGGCCCACCGGAACCGGCCCATCAGGGACCGGACGTTGAGCCGGACCCCCGCACGCCGCCGCCGGTAGCGCAGCAGGGCGCCCAGGGCCCAGATGACGCTCGTCGGGACGAGGTACCAGAGCCGCTGACCGAGTGGGACCGGCAGCTCCCGCGGCACCTCGCCATCGGCGACCCACAGGTCCAGCATGGCTCCGGCGAGGCCGACACAGAGCAGCGCGAGCCACCGCATGCCGCGCAGCATGCGGTACGTGGCCTCGTCCAGGCCGCGCTGCAACTCGGCGGAGTCCGGCGCGGAAGCGAGCCCGGCGGCGTACAGGTCGGCGGCCCGGGCGGCCTTGACGCCCGGAGCTCCGGCAGCCTTCCTGGTCTGGCTGACCAGGGCCTCGGTGTGGGCGGGGTCGGCCCGGAGAATGGCACGCTCGTGCTGGTCGGCCACGACTGCGTGCCCCGAGAACTCGGCGATGAGCTTGGCGACTTCGTGGGCGTAGACCTCATCGGGGCCGAGCCGCAGCGCTTCCGCGGCGATACCGGCCGCTCCGCGGGTGACAAGCTCGAACTCGTCGTGCCCGACCTCTCTGGTGCCGCTGGCCTCGGCGTAACGGACCATCGCCATGCGCCATACGGCGTCGGCGAGCATCGCATGGCCGTACCAGTGGTGGGGGTTGACCCGGACCGCTTCACGCAGGACGGGCTCGGCGTCGCGCCACGAGCTGCCGGGTCCCCTGGTCAGTGCCTCCGCACGCAGGATGAGCGCGCCGTAGTCCTCGGGGTCCAGCGCCAGGGCCTCGGCGGCCGCGTCCCGAGCCTGCTGCGCCTGCTGGGTGTTCAGATGGCAGTAGCCCATCTTGACCCAGGCGCGGACGTCGCCGGGCTCCTCGGCGAGATGCCGCGCGAGCAGATCCCGGGCCTGGTCGTAGCGATCGAAGTCGATCAGGGCCTGTGCCCGCTCGACGGCGGGATGAGGTGTGGTCACAGTTTCCGCTTCTTCTTCAGGTAGGCGACCAGGTCGTCGTACATCCCGCCCTCGTTCGCGTACATCGCCACATTGCGGGCGGCGGCGAACCACGGTTCGGTGGAGGGCACGACCTGCCTCACCGCGGCGGACAGGTCGTTCATCCCGATCATGCGTACGGTGCCGGTGCGGGCCGAATCCAGCAGCGCGTACTCCGCCGCCGCCTCGCACACATGGGCAAGATCGGCGCCTGACAGGCCGTCGGTGACCTTGACGAGTCTGCGCAGGTCGACGTTCTCGACGGGCTTGTCACGCAGGTGGTAGCGGAGGACCGCCTCACGGGCCGGGCCGTCGGGCGGCAGCACCAGCAGGGTGCGGTCCAGCCGGCCGGGGCGGCGCAGGGCGATGTCCACGTCCCACGGCACGTTGGTGGCCGCGAGCACGAACACACCTTCGTTCGCGGCCGCTTCGATGCCGTCCAGCTCGGTCAGCAGCTGGTTGACGGTGGTGCGCATACCGTTGCTCTGGGTGCGGCTGCGCTTGCCGCCGAGCGCGTCCAGCTCGTCCAGGAACACCACACACGGTGCCTGGCGGCGGGCGGTCCGGAAGATCTCGTGCATGTTGCGCTCGGAGTTGCCGATCCACATGTCGAGCACGTCGTTCACCGAGACGGACAGGAATCCCGCACCGAGTTCACCGGCTACGGCCCGTGCGATGAAGGTCTTGCCGCAGCCGGGCGGCCCGTACAGCAGCAGACCGCCGCGCAGGCTCTTACCGTAGAGCCGGCGCAGCTCCGGATTGCGCAGCGGGGCCAGGAAGGCGGCCTCCAGCCGCTCCTTCACCTCCTGCATGCCTCCCACGTCGGCGAGGCGGAGGGTGCCGGGCCGCTCCACGTCCCAGGCAGCGGCATCCCCTGGATCGCCCTCGCCGTCCACGGTGAGCGGCGCCTCCACGAACCGGGGTGGCACGACGTCGCCGACCTGGTCCTCGGCGGCCCTCCAGTCGAAACCGGCACGGGATCCGGGGGTGCCGGCCGGGGACGTTCCAGGAACCGTGGGGGCGCCGGTCACGGGCGCCGGAGCCCCCATGGCCCGTGCCATCAACTCGCGGGCCCTGGCATCACCGGGCGCGTGCTGGAGCGTCACGGCGACCTCCGCCACCGCGGACTCCATGTGCCCTGCGTCCAGCAGCAGTTCGGCCAGGTGCAGCCGCAGCGGCACATCATCGGGCGCGGCCGTGACGGCCGTACGCATGCTCTGTATCAGGGGGGATTCGGCCGGCATGGCTCCACACTCTACGGAGGCGGGGCATCCGGCTTTCAGGCGCCCTCGGCGGAGCGTGACCGCCCGATCGACTCCGGCAGCGCGCGTCGCCGGTCGGCGGAGCCCCTGCTACTCCGGGCAGGTCCGAGCCGCTCGGCCCACGCCGCTGCATCAAAGGCGTCTCGTCGTGATCAACTGGTGCCGTGCGTCGCTCGTTTGCCCGTGTCTAGGCTGTCGATCATGGATACCGTCATCCCTGATCTGCCCGCACTCATCGCCGACCCCCACGCGGCGTACACCCGGCTCCGGGAAGCCGGTCCGGCACACCGGATCACCGGGCCCGACGGCTTGCCCATATGGGTCGTCAGCCGCTATGAGGACGTGCGGCGGTTGCTGGCCGACCCACGGCTGTCCCTGGACAAGGCGCACCGGACTCCCGGCAACTACCGGGGCTTCTCACTGCCTCCGGCACTCGATGCCAACCTGCTGAACATGGACCCGCCGGACCACACCCGGATCAGGCGTCTGGTCAGCAAGGCCTTCACACCTGGTCGTGTGGAGGGGATGCGCCCGGGGATCGAGGCCCTGGCCGACCAGCTCTGCGACGCCATGGCCGGCCGGATGCGCGCCGACCTCGTGCCGGAGTACGCCGCTCCGCTGCCGATCACCGTCATCTGCGACCTGCTGGGCGTGCCGCACGACTCCCGCCCGGACTTCCGGGCCTGGACCGACGCCCTGGTCGCCCCGGATCCGGAGGACCCCGGCGCGGCGAGGCGGGCCGTGGGCGCCATGCTCGCGTACTTCCCCCAGCTGATCGCCGACAAGCGCCGCAGTCCGGGTGACGACCTGCTGAGCGACCTGGTCGACGTGCGCGACGACGGGGACGCGCTCACCGAGGACGAGCTGACCTCGCTCGCGTTTCTCATCCTCGTCGCCGGCTACGAGAACACGGTGCAGCTCATCGGCACCGCCGTGCTGGCGCTGCTGGACCACCCCGAGCAGCTGGTGGCGCTACGGGATGATCCCTCGGTGATCGAGGACGCCGTGGAGGAGTTCGCCCGGTACGACGGACCGGCTGCCCTCGCCATCCGCCGCTTCCCCGTGCAGGACGTCGAGCTCGACGGGGTGACGATCCCGGCCGGGGAGACGGTCATGCTGTCGCTGGCCTCGGCCAACCGCGACCCGGTGCGGTTCCCCGACCCCGGCAGCCTCGACCTGAACCGACGCGACCCCGGCCACCTCGCGCTCGGGCACGGCATCCACTACTGCGTGGGCGCCCCGCTGGCCCGGCTGGAGACGCGGATCGCCGTGAGCACACTGCTTCGCCGCTTCCCCGCACTGAAGTTGGACGTGCCTCGCGACGAGCTGCGCTGGCGTCCCTCGATCCGCGCCAGGGGGCTGGTCGCGCTGCCGGTGCGGCTCTGACCGCGGCGCGGCCCGGGGCTCGGATCACAGAGCACACAGTCCCCGGGGCAGTCGGCGCCTCGCCGACCGCCCCGGGGCCCACGTTCCCGGGAGCGCGAGCGGTCAGCCGGTGCTCCTCCCACTGTTCGACGCACCGAAGAACTCGATCTCGGCGAGGGCGACCTGCTTGTTGGCCGAGGCACCGTAGGCCGAGCGCACGATGAACCGGACGGCGGTGACCTCACCGACCCGGAAGGGGATGCGCTGTGGCCCGGCGCCCTGGTCGAGGGTGAGCGAGCGCGTGAACTTCCTGCCCTTGGCGTCGGTGATCACCGCGTCGACGCGGTGGGGCAGGGCCGACTGCGAGAGCTGATCCGGGCGAATGGAGACACCGGGTGTGATGACCAGGTCCAGCAGCCGGGTGGGCTTCTCGAAGCGGGCCTCGAACCATTCCCCTTCGCCGGAGCCGTTGATCCCCGGGCCCCACCACGTGTTGTTGAGCTTGTCGACGACGAGCTCCGGAGCCTGGCCCGCATACGACTGCGAAGCGGCGACGGTGTCCGGTGAGACCGGGGCGCGCTTGGCGAAGTGATCGCGGACCACGTCGACGGCCTCACCGGTGTGGAGGCCGGCGAAGACCAGTGCGGACAGCACCAGCAGGCCGACGACCACCCTCAGGACACGTTCGAAGCTCCTGCGCAGGCGTGGGCGGTCACCGGCCCACGGGGCCTCCCGGTTACGGAAGTCCAGCAGGCGGCGCCACCAGGGGCGGCGCCGCGGGTCGGGGGCGCCGGCGGCTGCGGACGTCGGCGTGGCGCACCGGACGCAGAAGTGGCGGTCCGGCCGGTTGGGGGTGGCACACACGGAGCAGGGCACGCCGCCTTCGGCGGCGGGCTGCTGACCCGGGGCGCGCACCTGCGGGCGGTCCGCGTCCGGGCGGCCGGGGAGTACGGGGGCCACGGACGGCCGTGCCGACGCACGGGGTTCGGGATCCCCGACTGGCACGACCAGGGACCTGGCCCGCGCGACGGTGTCGTCGGGATCGGCTTCAGGACCGGGAGCGCTGTCAGGGGCGGCGGGACCGGGGGCGGGGGCGGGACTCGAGGCCGCGGTGGGTCCGGGCTCGGAAGCCGCGGCCGGCCCAGAGGCGAGGGGGGCGGTGTCCTCTCCCGTGGCGGCGACGGGCCGATCGGTGCCACCCGGACTCTCCGGGGCGCCCGGACCCGCTTCCGGCGCCGGTCCGGCGGCCGTACCGGGTCGTGCGGAGCCGCTCCCTTCCGGCTCCGCGCTGTCCGTCCAGCGGAGCACCTCCCCACACGAGTCGCAGAAGGACTGGCCTGGTTCCGCCCTGGTTCCGCACTCGGCGCAGTGGGTGGCGCCTGCACTCCCGGTAGCGGTGCCGGGGGTCTGACGGGTCATCTCTCGGAAGTCCTCTCGGAATCGGCGGCGGTCACCTGGACCGTGTAAGGCATATGGGCGGGGCGGGCCGCCGCCACGAGGCTGTCGAGCCGGTGTGCGTCCGCCGGGGTCGGGTCGGGCAGCCGCAGCACGACATGCAGCCGGGGACGGCGTTCGCCGGGGACCGGGCCGAGGGGGCGGGCGTTCCATTCGGCGGCTCCGCTCTCGCTGATCTCCGGTTCCACACCGAAGGCCAGGCGGACCGCTTCGGCCAGGCCGCGACGGGTGCCGCGTACGCGGTGCAGACGCGCGGCGGCGGCGACGGCGGTGCGCAGTCGGTCCTCCGGCTCGGTGCCGTCGGTCTCCGCGCCGACCCAGCCGCCGAGCCACTGGGTGAAGTCGACCGGGGCGAGCGCCGGGGTGAAGTAGGTGTCCAGACAGTCCAGGACGTTGAGGATCGGCGCGATGACCTCGTCCAGGCCCGCGACGAAGCGCTGCGCCAGGTCGTCATCGGCGAAGACGGCCGGGAGCGTGGCTCCGATCGGGGACGATGACCCCAGCCCGTCGACGGATCCCCTCATGAGGCGTCGCCGATCACACGGACCCGGTGGTCGAAGGAGAACACCAGGGACGGGGCCTCGAGGTCGATACGGTCCGTCGCGTCGCCCCGCTTCCCGGTCAGCGGGTCGGCCGGGTGGAGCTGTACCTCGTCCACGAGCTCGACACCGGGCACTCGCTGGAGCACGGCGAAGACCTCACCGGACTGGACCGGACGTCCGAACGGCCAGCCCTTGCCGTCGGCGCCACCGGTGAGCGGATCGATGTGCCGGTACAGCGCGTCGTGGACCTCGCGGCGCACACGGTCGGTGTCGACGCCGCGGAATGCGTGCACGGTGGCGACGACGGTGACGCCCTGGTAGAAGGGCGGTCCGACCGCCAGCCGGGTCCCGATCAGCCGCCGCTCGTCCAGATGACGGGTGATCCGGTCCAGCAACGCCTTTCCGGGGACGAGTTGCTCGAACCTCAGCCGGCCACCGGGGTCGGGCACCGCCTGGGGCACGACCAGCACTCGGACGGCGTACGCCCCGTGCTCGCCCTCGTCGCCTTCGATGCAGGTGATTCGGGCCGTCTCGGGGGCGGCTCGGCGGGCCAGTTCCTCGTAGTCCCGCAGGGTGACGGCCCGCTCCTGGGCACGGAGGGAGATGGGCGCGCGGACCTTGGCCTCTTCCACGGTCTCACCGTCGACTCCGCCACGGGCTGCCTCCCGGTTGACGACCTCCGCCACATACGGGATGGAGCTGCGCAGCACCCGGACGGCGCCCCGCGCCACGTTCCCGGCCCTGCCGCCGCCGGTGCGGTAGCGACGGGCCCGGATCACCGCGCCCTTGGGCGGGGTGGTCCCGTACTGCCGCAGGGTGCCGTCGGGTTCCCGTACGGCGGGCCCGAAGGCGATCTCGCCGGTCGCGGCGTCCAGGGTGATGTGCCGGTCCTGCGGTCCCGAGGTGGCGAAGTGCGGGACGACCGCCCAGTCGGTCCAGCCGTCGTGCCCGGCCGTCTGGAGGAGCAGCGGCGGATCGTCGCCGACCACGGGCGCGTTGGCCAGCCGCAGCCGCTGGCCCGGCAGCCCGGTGGATTCGCCGAGGGCCTCGTCGTACACCGTGTCGGCGTGTACGGCGACCGTGGTGCCGCCGATGGTGAACGCCACAGCGGACCGGATGGTGGGGGAGAGGGTGTAGAAGGGCTGGCCGGGCAGCGGCTCGGTGACCCGGCAGCGCAGCCAGCCGGCCTGGCGGCCGCCGGTGCGGGATACGGCGTGTCCGCCGGGGATGTGGAGCACGATCTCGCCCGGCCGGTTGAGACCGCCGGTACCGTCCCGGTCGACCTCGCACTGCGCCCAGCCGTCCTCGGTCCACGCCTCCCACACCAGGGGCGGTTGGCGCGGGTCGACGCCCACGCCGTCGACGCGGCTGTCGAGTTCCAGTGCCACCGCGCAGTGCGGTACGGCTGCGCTCAGACCGAGCAGCATGCAGTCACCGGAGCGCGGGGCGTCGGCGAAGCACGACACGTCCTTGCCCTCGGCGAGGTCGTCGGTGCGGTCGGTGACGGCGGCGCCGCTGTGCTGCACGACCACGTGCGTCAACTCGCAGGGCGGGACGGTGAGTCCGCGCTCGGTCGCGAAGACGACGGCGTCTTCGCTCTCGGTGCGGGGCGTGGCGACCTCGGTACCGGTCGGCAGGACGATGGGCTCCTCCTGCGGGGCGGAGAGCCAGAAGGTGACGCCGGTGCGGGCGGCCACGGGCGGGAACAACGTGATCCCGACGAGGTCCAGGAAGGCCAGGTGGTTCTTCTCGGGTACGCGGTTGAGCCGGTACACGATCTGGTCGGCCATGTGGGCGACCGCTTCCACGAGGGTGACGCCGGGGTCCGACACGTTGTGGTCGGTCCACTCGGGGGCGCGCTGCTGGATGTAGCGCTTGGCGTCGTCGACGAACTGCTGGAAGCGGCGGTCGTCGAGGTTCGGGGAGGGCAGGGCCATCAGCGGTCGCTTTCCTGGAGATCGCCGGAGTCACCCGGGCCGGGCTCGTCGTGTTCGGGAATGACGTAGAAGGGGAAGACGAGGCTGCGCGGGTTGTTGGTGCCGCGGATCGAGTAGCGCACGTCGATGTACAGCACGCCCTGCTCGGCGCCCGCGGTCACCTCGACGTCGTTGACCTCGATACGGGGCTCCCAGCGGTCGAGGCTCGCGTACACCTCGTGCTGGATACGGCCCGCGGTGGCCTCGTTGACCGGGGCGAACACCAAGTCGTGGATGGCGCAGCCGTATTCGGGGCGCATGGGCCGCTCCCCCGGCGCGGTGGCCAGCACGAGCCGGATCGCCTCCTCGATCTCCCGCTCCCCGCTGACCAGGGCGATGGCGCCGGTGGGTCCGATCCTCATCGGGAAGGCCCAGCCGGAGCCGACGAACTGCTCGGACATCAGATCACCGGCTTTCCGTTGGCGGTCACCAGGCCCATGAGCGGGATGCTCACGGCTCGGACGCCCGCGTTGGCGATCGCGTTGATCTGGACGCTCGCGGCGCCGATCGTCGCACTGCCCGTGGCCTTGAGGTCGATGGCGCCCAACGCGTTCAGATTGACCGCGCCGGTGAGCGACTTGAGGTTGACGAGGCCGCGGCCCTCGATACGAAGGGGCCCGCCGCTCTTGATGGTCAGGGAACGGCGCGCGCTCAGGGTGAGGTCCGTACCGGCCTCCACCGACACCTCACGGCCACCCTTGATGGTGACGGAACCCCTGCTGTCCACGGTGATCTCGGTCTTGGTGCGGTCGAGCTGGACGGTGAGCCGGTCGTCGCCGGTGGCGATCCGCACGCCCTGCCTGCGGGCGCCGGTCTGCTGGCTGAGCAGGTCCACCCGGTTGCCCTGCCGGTCGGACAGGGTGTGCCGGATCGCCTGCTTGCGCAGCCCGTCGTGCAGCGGCACGTCCTTGACGGCGGTCGGCGTGTCCCGGCCGTTGTAGAGACCCCCGATGACGAACGGGTGGTCCAGCGCCCCCCGGTCGAAGGCCACCAGCACCTCGTCCCCGACATCCATCGGGAACACTCCCCCGCCGCCCTTGCCGCCGAGCTGGACGGTGCGGGTCCAGTCGCTGACGTACGCGTCGTCGAGCCAGGGGAACTGGAGCTTCACCCTGCCCTGCTTCAGCGGGTCCTGCACGTCGGTGACCAGCGCGTTGGCCACGCTCGGCAGCCTCGGCGCGGCGGACCCGCCCCCGCCGGAGGTGAGGCCGTACAGGGAGCGCCACTGGCGGCCGCTGACCGTCACCCAGGTGGTGTACTCGCCTCCGTTGCCGAAGACATGCCGCACGGAGGTGGCCGTGTACTTGCCCTCGAACGGGGCGCCCACGTCCCGGAGTGTCACCGGCACCCCTGGGCGCAGCCGGGGGTTTCCGCGGACGGTGACCTCCAGCTCCGCGAAAGAGGAGGTGATGTCGTCGGCGAGGGAGCGGGCCGCGGAGCCCACTTCGGACTGGCGATCGTAGGGGGTGTCGGTGCCGACCAGCTTGGCGGTCCCGAAGCGGGCCCCTGCCTTTCGGGGCGAAGTGCCGATGGAGATACCGAGGTTGGCAGTGCCGGGCGCCGTGGCGGTGAGCTTCTTCTTCGTCGTGACGTCCCAGCCCCTGGACTCGACCGTGCCGACCTGGTCGGCCGCGGTGACCGCGGCGCGGCAGCGCAGCACGTCCTGACCGGCGTGCAGGACGAACGGGCTCTTCTCGCCGTCCATGCTGGTCGGGGGGGCGCCGGAGGCGGGGTCCTGGGCGGCGAACCGGAACTTGCCCTTGCCGTCCAGGGACATCACCATCTCGTTCTCGTCGGCGAGCCTGGCGAGGAAGTCCCAGTCCGTGACGTTGGCCTGGCTGATGAACTCGTAGACCGTCTTCGTGGACTGGACCCGGCCGACGGGGATACCGCTCATCCCCGCCAGCTTGCGGGCGATGTCGGACGCGGTCTGGTTGCGGTACGCGGCGATCCTGCGCTGCCGCATCAGGCGGTGGCCCTGGTCGTAGCCGCGTACGACGGTGAACGTGCCGGTGCCGTCGTAGTCGGTCTCCATGGCGGTGACCTCGCCCGTCAGCAGGGGCGTCCCGGCGCCCTGGCCGGACGACACGGGGGCCAGGACCACCTTGCTGCCGAAGTCCACACCAAGCTTGCCGAGCAGCAGTCCGTGCGGGTCCCGGAAGGTGATCCGGAACGCCCCGGGCACGCCGGCGCCGAGGTCGACCCAGGCGCCGACGAGGGCGTTCGCGTACTCGTCGGGGAGTTTGGCGCCGTCGACGGTGACGTGGATGACGTTGGAGAAGGACGCCTGCACCATCAGAAGGCCCCCACTTCTTCCGCCGCGGGAAGCACCAGTTCCACTCCGGTCCGCAGCCGCGAGGGGTCGTCGATGCCGTTGGCCTCGGCGATCGCCCGCCAGCCGGCCGCGTCGCCGTACTCCCGCCAGGCCAGCGACTCCAGCGAGTCACCGGCGACGACCCGGTGGACGCGGCGTGCCGTGAGCGCGCCGGAGGTGGGGTTCTGTCCCTTGGTGCGGCTGGGGATCTCGTGGAGATGCACCTGGCAGGTGGCCCTGATCGGCACGCCGGTGGTGCCGAACAGGGTGTAGGTGGCGTCCACCGAGGAGACGTAGGCCGTGAAGCGGGCGGTGGAGAAGGCACCCCACTGGAACACCACCCACGGTGTGGACGGCTGCTTGGCGGCGATGCTCTTCGAGGTGACCTCGCAGCAGGAGAAGAGCGCCTCCACCTTCTTCAGCACCGAGTTGCCGCTCGGCTCGTCGGAGGAGTCGAGGAACACCTCCAGGGTCATCTCCCGGGGCTCGGGCCCCATGAACTCGGGCAGCGCGCCGGCGCGTACCGCCGCCGTGGGGGTGGTCTTCCACCGTGCGCGGCGGCTCAGCGCGAGCTGCGCCGGGTTGAAGTCGAAAGCGAAGTTCTTGATCAACCCGCCGGGTGTGGTGCTGTGCCCGATCGGCGGTTCATGGATGGCGAGCGTGGCGCGGACCAGACTCCGGCCCGCGCCGCCCTTGGCGCCCTTGCTTGGCATGTGTACTACCCGTTCTCCTCAGTCCGTCCGGTCCCCGTCGACTCAGTCCGTGAACCCGTGGTGGGTGATCTCCAGGACCTCCGTGGCCACCTGGGGGCTGGCCGGGTCGAGGGACGGGCCCTGCCAGCTGACCGGCAGCACGTCGATGAGGCCCCAGCGGGCCACCTCGGAGCCGTCGGCGCGCAGGGCGGCGATCTGGGCGGTGGGCCGGGTGACGCCCGTGGTCACGGAGGAGATCCACGCCGCGACCTTGGAGGTCTCCGAAGTCAGCGGCCTGGTCAGCCGGATGGTGGAGAAGGTCACCCGGGACGGGAGCTGCCAGACGAACCCGTTGTTGCCGCCCTCCTGGTGCTGCTCGATCTCCACCGTCGAGGAGAGCCCCTCGCACCCGTTGAAGCGGCCGAGGCTCTCGCCGTCGATGGTCAGGGTGAAGAAGATGCTGGAGCCCGGGTCGCGTTCGCTGGGCATCGGGTGGGCCTTTCTGGGGTGGTGCCGGGTCGGTCGGGAGTGTCGGTCTGCGGGTCAGTGGCGTGGGTCGCGGAGCCTTCCGATGCGCTCGCGGTCGAGCCTGAGTTCGGTGCGCAGCAGGCGCGTCAACGGCCCGATGAGCCGGTGGGTCAGCTCGTCGATCTGGGCGCCGGTCAGCGCACGTGCGTCGAAGTCGGCGGGCCCGTGCGGAGGCGGGGCGCCGTCGCCCGCGCCCTTGGTGGGAGGCGGCGGTGGCCCGGCCGCACGGCGCTGCGCCGTGGCGGAGGCCGAAGGCGGCACGCGAGGTGCCGTCGCGGCCCGCTGCACCGCGGGCGGGGCCGGCGGCGGCGTGTGCCCGCCCGGGTCCGGTGCGCGCTGAACGGGCGGGGCGACGGCGCGCCGCATCGTGGGCGG